>MPNB01000004.1 GCA_002238805.1 Rhodothermaceae bacterium bin80 | reverse complement strand
TCATGAAATCGGACCTGGGACTGCGGCCCATTTATCACAGCAAGGATGAACGCATTGAGGGGCATCTGTTCATCACCGTACTGGCTTATCATGCAGCCCACTTGGTTCGGACCAAGCTCAAAGCCCAAGGCATCCATCATAGCTGGGATACGATTCGAACCCGCCTCAACCGAATCAAACGGATTACCACTCGGATCCCCAAAACCAAACATCGCTATCTGATCACGAATGTGGATGAGGACCTGACGCCTTTTTTAGAACGGGTCGCCCAGTGCATGGGACTGAAATACGATCCCAAAGCGACCAAAACCATGGAGGAGAAGGTTGACAAGCCGAAACCCCCCGATACATGACGCATATGTGTCAATTCATGAAGGTTGAAAACAGGAACTCCAGATGGAGCAGGCAGAACTGCGTCCATGTGCAATCAGGTAGGCCAGATCACGGCAGAATAGGCCGCGGAGAAGGAGAAAAACAGACCACCATACCCCCTTAAATCAACACAGACATATCCGGTAAATCTCCGACATCCATGGCCCCGAAAAAAATGCCCAAAAAATGGGATCAGGAAAGGTCTGTGTCTTCTATATTACTACGCGTGACAAACTTGGGTTAAACCTTAAACATTCTCAACTTTTGGGAACCTTTTATGGGTTATGGAACCCGTCATAACTTTACTTTTTCGTGTGTATTTGTTACAATGATTCTCACATCACTAATGGGAATGTAATGGATATCTTCAATTCGGTCGTATCTATTCTTACACTTGTAATTCTATCTGTTGGGGTTTTTGTAGCTCTTCGTTCGTGGCGCGGCAATACTCATAAGGATATCAAAGACGACGGAGAGTGGAAGGGACGAGTTGATACTCTTTTGAAGAGTATTAGGGAAGATTTGGAAAGAATGGGGAAAGAGCTTACCGAGCTTCGTAAAATTGTATTTTCTATCTTTGGCATTCCTATAATCAGTTCCGATAGTCCGCTTCGACTTACCGCGTTTGGAGAAACTATATCGAAAGAGATCGCAGCGCAAGCGTGGGTTGAGAGGGTAGCGGACTCTCTCAATGAGGAGATCAAAGGAATGGATGCTTATGAAATACAGGTTTATTACTTCAAGTACGTAGAAAGTACTAATGAGTATAGCAATGAAGAACAACAAGCAATCCGAAACGCCGCCTACAAACGAGGGGATAAAGGCTAAAAATATTCGCTAAGTCCTCGCTATCGAACTTCGGGATAAATTGCTGAAGGATGCTGGACTAGAAGCCCCCTAATTGAAACTTTATTTGACAAGCCTTAACGGCTTTTCCGCAAGGTTCCACCTTAATGGGTAACTCCCCTGGTTTGCGTACGTCTGAAGTATCAATTCGAGGGGTAGTAGCTTGGTCTCGGCGTATTTGGGTTGGCGTCTCTGCTAAAAGTTGGGTTTGACGCAATTATGCGATTTTTTTCGGGGTCTGATCAGCCCAGCGGACACACCTCGGGCCAGTTTTGTTGTTTTGAACGCCTTGATCGACCGTATCCGTACGGTCGGGGGTGGCTTCACGCCGCCTTTCGGCGGGCCTTATGCCACCTGTCGTATTGTCTCCTCTGCTTCTTAACGATCTGACCCATGTCAAGCGACAATGCGACCTGGATGAGAGCTCTTCAAGTGGTCACGATCTCGCTTCCCTCCACAGGCGTACCATGAAGCGATCATCCTCCTCGATGAGGTCAGGCTCGGTGCCGTTGTGCGCGCGCATCCCACCAATGATTTTGCGCGGTACTCCGAGGCCGGTGGCTTCGATGTAGCGGTAGTCACGCAGCATCTCCTTTATCAACTCGTTGCGCGAGGCGCGGTATCCGGCCCGCATTTTGTCCACGGTAACCGTGTTCGGGAGGCGCCCGGGAGAGATGATCTCGATCCGATTGGTGTAGATGGACAGCTCGATGTCAATCACGTTGATGGTGTAGTCGCGGTGCACAACCGCGTTGACCAGCGCTTCACGCACGGCTTCGAGCGGGTAGTCCCAGCGCTCCAGGCGCCGTCCATCGCGCTCAATCCTAGCGGTTACTTCGATATTTCGGCGCACGAAATCAAGGGCTTGCTCGATGACGCCCGCTTCAACGGCATTGCCAGCCTCCGAAAATGTACGCGGCAGCAAGGGGTAGAGCGGCTGCCCGGGATCGTTCGAGGGGGCTGGGAACAGAGACACTGCGGGCCCTCGCAGCGTCGCTCGAGCCTTGGCGTCATAGTCCTTCTCGGTGCCGGAGTAGGCCACTGCGTTGATCCCGGCCTGGGGGAGGAAGCGGTTTGGCTTCCGACCGAAGAGCAGCAGCCCGCCCGCACTCGGCATCAGCCGTGTACGGTCCTCTACCATCAACTCGGTGTTGACCAGTAGGCGCAGCCAGGACTCGAGGGCCGTGTTCTCTGGAGCCGTCTGCTGGCGCAAGTCACGGAAGTAATTCACCAAGCGTCGCAAGTCGAGGTCGCTGAACGTCGCGCCGGGAACCGGCTTGCGGTCGTACTGTAGGTGCCCGGACTGCATGTAGAGACGTGCTTCCTCTGCATGCGTCGCGTCGCGAGTGGTCGTGCCCACCCGAACCTGCGTCACCCACGCCGAGCCGCGCTTGGCCTTGTAGGGCTTGTCCGGTGCATCGGCGGGAAGCGAGATGACTCCGACGATATTTCCGTTGTCGAGCGTCAGGGTCTCCCAAAACGGAATGGCCGCGGGGCGTAGGTGCACACGCGCGACCTCCATGATCCATTCCTCGACCTGCTTGGGTGCGCGGACCAAACCCGTAGCGGTACCGTCATCTTCAACGCCAAGAAGGAGATGCCCCCCTCTCAAGTTCAGCAGCGCCGCCAGCTCCTTGGCGAGGCGCTCTGGGAGGACATCGTCACGCTTGAACTCGACGCCCGAGTTCTCGCCGTTGCGGATCAACTCTTCCAGTTCGGTTCGATTCATCGCATCGCTCCTCAGAACCCATACTTCCGGCGCCGGCGCTCAAAGGCATCCTTGCCACCTTCAAGGATCTCCTCAACCAGCTCACGCACAGACTTGGTGTCGATCGAGCCCATGTACTCGGAGGCGATACGCGCGCGGCCGTGCACAGCCTCGCCAGTGGCAGCAAGGCCGATGATCAACTCGGCATCGCCGAGGACCGGGATATTGGCGTTGTGAGTGGAAAAAAGGAACTGTCGACGCTGCTTCTCTCCGCGCATGCGCGGAACGACTCCATCGGTGATGAAGCGGTTGTCGAGATCGTCCTCCGGTTGATCGACGATGAGGGGCGCTTCGGACTCGAGAAGGAGCAGGAGCAGGACCGCAGTGGCCTTCTGACCGGTGGAGAGCGCCTCGAGTGCCTGCCACGTCGGAGGTTCCCCGACGGGAGCCGTATTGAGGCGGATTGCGGTAGTCGGCGGCAGTTCGAGTTCCTCGACGCGCATCAGCACCTCGGGTGCAGCCTTGGCGAGGCGTTCACCTTGGGTTGGCGTGATGCCAAATGTCTCGTTCAGCACCTCCGCTCCGGAACGACAGGCCTGGACGAAGTGAGTGAGTGAGAGATCGTGAGCGCCCCGGAGGCTTTCGATCGTTTCGGACAGTCGCTTGCCAACCTGTTCCCTGAGGAGGTTGAACAATGGATCGCGGTCACCGGCCGCGGTCACCTCCACCTGCACCCGATCACGGAACTTCTTGTTGACTCGCCGCGCCGCGTCGGCCAGGCGTCGGAACTCAAGCGCCTTTAAATCCTCCCACTCCGCCAGCAGGCTGCGGCGGCGGTCGGCGTACTCTTTCTCAATGCGTTGGGCCAAGGCTTGCAGCTTGCGCAGAGGCCGCAACTCTTCGATCTGTCGCCGCAGGCGGATGAACTCCTCGCCATCCACGCGCAACTTCTGCAGCTCTCGGAGGATCTTTTCGTAGTCCTCTTGGATCTCTTTCTTGTGCGTCTCCCACTCGGCGCGCACAAGGGCGACACCCTCGTCGGCACCCGTCAACGCCTGCTCCAGCTCTTTTGCGATTCGCTGGAGTTCGAGGTCGAACGTTCTGAAGACATCGTTCAAGCGCTTAAGAATCACCTTTCCAGGCAAATTCTCGAGCGCTTTGGCGGAGAGGAACACATGGTCCATGGGGATCTCGGACTTCAGGGTCTCGAGACATTCACGGAATGACGCGAAGCGCTCTGGAATGGAGGCAAGCAGACGCTCCTCGCGCACCAGCAGGCTCCGCTTCTTGAGCCGATCCTCGAGCCCGGCTTCGCGGAAGTGCTCCAGCGTCTCTTCTAGGCTCGGAAGCGCTGCTAGGCGCTCCTCGATCTGTACCAAATCGGCGTGTGCATCGAGAAGGCTCCTGCGACTTTTCTCCATCGCGCGGCGCAGGTTAGCCTTCTTGTCCGGGAAGTCGTCATCGCGATCGACGAAGCGATCGAGCAGGCGGGTCAGCTTTTCGCGGCTCTTGGTCAGCTCCGAAATCTCGTGCTGGCCAAAGACCTCGACACTTGGCAGCACGTCCTGAGGCGAGAGATTGGACACCTCCCCATGTTCATCCCGGACCAGCGATGGGTTCGGGATCGTGCGCTCAATACGGTACTCGCGAACCACCGGGCGATGGACGCGGACTAGGAGCGAAATCTTGGTCCCGTTCTTTAAGACGTGGCGGATGATGCCCTCGTGGACCTTGCGCGCCTCGTCGCCAATGGCCTCGATGCCCAACACCGTGCGGATGCTCTCGATCACAGTCGATTTGCCGGTCCCGCGACCCCCGACAAGGACATTGAGGTTCGGATTGAAATGGATAGCGGCGCCATCTAGGAATCCTCCTTCCCAAGCGATCGCGACGAGTTCGGCGTGCCCCTCTGGCTCCCGTTTGCCTTCCCTGGGATTGAGGCGGATACGCGAGTTCGGGTCCAGAAAGGCCTGACGCAGCCCCTCGGTTGTCACCTCTGACATCTTGATCCAGCAGGTGGCCGATTGATCTTCGAGGTCTTCAGGTTCGACGATGTCCTTCGCGTTGACGACCGCGATAGCGAGCCCATCCTCAGCGGGAGGGTCGCGCCGGTAGTCAGAATTCTTGTTCTCCACGATGTGCCTCTCAGCATGGGGCAAATCGGCAACGGAACCTGGAATCTGAATTGCCAACAGATCCTTACTCCGCCACGCTTGGATGCACGCCTGACCGGTAAGAACCTTGAGCAACCCTTTGTTGCTGGTCACGTGGGCAGCAATTGCGACACCACCCTGCTCGCGCACCTTTGCAAGAACCTCCACAAAGGTCTTGTCAGCCAACTTGATCGAGGGTTCCGTGTCGGTGATGCCAAACCCGCCGAGGTAGCGCCCGAGAAGACTGTCGTCGGTGTTGGGGGAATAGATACACAGAACGTGAATACCTTCACTCGACGACAGCTCGAAGCCAGGAAAGATGTGGATCCCATGCCCTTTAGCGGCGGCGCGGAACGCGCCGACGCCGCCGACGTGGTTATGGTCGGTGATGGCGAGTACGGAGACGCCTAGGTCCGACGCTTTCTGAACAATCGCCTCGGCGTGATCGACAACGTCACCGGACAGTGCGTTGCCTCGGTACGTAGAACCGTAGTGGCAAGGGTTCACCTGAAGCGCGCAACGATGAAATACCGCACCACTCGGGAGTTTCCTCGCCTTGGTGATCACATCATCGGCTGCCATGGGGCACCTCATGTTGGTACGGGGCGCTCACTCGAAACCTGTCATGCTAGGCCCGGACTGATTCCGGGAGTGTTTCAAAAGTAGTTGACAGTGGGGCGCGTAAGTGAGTGCTGAGAATAGTGATTTGCGATGTAACGTCGGAGGTTTTCGATTTGTTGCACCAAGGTTCTAAATTGTTCCATCTCGCGAATCGGTTTGAACTCTATTTCGGCTTCCTCGCACGCAACCGCGAACCAGCGATGCAGCTGATCTGAGGTACTCCACCTTGTAGCCCTTCTTCTGCAGCTTTTGGATGACGTTCTGGCTGATCTTTTGGTTTTTTCATTTTCAAAGGGAGGTTGATCCGTCCTCTCAAGCCGTCTTGGACATGGTTTCCCAAGCTGGCTATTGTTTTTGGGGAGATCCAAGTCTTGACCGAGATTGAGGATGGTTCTTTGTTTGGGTTTTCCATGACACGGTGGCATTCAAGAAGTGCTTAGCTGTAGAGCTTAACACCGGACTTGAGTGTACGAGGTTAGCGCGGACATACATGAGGGATTGGGGATTGGTTAGACATTGAAGTCACACTACACAAACTTCAAACAAAACAAGCATTTCTATAAACTTGGTTCTACCACAACATTCACGGTAGAACCAAGGAAACAGATACGTCTAAGCCAGATAGAGACCGTGCATAGATCACTCGAGCAGGTTACTGACGTCATTTGGCACGAGATGCACACGCGCTGAATGGGAAGCCGGCCACGGACCGAAGTGAAAGACCATCGCCTGCCGGTTGGGTGCCAGACCAAAGTCGTGCACTACTGAACCCGAGAAGACAGAGAAAAGACGACAGCCTGCCAAAGCAAATGATGATACTACACTATGGAAAGCAGGCATGGTTATAAGCCAAATTGGATCGTTACCCGCGACGCTGTACATGGGTGCGACTTGCGACTGTAACTGCCGCGCGATAATGCCCAATGGTGAGCGACTTACAGCGCCACTTTGGGCCTATTATTCTTCAGAGCAATATCATGAAGCAGTAAGAAAACTGACCCAGAAACTGAACGTTGCACCACGGACTTTGTCAAGTGCTCCGTCTGACGTGCAACATTGAACAGGCTTCGCGCAGACAGGATTTGCGGGTGAATCCCCCAAACCCGCCTCAAATGATCCGACTCGATGACCGTTTCACGGACATCCGCAAGCGACAACATTTTCGCTCCAGTATCAGTTGCACGCCAAGCCGAATACCCCGGTTTTCGGCGATGCGGAGTGGATCGGCGTGTGCTCCACATTCGGAAGGTCACACAGAAATGCTGGTCGATGCACAAGGCTCCATGACATGCCGACGATTCGTGATCAGGTGGCAAACATTCTGGAAGGTGGCTCGGGAGCTTTCATGCAACGCAAAAGAAAGGGAATCATCCATTAAGGTGAACGGCTACCCTCGTTGTAAAACAGCATTTTCCTGGAGTATCGCTTACATTAATCCCTAAACTTAGGAAACCTTTCAAATATTTCTGTCGTACATCTTGAGTCAACAAGTCTGAACGGAAGTGAATGCCCCTTGAAGAGGACACCGAGGCTTATCAATTTTTAAGGAAGACAGGGCTGGAAGAAGTGGAGGCTTTTAAGTTATTAAACATAATTAGAGAAATGGCGTCGACAAATATTATTGCTAGACTGGAGTCTAAGATAGAAGCCCAAACGAAGGCCATGAACACCGAGATGAAGGCACAGAATATGAGGTATAATCTATTGATTTGGATGATCGGAATTGGAGTTGTACTGCTCATTGCCTCTAATTTCCTTAATTGAAGGCATGGGCATGACCAAGGCGACCACACTCATCGCAGTAGCCCTTTTGCTTATGGCGGGGGTCGCCAACGGGCAATCAGTAGAAGAGTTACAAGCAAGAGCTGAAAGGGGAGACGCGGAGGCGCAGTACGAACTGGGCGAGGCCTGCGCCGGCGGTAGCGATATTCCCCAAAATTATAGACTCGCTGTCCAATGGTACAAGAAAGCCGCAGAGCAGGGACACGCCGAGGCCCAAGGTGATTTGGGTTGGGCCTATTACAACGGCAACGGCGTGGAACAAGATTACACAGAAGCCTATACATGGGCTAACTTGGCTAGGGTAGGGCTGCCCGAATTCAGCGTATCGCAGACATTTAACCAAAGTTTGATTAACATAACTTCTGGCTACCTGACGCAAGCCCAGATACAAAGGACATCGCACTGGTGCGCTTCAACAGGATCAAGGCACGCAGAGCGCAGAACCGCTAGCCAATTTATGGAAATTATCCATTTAGGTGAACGGTTGTTGAATGGGAGTATATGCAAAATTAGCTGCCAAAAACAAGTCTGGGATTCGGTGCCGCCAACCAAGCAACAAGAGATTCAAATCTGTCCAGTATGCTCGAATGCCATGAAGGCAAGCTCGTAGATTGCTTAGGCCTCTTGCGATTCTTCGGAGGCTTCTAGTCCAGCATTTTTCAGCAATTTGTCTCGAAGTTCGATAGCGAGGACTTGGCGAATATCTTCAGCCTTTACCCCTAGTTTGTAGGCAGCGTTCCGGATTGCTTGTCGTTCTTCGTTGCTGTACTGATCAGTACTTTCTACGTACTCGAAACAGAATCCTGGATTTCATAAGCATCCTTGCCTTCGACCTTCTCATTGAGAGTGTTCGCTACCCTCTCAACCCACGCTTGCGCTGTAATCTCTTCCGACACAGTTTTTCCAAGCTCGGTAAGTCGAAGCGGACTCTTGGAAATGACCAGAGGAATGCCAAAGCGAGAAAATACAATCTGACGAAGCTCGGTAAGCTCTTTCCCAATTCTTTCCAAATCTTTCCCAGTTCTTTCCAAAAGAATATCAACTCGCCCCTTCCATTTCCCCTCTTCTTCACTTTGGGAGCGGCTACTACTGCGCCACATACGGTAAGTTACAAGAGTCGCAAGACCAGCAAACATAGCTGATATCCCTGCGATGACAACCCCTGCGACAACCCAGCTATTCATATCAATATACCGTGAAGATCAGTTTGTCGATTGTCCTGTATACTACACGGATCGACTGAAAGTGTCAAAGCTGACCTCGCCATGATCGCTAATTCCAAGCAAAAAACGCTTTCAGATTAACACAAATGCGTAACAAATGTTGGAGAATGTGACGTAGCCGGAGGGAATTTCACCCTCCGGCTCTCACAGAACCGTGCGTGAGCCTCTCGACTCACACGGCTGGTATAGTAGGACTCTCCAGATCAGGTAGAGCTTACACGGTGCTATGTTTTTTGTAAATCTACATCAATAATAGGCTCTTCATAGCTGGGCTCTTTGATCTCGCTGCGATATCGGAAGTATTCCCGCGTTAGCTTAGAAAACCATCAACTCATGCGGCGCACAACAGGGGTTATAGAATCATTCGAGTCAGCAGGGCCAGGGCAGTAATTTTCATCTGTCCATCGGGAATACCCCTCCGAAGCCTGTATCTTGCTTGTCAGGCATTCAGTAGAACTATATCCGGCAGGAATGGAAGCCCCTGCTCCCAAAAGAAACGCGACACGTTTCATGGAGATTGGGGCATTAGAATTTTCTGGACGTTCTTGGCCGACAGAATGAAAGGAAACTGATTCCGTCTATCAGGATGCAATTGACAAGAAGAGGAGTCTTTCTGGGCTTCCGCGCTTCCATATACTCGGATCCAATCTGTTCACTTGTCCAGATTGAAATTATCCACCTTGAGCAGCTTTTTGGAGACTTGGCTCAGTGAAATACACATTTAGCACAGTATGGTAGGCTACGTAATTTCAGCGGATGGGGTGTTTGCGGTCAATGATAATTTGGATTCGACACCTTGAGGAACAGGAAACTCTATCCCCAACTCTCTCAAAAACTGAGAAGGTTCTTTCGAATAACCGAAATACTTCTCCGACCATGATAGTGTCAATGTATTCTGCACTCGTGTGATCGCCACGAAACAGATTCTGCGTTCTTCTTCCACCTCTACACTTCTAGGGCCTTTTTTTAACGCCCGGTATGATGGAAAAATTTCCTGTGCCATTCCGATCAGATAAACGTGCTTGAATTGGAGCCCCTTGGACTGGTGAACCGTCATGCACCGGATCGTGTTTTCCTCTATTGGGGGTACCTTCGAGGAAAGATCAAGCTGTTGCAGATAAGTATTCAGCGTCACACTGTCACCGTGCTCTCGGACGATTTCGCGATCAATGCTCCTCCACATCTCAGCTTCTTCGGCTATTAGATCTATTTGATCCTGGGTCTTCAATAATTTGCACCCGTCTTCAAAAACCCAGTCAATGATCTTACGGAAATCTAATCTATCAACGAGATTGGTGCGAATTAGATGTAATAGACCATCATCGTTTTGATCCCCGGCAACATGAATCCAAGCCCGCAAAAAGTCTCCGCCAACCAGTGTTGCCTCGGCATCAACTGCATGTGGATCAATTACCACACCAGTGAGGTGACGCCATTGTTGACAGAGCCTTCTCAGCACGATTTTGTCATGGCGCAAGTTGGTAAGCTTCAAAACCTCCACAATGACTCCTAATATCGGAGAATCAAAGTCGTTCTTTTTCTGAAACATAACCGCCTTATGCCCCGCATTACAAAGCTCTTCAACAGCAAGATAGAGTAGACGCCTTGTTCTTCCAAGCACAACACAGTCTGATGCATTCAGCCCACGTGATAGAATATCCTCTCCCACGAATGCAGCCTCCTCTGCGGCAGAACGACACCTTTTGATGCGGATCGGATCGGTCGTGGAGGGCCCCCTTTGGCGACGAGGCACTAATGTCTCTCTTTCCATGCGTCTGGAATTATACTCAATGAGACGGTTTGCATGATTTACGATCTCTGGTGGACAGCGGTAGCTTTCCGGGAATTGAATAATTTTCAATTCGTAATCACGACGCAAATCTGACAAACGCTGAATACTTGCTCCATTCCACTGATAGATGATTTGATCGTCATCGGCGACAACAAAGATATTGTGATGCCGGTCAGGGGCAATCAACCGAATAAGATCATACTGCGCCTTGTTTGTGTCTTGAAATTCGTCAATACAGAGATATGTCCAGCTCAGGCGAACGACCCGGGCTACCATTGGCTTTTCACGAAGTAATCGATTTGCAAAATAGATTAGACTCCCGAAGTCAAGACGGTTTGCTCTGATGAGTGCATCACAGTACTGAGTAAAGAGGGGTTGCAACCAAGGAGGTGTTGAGGGGAGCGGCGAAAAATTTCCATTCCCGCTGTAGGCTTCCGAGAAAAGCCGATCAATTAGGTGGAGGAGATGATTGGGATCCTCGGGTAGAGTATGCTGACCATTAGGAGAATTCCCAATTACTCCTTCAAGAATAGCAATTCGATCTTCTTTCTGAGTAAGGAGGCTAAAGTCCGGCCGAATGCCGATATGGCTTCCATGTTGTCCCAGGAGTTCCGACGCAAACCTGTGAAAAGTACACAAGCGGACGCGATTGGTGTTTTTTTTCAAGAACTGATCTACACGTTCCCGCATCTCCGTCGCGGCCTTATTCGTGAATGTCAGTGCTAAGACTGCCGCATGTTCGTTTACTTCCAGAATTCTGGCTACGCGTAGAGTGAGCACCCCCGTTTTTCCTGAACCTGGACAAGCCAATACTAGCAGTGGCCCAGTATCCCACTTTACTGCACAACGCTGATTCGCATTAAGATTCTCAAAATCAATCAATTTGATCACCCCGTGCTAAAGATATAGCCTTATCTAAAACGGAACGTATTTCCGGGGTCACTTTGCGGGCATTAGACCTTGTCCATTCTAAGGCAATGTCAGCTGCGGCTTTAGTTTTGCTCCTGTTTGGATAATGCTCGTAGTATTCCCCCCAGTACTCGGGATCATCTCGATTCTTCGTGATTTTTTCGAGATTCTGTTTAGGCATATAGCGCGAGTATACATCCTCAAAACCATTTTTCAGCAGGTGTATTTCAATGTTTGGGTATGGAAACGTATATCTATCTTCCTCTTTGGCACCATCTAGTCCCCGACGCAGTGTGGGTTCGACTTTTTCTCTCTGCTTGTCACTATCTCCAACACAATACCAGGCAATGCCAAGCGAATTGGCGGTCTTAACCATGATATTGATACCAGAATGCTGAAATTCAACTAGCCGAACGCCCTCTTTGTGAAGGTCCAGACCACACGCTCGTGCCGCCGCTTCGTACACCCATATCTCGGTCTGACCTTCCACAAGTAACCAACAGCGGGCAAATAGCAATTCGCCGCGAGTCCTTCGGATATGATAGTTGAATTTGTTAGTCTCTTCTGGTGACAGTAAATCATTACGGATATGGAATGCCTTGATTCCATCTGAGGTTCGAGCCAAACGGCGAATGTCACCCACATTCGTTTCGGCGATAAGCTCACCACTGTGGGTGGAGATCAGTCGTTGATTTGCAAAATTCTGAACCAGTTTCCAAAACATCCGTATCGCTGATGGATGCAGGTGAGCTTCCGGCTCCTCCAATGCTAGGATTGAGGTCCCCCCTTCCCGGCTTTCCAGAAAAGCAAAAAACAACATTAGAACTGCGAGGCTTTGTGTGCCCTCGCCATGTAGGGCGAGAGGGATTTTGGCGCCAGTAATTGCCCCGATTTGGATCTCAGCTTTGGAAAGTATTTCGAACGTACGACTTGGTACGGCTTCAATGGAGACCGGATCTTCACTTCCCAAGGGAATAAGAGACTGCAACTGGTGCAGCTGATCCTTCACTTGGTTAAAACTGGCATGCGACGATACAATGAGATTGTTTACTTCCTTGAGTCGTTCTTCAATTTCTGATTTCTTATCCTGGGAAAGTTGAGAATCCTTGAGAAAAGGTCGCCAAAACGGACCTTTCGCATCAAAGTGGCGGCTGGCATCCCGAAGTGCGCTAAGGTAGTAATACTGAAGTTCTTCCCGCAGTATCTGGATCCCGTCGTTACGTGCTTTGGACAACTCTATTTTACCTTGATCAAGAAACGACCATTGATGAGCGAATTCTCTGGTTGCTTGGTCATATTCGCAGGTAAGCCGTAAATGAACACGATTTGTGCCTACATCGTCTATTTGGAGAATCTTTGCACGGTTTAGGCTTATCTGTAGTTCTTTATCCCATGGTTCATCATACTGATCTGAAAATAATATTTCGATCGAAATCGGTTTAGCAGATGAAGGAGTAGCGTTCTCGTCGGGTAGATGAAAATCCATTTCGTTAAAAATGGCACGACGGGACCCAAGATGATAAAGGGCCAGTCTGAGAGCATCCAGCACCGAAGTTTTTCCGGTGTTGTTCTCGCCAATCAGGATGGTAACCCGACCAAGCTTGAGGTCAAGTCTCTTGATCCCTCGGAAATTTTGGATTCGAACTGAAACAATATTCATGCTGACCTGCCCCTTGCATAAGAACGCCTGGTCTCCCAAGGAAACTCGAGGATCCCCTGATAATCAGTCTCTGTAGAACTTTCAGGTATTACTCACAAAAACACCGCTCTTTTTGTGGGGCGATTTAAAAACTCAAAAATTCAGGGGGTATTATGCCCTAAATAATCACAGCCTTGGGGACTATCAGGTTACTTAACTTTATCTTTTTCGTGTGGTCTGAAGTTTACAATATCCTCAGTCAACCATACCGATCCTAGTATACCCAGGCCTGCCAGTTTGTTCCTTGTTCGGTTATTAACTACTGTCGCTGGAATGGTCTCCAGTTCAGTTATTGTCTCCTTGAATGGCGAGTGCAAATACATAAATAACAATTGCAGCGAATTACAGAGCGGCCTCGCAAAACCTTGTGGGTTCAGGATGTCAATCTGCGTTGATCAATAGCGGCTTCGTGTCGAATAAGAGACTGCCCGAAGACTACGGCGGTGCCTAGTATACAATAGGTATCAATGTTTGTCTCGTGGATCCAAAATTGCTTGATTTCAGTCGTTCTCGGTCTGCCATGAAATCAGAATACCTAGGTAAGCTATTTCCATCGGGAGCAATGGCAGCTCCAGGGGTCTTTTATGAAGATTTTTCAAGACTGTCCATAACCTAACTTTGCCATTTCATAGTGCAATAAAGTTGCGGATTTCTCCTGCATCCATGGTTGGACCATTTTTTCGGAAGTGATGGATTTTGAGATTTACCGGATTGATTGGGGTTGATTCAGGGCAGTTGCGTCCCTGTTTTTGTGATGTTCCACCACCTGTTTTGCTGCGATCTATCCCGTATTGGTTCCACTGGACGCAGCTCTGGTGGCTCCATCTGGAGTGCGTTGTCTCAACCGTTTTAAGGGGAGCACGCGTCATGCACCTGGAGGTTTTTGGCTCTCAGGTGGACTCGTCTGCTCCACATGCTCAGTCACGGTCCGGGTCGCATCTGGATCATACACAAATCCCAGACACGCAAAGAGCTTTACCCCACTCGGGGACAGATCCACCTCCGTGATCAGATACCGATCCTTGTTCTTGACCATCCGGGTCGTAATCCAACAAATCTTGTTCAACTGATCTCGGATCGTCACCCAACTATCATGAATCCCGTTTTGCTTGAGTTTGGTACGAACCAAATGGGCGGTATGGTACGCCAGTACCGTGATGAACAGATGTCTTTCAATGCGTTCATCCTTGCTGTGATAAATGGGTCGTAGGCCAAGATCCGACTTCATGACTCTGAACGTTTGCTCAATTTCGGTCAGTTGCTGGTAGGTCCGCACAACCGTTCCATCGGCCACCCGGTATGACTGGTCCGAAGCACATACCCGCCACTGGCCTGGGTTCGACTCGCTTGTGAAGCAAGCCGGGGCACGGTAACGGACGCGGCAAGCCTGGTTCCCTATTTCCAGAAAAACCAAATATGACGACACCTCCTTTCTGTGAAGTATGGTCGAAGACTGGACACGATGTGAAGGACCGAGATTGGATAGCCGTATCTCCCTTAAATCACCGGTCTGCGGGGATGAAAGTCACCGGATGCAGTCCAAGTGGCCAGCCCCCAATTGCAACTTGAGTCGTAATGGTATCCACCGCTGACTATTGTCCCCAAAACACGATTTATCCGGGTAATCGTATGCCTTTGTCCCGACCTTATCAGCCCGTCTCGTCCGTGCATACCTTCGTTACTCACTGGTATAGTGCTTGCTCAAAATAAAGGATTAACGCATTTTCTTTATTTTGAGAAAATGATAGTTAAGGTTCTTGCTTACTGATGCAGCTTGAAGGGGCTAAGTCTCGGGTAGGCGGTAAGGTCTTAATATCTTCTGTAGGGGAACGAGTGGAAGCGTATCTGCCGCCGCCTCTTCCGCCACACCCACCAGTCAATCTGGAAGCGTTATGCTTTAAGTTGGAGAGGGCAAATTTGGCGCTAGGACGGTTGGACGGCATGGCAGCAATTTTGACGGATATCCCAATTTCCCTGCACATATTCGTCAGGCAGGAGGTGCTATTTTCGTCGCAGATTGAAGGAATACAGTCATCGTTATCTGACCTGCTGCTCTTCGAAATTAACAGCGCACCTGGGATACCCCTGAATGACGTGCAGGAGGTATCGAACTACGTCGCAGCAATGAATCATGGCTTGGAGCGTATTGCTGGCGATTTTCCGTTGAGCCAGCGTTTGATGCGGGAAATGCACCAAATACTGCTTTCCAGAGGGCGTGGAAGCACAAAGTCCCCAGGAAACTTCAGACGGTCACAAAACTGGATTGGAGGTACACGCCCCGGGAATGCCCTGTACGTCCCTCCTCCTCCTGACTACGTCCCTGACCTGATGAGCAATTTGGAGCAGTTTATCCACACAGATCAACCAGGACTGACTACTCTGATAAAGTCTGGCCTTATGCATGTCCAGTTTGAAACGATTCACCCGTTCTTGGATGGAAATGGGCGTTTGGGCAGGCTGTTAATCACGCTATTTTTGTGTTCAAGCGGCCTTCTGCGGCATCCAATTCTCTATCTCAGCTTCTACTTCAAGACACACAAATCCTATTATTACGAACTGCTGCAGCGCGTGCGAACTCATGGCGATTGGGAAACATGGCTCGAGTTCTTTCTGGATGGCGTCATCAGTACTTCTGAACATGCTACTGAAACTGCTCGAAAGATTCTTCGCCTGTTTGACGAAGACCACAAGAGGATAAAGCAGTCGAAGAAACGTGCGGCATCGGCGCTGCTGGTACATCAGATATTCCAAGAACGCCCACTACTTCCGGTGCCGTATGCCGCCAAGAATGCCGGCATTTCATTGCCGACAGCATACAGTGCAATCAGGCACCTTCAAGACATGGGCATCGTAAGGGAAATAACGGGTAAGAAGAAGAATCGCATCTTCGTCTATCACGAATACTGGCAGATCCTGAACAAGGAAATTGAATCTGCCGCATAGATTATTCTGGCTTGTGATTCAGATCATGACCTCTTTCTCGCCTTCCGTAGATATGGTCGCTACCTGCCCACAATTCCGGTCAATCCCCACAGCAACGCCATTGTCCTCTATTTGAGGTACATCGATCTTGTAGCAGGGGATGGCATACCACCTGCCTGCCTTTTTCTGAGCCACGGCTTTGACGGGCACGCCGTCAGGATACGGGTCGCCACTTGCGGCGAATCTCCATGTAACCAACCTTCGGGATATACACTAATTGTCCCGAACCTTGCATTGTCCGGGCTCGTCAAAGAGGGCGTGCTACCATGCCTGGAATGGAAATTCCGCCTGCCCCTACCCTCTTTGAAGAACACCTTCCAGGCGTCTGCCTGGTATTTCAGAGTGTAGCGAACCACCTTGAATGAGTATTCAGGTAGCCCTCCAATACTGCGACGCAACTCCGTGAATCGTTTTCCCAGCGAGACAAAGCTTATCGAGGGCGGTTGATCACCACCTCTCTCGCTTTCTCATAAGCCTCTTTCTGTTGTGCCAGCATCACATTCCATACAAACCTGTATGTCCCTGCCAAACCCGCAAGCTTCTTCGCCTTGCCCCGGCTACCAGGCAACAACCTGTACGGATGTTGCATAGGTACCAGCCGTTCCGTTCATAAACAAACGGCACAATATTTGACCGCCAGAAAACAGTCATGGCATAACTGCTATTGATGTTATGTTGATCACAGGGTCATTTGCGCCTATACCGTCTTTGTTTGCGATCATTCTGAATGAATCGGGCGGCAACTCGGGTTCTCTGTGTTCCTACTTTCCATCTCCATTGTATGATATATTTCTGGAAGCTTTTACTTCTACTTCTGCTGTTGACTAAACCGGAATTCGTAGTAGCACAGAGCTTCTCGGTCAACGGCTATGTAGAGGACTCGGTGAGCGGTGAGCGGATCCCACGTGTGAATCTGTACCTCGTTGCTGAAAGAGCAGGGACAAGCACGAACGATTTTGGATATTTCAACCTGAACGTGCGTCCCGGGTCCACTAAAGTGTCGGTAAGCCATGTTGCGTATGCATCCCAAATGTTGGAATTGTCCGTACAATCCGATACTACGTTAGTCATTCTACTGGAGCCTCATGTTGCTACCCTTGACTCCATAATCGTAACAACAGGGCTCACGGGCATGGACGAGGGCTTACAAATGAGCCGACACAACCTGTCCGCGACTCAAATTGAAGCCCTGCCAGCCGTCCTTGGAGAGGCAGATGTGATCAAAGCTCTCCAATTGCTGCCGGGAGCCAAACCGGGGCGTGAAGGATTCAGTGGACTTCATGTACGTGGGGGTAAAACGGATCAAAACCTGATATTACTTGACGGACTGCCACTCTATAATCCGAACCATGTGTTGGGGCTATTCAGTGTTTTCAATCCCTCAGCTCTGAAACAGATAGAATTGATCAAGGGCGGATTCCCCGCCCGGTATGGCGGCCGCCTCTCTTCGGTAATTCGGCTAACCATGAAAGAGGGTAATCTGAACCGGTTTGGTGGTGAGGGCAAGATGGGGCTTCTTACCTCGCGATTGATGGTCGAAGGCCCCATTGTTCGAGATCGGGCCTCTTTTATCGTTTCCGCGCGTCGAACCTTCCTGGACCAGATTACCCGATGGTTTCAACCTGGAGAAGAGCAAACTGGTGTGTACTTTTATGACCTGAATTTTAAGGCCAATTACATTGTCTCCAAAAGGGATCGAATTTACCTGAGCGGCTATTTGGGAGGAGATGCCTATACGCACCGTACTCGTCCCCGTTCAGAAAATCCGACCAGAGATGAGACAAAATTCAGTGTAGGCTGGCGTAACCGACTGGTTTCTTTGCGATGGAACCGCCTCGTGAGTGATCACATGTTTGTCAGTCTGACGACGGGTATAGTCGGGTATGATATTGTGAACCGATTTACTTCGCGATATGGCACTACGTCTGATTTAACAGAAACTTACCGTACAACCTGGAAATCCTCAGTACTGGACTATACTGTCCGCGTGGACGCCGAGTACAAGCCCAGCCTGCGCCATTATTTTCGCTTCGGAGCTGAGGCCACATCACACCTGTTCATTCCGTCTTCCACGCGTGAGACTATTACGAGTCAGGAGGATTCAGAATCCACCTCAGAAGTACGCCCATCCTCACGTTTCGTAACCGGAGATTTTGCTGTGTATGCGGAAGATGATATTTATCTCCCTTGGGATGTACTTCTGAATCTTGGTTTGCGCTTTTCGGGTGGTCGAAGCGAGGGGCGTAGGGTAGGAATCCTTGAGCCGCGGACAAGCCTAAATGTGCCGCTGACGGACCGTATAGTTGCGAAAGCATCATACGCTTTCATGCAACAATATATGCACCTGCTGACGGGAACAGGGAGCTCGCTTTTCCGAGAGATCTGGATTCCTTTCATGCCGGGGCTAGACCCTCAAAAAAGCTCACAAATCGCCATTGGTATGACATACCGCCTTCCAAGGCAGCATGTCGGTATCACTTTGGAAGGGTACTATAAACATTTGGGAAACCAGATTGAATACCGACCTGACGTACTCCCGTATCAGGCCACCGTGGTGGGCTGGCCCTCTGTTGTTGAGCGCGGTCAAGGTACAGCATACGGCATGGAACTCTTGGTGCGGCGGCAGCAGCGACGCTTGCGTGGCTGGATCAGCTACACTTGGAGCCAGTCCAGGCGATTATACCCAGGATTGAATAGTGGTCGATCCTATCCCGACGGGTACGATCGTAGGCACGACTTCTCGCTGGTCAGTCAATACCAACTCACCGAATATACCTTACTTTCGGCTTCTTGGGTGTATAGTAGCGGGTATCCTATCTGGCTGCCAGCGGGGCGGTACTTTGACCGCATACACCATGAGGAGTGGCTTGAGTACGCTTCAATCAATAGTGCTCGCGTTCCCTCAACCCATCGACTCGACTTAACCGCGCAGTTCACAAAGCAAATTAAATGGGGCAAACGCACAGCCAGACTTGGCCTCTTTAATGTGTACAATCGGCGTAACCCCATGTATGTCTATCCACAGATAGACCCCAACGGAACCATCCGATGGAAACGGCTGACCCTGTTGCAATTGGTTCCAGACTTTTCCTATGGAATCCGATTCTGATGAAGCATTGGAGTATCATGGTGGCGGCTGTTTTCTCCTGGCATTGCGCCGTCCCTGTTGAGCTAGAATTCGAAGCAGACTTTGCACCTAAGGCGGTGGTTAATGCAGAGTTTACCCCAGATAGTATTTGGACTGTACTACTCAGTCGCAGTGTTGCCTACACCGATAGCGTAGACTGGGACCAGCAGGTACTGACCAATGCCTCGGTCAGAATCCATGATCCGGAGGGATTCGTGAATTCCCTGACTCATGTGGGCCAAGGAATCTATCAATCATCCTTCGAACATACTCCAATAGCAGATACTCGATATACTATCGTTGTAACCGCTCCTGGATTGCCAGAAGCCCGCGCATCCTCTATGGCCCGTTCCGTTGAAGCGGCACTCGTAGATATCCGTGAATTCTCCTCCACCGATACCACCAAACGTTCATTCCGGGTACGTATTCGTATCGAAGATCAACCAGGTCAGGATTACTATAGCCTGGACTTAGATTACCTTCAACCACTTTGCGACGAAGAAGGAAGATCACGGGTCAATCAGGTTGAAGGAGGAGGTACGCGCTACCATTTTGTGAGATTTGATTCAGACTTTTCTGAAATGCGCGAGACAGTGGCGGATGTGAATGATCCAAGCCTTCTTCCGACGGCTGAAGGGGGGTATTACAATGGTGAGGCGTACTTCTCAGATCATTCATTCGAGGGGGACTCCAAGTTGATTGAACTAACGATGAACCTGCCGCACTATGATGCTCTTGCCCCGCATATCCGAATTTCCGTGACAAATTGGAGCAAAGAATTATGGTCCTATGCCGAATATCGGGTTTTGGTGTTTCCTTTTGACCCGAATTTTTTCGAGGAAGCCCCAAAGGTGATCTACTCCAATGTTAGTGGGGGATTGGGCGTCTTCGGGGGCATAAACTATGAATACTTGCGGTTTGACCATAATGGTAATTCATGGGACGAGGGGGCGTTGAACGTAGGTACTATACAACCCTGTGTTCAGTAATACATCTCATCAACCAAACAGGTCAGTTCTATTGACCCAATCTACAAGTCATTGACTGCATGGTCGTTCTTTTTACGATCCTTCTGGGGTTGGGCCAGCTAAACCCATCCTGCCTGTCCGACTGCGTTGTGCAGGCAGCACCAGCCACCAGTCTCATTCTGGTTGATGGAGTCTTGGATGAAGAGGATTGGCCGCAAGCCACGCCAGCGATGTCCTTCCTTCAGGCTACCCCCGAAGAGGGTCAACTGACTACATACAAAACCCAGGTGCGCATCCTGCACGACCAAAGGATTCTATATGTGGGCACAACCCTGCATGATCCAGCGCCGCATCGGATACGACGGACACTTGGGCGCCGTGACCGATTCAATAACGCAGACTGGTTCTCCATCGCGTTGGATGCCAATAATGATCAGCAGACGGCTTTTCATTTTGCGGTCAATGCAGCAGGCGTGCGCGTGGAGGGATTTCAGGTTGACGGTACAGCACCCAGCGAATGGTCTGTTAGTGATGTCTCGGGGGCAGAACTCCTCCAGTTTAATCCAGACTGGGATGCCGAATGGACTGCAAAGGTAAGGGTGGACAGCGTGGGATGGACTGTGGAGATGGCTATCCCAATTTCCCTGCTCGGGATCACAAGTGTTCGTGAACGAAACTGGGGCATCAATTTTCGTCGTTGGATCGCTCGTGCAGCCGAACTCAGCGAATGGGCCTTGGTACCGCTCCAAGAGCGCAATGGAGGCACGGTATCCCGATTTGGAACGTTGCATCTGGTGCAACCAATCCAGCCAGCCATTCACCGTTATGGCTATATGTATACATTGGTGCCAAATTATAAGGATCTGGGAGATGAGCGGTCAATGACAATCCCCGTTCCGGGTGCGGATGGTGGACTTGCACTAGGTCGTAGAGTTCTTTTGCAAGCAAGCGTGAGCCCTAAATTCTATCCAGAGGACATTCATGAATACATCAACGACTTCTTTCTACCCAGTTTTAACACTCCGCAGTACCATCGACTCTTTCCCACGAGCCGCCAGTTGATCGCCTTCACGCCCTCTGGCTCAAATCTACTGTTTGACCGCTTGACCGGGGTACAATCATGTAGGGATTTGTTGGTGGGTGGCACATCTCTGCATGGCCGACTTCCTGGCAGAGTTACGGTAGCTGGTATAGGGAGGGTCTATCTCCCACAAAGCAGTTCCTATATACCAACGGGGTTCACGGGTCGCATCCAAAAAGATATTGGAGCAGAATCACGGATCGGTTTTTCAGGAACCATGGAGCCGGTCAATCCCGAGAGTAATCAGAGTACGAACCCTCTCGAGGGGGTAGTATCCGCAGCTTCGATGGATTGGGACTTCCGTAACCAACATAACTCAGCACGTTGGACCGGTCAAGTAGGTGTATCCCAAATCAAGAACAGGAATCCCTGCGAAGACGATCCTTTAAGATCTCAGTCAGATCAAGACCACCTTCCCTCTGAAGTTTATAACGGGGTTGCGACTCGAGTTGAATACGGGCAACTGGGTAAAGCCTATAACTGGTTTGCCCGCATAAAAATAATACACCCGGACTTTGTTGCACCTCCGATTTATCAACGACTCCTTCCAGATCGGATTGAGGTTACCGCAGGTTTTCGGCATGCGCGTGTCAGGGGATCTGGAATCATCAAAAAAGGACAATTTAATGTAGCCCTTTCTCAATGGCGCCAGTATTCGAATTTCAACCCAGAAGAAACCATACTTACTGGTCAGGCAGCTGCATTAACGTCCAAGTATAACGTGGTGTCTTTGGCAATACATGCAGGCATCCAGTCATCAGGGGATATACGTTTTGGAGCAGATGCCTCTGCATCCACAGATATTCGCCGAAGATTGGCCCTTACCCCTCGGATGGGGCTTACCTGGATTAAAAATGGCCTACGAATTTCACATGGATCTATGAACCTTAAGGGAAGCCTGGGAGCTCGGCTCACACTGGATGTGCAGATCATGGCTACTCATGCCTCTGGGAATATGGATTCGCAAACATGGCTGTCTGAATTCTTGGCACGTGAGCCAACATTTACCACACAGCGTGACGATATGCATCCCTTGGTTCAATGCCATTCCAGCTTCGGAGTAGATGATACCCGCGCCAAAACGTCCAATTGCGTTCGGGCCCATGCTTTTGCCAGTGTCGGATTATTCCGTACACTAGACTTTGAAATTGGGGTCCACGCGCTGGGAATTGGCACGACAGACCACTTGAACCGACAGGTTATCGCAGATGCGCGTACAGACTTGGTTGGGGAACTTAGATGGGAGTTCAAGCCGGGGGCAGTTTTCAGACTTGGAGCGAATCTGGGAAAATATATACGTGGTGATATTAACGCCCCAGATTGGAAACATATATTTGACTTACTCACTGCTCCTATAGATATAAAGAACCGCAATTACCATCTGCTTAGCTTCTCAATCGCTCGCCGATGGCAACGCTGATTCCCCCAATGCACACTAGGAGGGGCTGCGTTTTGGCACTTCATGTAAGGGCGAGGAAGCGCTCACGGCCTGCCGAGGATCTCACTGAGAGTAAGAAGAGCGGAAATCTGTGCTAGAATTCTTGGATTTTTCCAACGGTCTCAGAGGAACTGGACGTGTACTCAGCCTATGAATAGATTAGCCGACAAACGGATTGGGCTGTGCGCGGGAAGCGGTTAAGGGATCCTTGTAGTACATAAGCTTATCTGCAACTACAGGCTGAAACGGGCGCACCAGCAACAATTGGCGGGCAGGATGAAGCCTTCGCAGTTCGTCGGGTTTCAGAAGGGGACGATTACTCTCTTCATAACCTGCACGCATCCGACCAAGTTTTCGCCCATCATCCTTGTTCAATCTGCGCTGCCAGATTGACATTTCTCCGAGAAGCTGCGTAATCTTTTGGCTAGTGAATGGATCCTGAATTGCAAAGGCCTGAATAACCTCACAGTTGGCCAGGAAGCTCTCCCATTCACGATGATACTCACGCTTAAGCTGTGCCAGATCCTGCAGGATTAGCCACATGGTCAAGCCATAGCCACCCCCCAGGGATACAGCCTCCTTGATGTTTTGCATGTAGCCCAGGTTAGCAAACTCATCCAGCAGGAACACCACACGCTGGTTCACTCTTGGCTTTTTTGCGGCATTATGCGTGCACGCGTAGTAGCAACTGCTGATCATCAAGCGCAGCCAGGGCGCGAATGTGCTCAAATATTCCCGAGGAAGAACAATATATACGGTCATCTTTCCTTTGCGCAAATCTCCTAGATCACAATTTGTGCTCGTGAGTACATCCTGCATCCGGGGACTGGTAAGAAAATGCGTGTGACTCTGCACCGTCGAAAAAACACCACTGCGTTCACGATCAGACTTTTGCTCAATACGATAAGCGCCTTCCTGCACCTGAAAAAATTGGCTCTTTTTCATTGCGTCCAATGTTTTCTCCATCCCCTCACTGCCCTGTGTCAGAAGCTGGCGCACTTTGATCAGATGCCGCTCATTCGCGAGCGTTTCATCGCTCGCAACATATAGAATGAAGCTGAACAGCAATCCTTTCGCCTCCAACTTCCAGTGAGATTCTTCTGCCTGATGCCCTCGGCCGATGATCATGTCCGCGAGCATCATGGCAGTTTCCACATAATCTTTGCCCTTGAGGTCAATAAAATCCATAGGGTTGAGTGCAGCCGTCCGGGAATCCTCTTTCTTCGTAAGGTCGAACGGATCAAGTGCTACGATTTTTTGCCCCAAGTGGTCTCTCCGCCAAGCGGCGGTTACTGCGTAGTTCTCTCCCTTTGGGTCAGTAACAAGTATGCTGCCTCTATAATTCAGAAGATTGGGCATTACTGTTCCGACACCCTTTCCGCTGCGTGTTGCCGCTATCGTGATCAGATGTCCATCACCATCATACCGCAAATACTCGGTGTCACTCTTCCCAAGAAGGAGTCCTTCAGTTGGTTTTTTGAGTGCCTGTGCATTTCCCCATCTTGTGGAGCCCTTGGCCAGAGAGAGTTGCTCGGTGGCTCGCATAATGATCCCGCGCACCAGCAGTATACCGACAAGACTGCCGATAAACAAAGCAACCAGCGTTGTCCCCATGAGGTCAGGAGCATCCAGAGCATGTGCAAGCGCATATACAGCATGATGCGGGCTATGAACCGGGACGGCGCCTATGATGCAGAGCACTGCTATGAGCGGTATGAGAACTGGCCGCATTGTGGGACGAAGCAGCCAAGGGGCTGCGAGTCCTGCTAGGCTCAGGAGTATCGGCCGGGAGGCTTCATAAGGCAGAAGAGGAACAACGGCGGGTGGCCCCCACACCAGCGTCATGACCGCAAGTGTGACCTGCAGACTCACAAGCGGGAAGAGGACCAAAATGAGTAGGGCCCTCCGCGTCCCCAGGGCACTTGGTGCGGACCAGCCATAAAGACGCTCCTGCATGCTCCTATTCCGTGTATCGAGCTGTAAAAGTCATGTCTTTGGATACATATACGAGAAAACTGTATCCCGGACGAAGAATGAGTACTGGCTGGCGGTCTCTGCCGCGCTCCAGTTTCCCTGACGCCGCGCGAGAGAGTTCAAGAGCGATTGAACCACCAGCCAGACCGCCGGCTGTTGTCGCCGTGGCAAGAGAGGCTGAGGTTCCAACCAGCGCCAAGAGTGCTGCACTGCCAAATCGCTGAAATCGATATCGTTTTATTTCGTCCTGTAAGCCGCCCTCACCACTATAATCCAGCGCAGGAAGATTAGGCAGGTCGCGTGTTTCTCCACTGGGGAAGATCATACGGTTCCATACAACAATGGCCCTCGGCTCCTCTCCTGCAAGCATTCCTTCCATAGCACCAATTAACTGTGTGCCTGGCGGGATTAACACATGCTGCAGCCTTTTCGAATCCCTGACCGGCCGTGTGACCCGGGCCATGACTGGGCCTGGGCGGCCAGTATGTATACCCGTTTCGAGAGCAACCTCTATGACACTACCCTCCAGGAGCACGAGTTCCTGGCCGCGCTCAGTGGTATCCACGGAATCCTGCGGACTGTTTTCAATCCCGGAACCGGCAACGTGCAGGATTCCGCGTGCACGTCGTGCCTCCTCGTACCTGGACTTGCGCTCATTTAAACGCTCCGGGTGCGTAACCTCTGACGGCTCCCATGGGGTTCGCCTCGGCGCACTCGGCTCGACCGGTGCCAGCTTCAGTACATCCGCGGCCGGTAACGGCGCGAGATCATAGCTCGTAGGAGGTTCTGATGTTCTTTGTCGGCTGCTGAAAAACAAAACAAGTAAAACCCCGGCCAGGCTCAGCACCAACGCCAAAATATTGCGTCGTGATAGACGTGCAACAGGCGTCGGATCTACAAATTCAGAAGCTTCATTCTCGGGTTCTATCAGTTCCTTGATCATTCGAATGGTGCTCTATAGATGTGCAATGCAAGCTGGGTGTGTCGCTTTTTTCTGAACAATCCCTTGCGTGCAATACCACCTGTGATGAGCCGAGCTTGCTCAAAAAGTCCATCTACTATGAAGTAGCCGTCACGTACTACGTAATCGGCCACACGCTCTGCGCCGCGTACCCCAATGCTGAGGAGTGGCTGATCCTGGGTGTAAGCACTGGCCGGGATCCGTATATACACACGCTCACCATCATCAAAGACCGCCGTAGGCAGCCACGGAAATCCCTTTTCTGCCCGCCAGGTATAGCGGTGGTTCAGGGCCTGAAGAGACAAGCCTCCCGGAGTATCTGTCTGCTCACGTGGGCGTACAGATGCGAATTTGTGCGCAACAGGGTAGTAAAAACGTATATGACGCGTATACTGGCGCTGGGGGTTGTACTGGTCGTTCGGTTTGGTGTACGGTGGACTATCAAGCGTGATGTGATACACACGCCGATCCGTTGAAATAATCAGATTGGTCGTAATATTATGGTCAATCGGCTTAACAGAAACGATCGCCGTCCCGGCTCCTGCACCTGTCGCAGTGTGATCAATCAACCATCTCTGATCATCACCAGCAATAATGCTGATGAGACTTTCACCGGGCTGGAGCTCTATGATGCAAGCCCGGAGTACCGTGCAGGTCAATACCGGCTGGTAGACCCCGTACGGATAGATGAGTACGTCTGATTGTCGAAGTACATCAGCCCGTCCCCCGGTGTTGAATTTGGAAACCTGTGCGTCAATGGCCGACTGAACCGATCCAGACACGTTTACGATCCGTTCCGGCGCAGGCTGCTGCGCGTGCACCAGAACGCTGCCAAACATGGCAACTGTAAGAAAAATGATTCGCTGCACTTGACTCTACCTGATATGCTGTACTAATCGTACGCATACGAATTGCTGTTGCAACCAGGATCCTGTTACGGACCAGGCAAGATTTGGGAATCATATACAGTCGAAATGTCATCGGAAGCGTATGTCTGAGGACGCACGGTAACCTGCTGCGTTCCAGATTAATAAAGAGCCATGCATTGCCGACTTGAACCCGTCAAAGCAGCCGCCAAAACTATTAATATTCTCAACCGGGAATGCCGCAGTAAATAGCGGTTGCCAACGCAATTTACTTCTCTCTTGGAGGATTTGACCTATCCCCGAAGACATCAAAAAATGAGGTTTCCTACGAAAAAGCAAAAAACCGAAAATACGTGGTTCTCTGTTAGGCATTATTCAATAATTTTCTCAATCACAGCACGTTCTGCGGCAGAGAGTTTTGACCATTCCGTCAATACCTTACCCCCCAGTGTACAGGCATTGCCGGAGTGCTTGACCCGAGGCTGCAGAAATGCGAATATGAGTGCACCCATCACCATACCCCACAACATGGCACCCGCTTTTCTCCAAGGTTGCTGCTGCATTTCCAGCAGCAGCTTTGTCTGGCGTGTACAGGACTGTAGCTCCTCCTGATTTTTCTCTAATGTTGTAATGACCGGCGCCAGTTCCTTACGGATATGCGCTGTCGTGGCGTTTGCCGTGCGCTCGCGCAGGCTAAGTGGTTCAGCGCCCGAGGTCTCTCCGCTGCTGTTCATCGTTGGCCAACGTTCTGAGCGAATCATAGACCGCCCGGGTTAATCTGGTCTTTAATCCACCCGTCTGGGCATCCAAACGAATGAACTCCTTTACCAGTGTGCGCTTGCTTGAAGCCGTCAAGTCCTTCGACATGACCTGTCCGAGCCTCTGGATGCTATGGTCGAGGGAGCACTTCTCTGCACTACTCCATGGCGCATTGAACCGCGCCTCCAGTTTGCGCAGAGATGCATCTCTGGCAACGCTGCTGCACTTGGCGTATTCGTGACCGTCGGTTACCACGAGACCAGTACCACGGGGAATAAGCTTCAACCCATGCCCCTCGAGTCGTGTATGTAGATCTTTCCAGCTCTGAGCAGCATCAAAATCCGCCTCCGCTGCATCACGAACAAGTAGTTGGAAGGGTATTTCTCCCCTTGACTGTGTAGCCTTGAGAGCCCGCTTTGAAAGGGATTCTCTAGGGTCGGGGGCGCTTTGTCCGGGCAGCTGATACTGATGGCCTGGTGTTTCGCGGAAATTCATTTCGCGTTCGGTCTTGCGCAGCGTCTCCTGAATTTCACGGTAGAAGAATGTCTGCCGACGGGGGATGCGCGTTATCGGGTGCACACGATTCGCCATGACATGAAGATGTGCATAGTGCTCATCTCCATGCGCAACGAGCATTGCCTGGTGCTCGTTCAGTTTGAGCGATGCCAGTATACGATCCGATACTTCTGTCATTTGGGCCCTGGAAGGATTATCCTCCGGTGCCCAGGAAACAGATAAGTGCAGGCACGGGCGTTTGACACGGAGGCTACCCGCCGCAACTAACGTCATTTCCCGGGAGGCGACGCTAAGATTATCGTCAGAGACAACGTTGCGTGCTTCGATCCAGGCAACGCGTACCTGATCTTCCCGATGAGACTTTGGGGTTTCCAGATAGCGGGCAACACCGCGAAAACTATGAACAAATCTACTTCTACAGATCATCTAATAACCTCGCAAAATGTCTGTATCCTGCATAAATCCAACCACGCTACCTGGAAATCGTCTGTGCAATCAAAAGCTTTATCTGCTCCAGGATTTCCTGTATCTGCTGCTTCTCTGAACCATCCGACTGTATCTTTCGAAGCTGGAGTGCAACAGACACCCACTCACGTGCGAGAATCTCTTCGGTGCTTCGCTGGGGGTTTATTCCTATTCCCCGCAAAAATACAGGAATACTTACGCCCAAAGCTTGCGCTCTGCGCTCCAACGCTCGTTTCTCGTCTGTTGTCATCCGTACTGAAACTCTGATTGAGCGCCTCCGCTTATCCATGATCTGATGTACACGTTCTGGTCGCAGGGAATACTGGCTGATTGAAGCGCACGAACTGCTGCATCCGGGCAAGCACCGGAGCTGACCTGATTGACAGGCGAAGGCTAACAATTACATCAAAAACCGTCAGGCCTTTAGGACTCATTTACATGCTGGTTACAGTGTACTGACCTGCGTTAGGGTGTAGTCCATGATGTAGATGCCCAATGGATTACTACTGAGCACATCTTCGTCTTCGGCAGGCTCAACACGAACCTGGAAATGACCTTCATAAGACGATACGCTTTCCTCATGCCCGATCCTGGTAAGCTCCCGCCAGGATACCCGATAGAGTATGCCCTCACCGGGCACTTTCAGGACGCTGCTGATCTCCTCCACGTAGCGCGTATCTCCACGCTGGAGCATGCGCTCCAGGTTTTCACGATCACGCTCCAGATCGGTTACAAGGGTCTTCGCTGCACGACCATGTACATGTGTGTGTGCATCCTGCAGACGCACGTTCAGCAGACGGGTGTCGGTAGGTACCGTTCGCAAGTTGTGCACAAAGCGGCGCAGAACAGCGGTAATTGCCCGTTCGGGGATATCACGTACAGAGAGCCGCCCTGCTGCACGCATCTCCCCCAATGCATCCAACTCCACTACATAAGGCACCACCTTGTGTTGAGAAGCCAGATACACGTAACCTACGGTCAGGACAAGATTCAATAACAATGCAATGAATGCGACTGATTGCCATGAGCGCTTGCCTCTTGCAAGGTCGCCGAAAAGCCGCTCGAAAGCGTATCGTCCATCCAAATAAGGATGTCCCTCCTGTGCCATTACAGACGCTCCAGTGCTTTTTTGAAGTTTATGGTAAGGCCTTGGCTAAGCTGCGTTGCAATCCGCCCCGGCATGTATAACCCCAATCCTGCCAGTAGAATGGCTACCGCCGTAGTTGACCACAGAAACCCCAGCCGCGAAGAAACCGCATTAGCTGCCCCGCCGGGATTACCGGAAAAAAGCTGCTCGAAGGATTCCAACCACAGATTGTCATAGGATTGCAGCAGTGCAACCATATCGTCACCGATTGATGCGGCGACGCTCGCTATCAGAATGATGAAAAATAGCTTGACTCCGACGTAAACCACGTATTTCAGGTATCCTTCACCGAGCGGAGCCGTCCCTCGAAAAGCCATGAATCCAACAAATAAGAGCCCTCCTGTCACAACTACATAGCTCTCTATCATGGCAACAAGAAGATGTGCCGCAAGCGCCACGAAACATAAAAGCATAATGAGCCCAGGGATCACGGCAAGAGAGGTCACAAGGTCAGAAACCAATCCCACAGACTGCATCACACTCAGCAACATGCTCAGTCCAATGTTCAGGAGATGGGTTGGTGACAGGTGTGTAACATTGCTTCCACCAATGTAGACTGCAGTTTCTCCAAATCCCTGGACAATCATGGGCAACCACCTGTGGTAGGTGGAAAGGAGCCCGAGCACAAACGCCAGTAGCCCGATCTTGAGTGCGAACTGGCTGATAAGATCTCCGCCCTGTTTATTGCGCCCAATCCAGACCATATAACCGGTCACGACAATCTCCAAGAGTGCAAGACTAAGAAAGAGCGTCTGCGCTGCATCCAGTGCACGGGTAAGCCACGCCTCTGTTGTGAGTCGAAAGATCTCCTGTGCACAATCGAAAAACATCGTGGGTGCACAGCCTTGCATGGCCTGTTGTACCTGCATGAATCGTGGGCTACTTCCTCGAAGGGCACGGTGCGAAGACCAATCTGAATGGCGTCCGATCTATTGCACCGTGCCCCTCCAGGAAGTGATCTGTTATGGATGGTTGGGCATTTTGAGGAAGCGTTTGACCCTGTACTGATTGGGATTACCCAACCATTCTGCCCCTCCAACAAAAGCATCATAGCGCATGCGCTCCTGTGCTTCCTGGCTGACAGCATCCGCAGCACGGACTGCCTCCATGTTGGTAAGCGTCATTAAAGCCTGGCGGTTGAGCAACAGCTCACGAGCATGCATGATCTGAAGGTTAGCCTGCACATCGCGCATTTGCTGTGGCTCTTTAGCGCGCTGGATCTCAGTCTTGAAGCGTTCAAGCTCTTCGTGGGCCTGTGCTAAAGATGCACTGTGGGCCTGCAGGGACGCGAGTGTGCCCTGCATTGTGGCCATAGTTTTCTCGTCTGCATCCCGCTGGGACTGCAGCGGGTTTGGCGGATCTTCATACATCAGAAAAGCGTCTTCCAATGCTCCGGGATTACTCCAGGTAATGCTGCCCGGGACCTGATACGCCTGCTGAATATGATCAACCTGGGTACCCAATGATTTGGATGGAATGATGCCCCGCTTTGCCAATGCACGCTCATACCGGCGCAGGTGGCTCTCTGCATTATGCCTGATTTCTTCTGCCAGAGCAACCTCCTTCAATAACAGGTCCACCTGATTACGCAATTCAATCACTGTAGCAGCTGCCTGCGCCAAGGAGGCCACATCGACAACGGGGATCTGTGCACGTGCCACGGTTGCACTCGCAACGACCAAAAGAGATAGAATGAGTCTTTTCATCAGCTCAGTATTGTATGTGGTTAAGAAAATCCTCTCCATGCTCACGCATTGCCGATCGTATTTGAGCACGGGATACTTCGGCGCTCATACCGGGCAGCGGCATGAGTAACGTGCGCGCAACCCGCCCAAGATTGAGCTCGAAGAGTCGACTGCCCTGGGGGCTCTTGTAGAGGTAATCACACTTTGGTTTTGCCGAAGCAATGACCTCGATTGCACGCGCACTTAGGTCCAGCGCACGATACATTGATGTACCCTCTGGAGTCCGTGCCTCCGGGTTCGGCAGAATAATCTTCGTTGGGCATGACTCTGTGATCAGAGCAGCATTAGGCAGCATCGCAATCTGTGCGGGAGAGTGCGCGACCAAAAGGACCGCTGCATTACGTTTGCGAAGCGTCAGGAGCCAAGCCTTGATTCGCTCTGCGAAGCGTGACCGCAGTAACGCGGCCCAGGCTTCCTCAATTATGATGAGAGTCGGGTTGCCATCTAGTTTGCGTTCGATGGTGCGGAACAGTGCCAGAAGCAGCGGCACAACGACCGCGTCGCCCTGATCAAGTACATGACCCAGTTCGTAGACTTGCATGCGCGATGAAGAAACCGGCGAGTCATTGCCGTCAAACAGCGCACCATAGGGGCCATCCATCGTGTATCTGGCAATAGTACTCTTCAGTGGCTGCGGCAGGATAAGATGGAGGGCTGACAGTGTTCGATGCTCCGCTGCTGATTGACTCAACAGATTGAGCGTTTCCGCGAGGGATAGCCGACCCTCTGCATCCGGCAGCTCATTGGCAAGGTCGTAGACCGTATCCAGCCAGGCCAGTGCCCACAACCTTTCCGCCTCCTCATCAATATGACGAAGGGGTTGCAATGGACGGGCGCCGGTCTCACCGAATGCGAAATGGATCCCACCCGCAGCAAGACAAGGCACTTCATGTGACAGCCCTACATCGAATATGTGGACGCGGCTCTTTGCATAGCGCAGAAAATTGAGCGCCAACCATCCGACGAGTACGCTCTTGCCCGCACCGGTAGCTCCAATAACCAGTGTATGCCCAACATCCCCCTGGTGAAGATTGACCATAAAGGGTACGCGGCCCGGCGTTCGCGCACAGGCCAGCGCCGGACTACGATCCGGGAAAAGCGGGTTCGGGCACTTCGCCCGCCCTCTCCATGGCGCCGAAACAGGAAAGAGATGGGCAACATTACGACTGGATAGAAGCGGACGGCGAAGGTTCGCGTATCCATGACCGGGGAGCGTTCCAATAAAGGCATCAGTGGCATTGATCGTTTCTAAAGCGCAGGTGTAACCCTGATCACGCAAGGCCTGTAAGAGTGTCTGGCTGCGCGCTAAACCGCGCTGCATCTGTTCATCACGCAGCACGAAAGCATTGGTGAAGTATCCAAATCGTACGCGACCACTGGCAGACTCTGCATGTGCAGAAGCGGATTCCTGTTGCATGGCCACGGCGTCCATATCTTCAAAACCCTCTTCACCGGGAGCAATCAGCTTCCGCAGTCCGCGTCGCTGGTGAAACCAACTGGTCTGCAGACGCCGAATACGACGACCTGCCGCATGACGACTGAGACCAGTAAATCGCATGTGCCACCGCCCCTCGCCCTCGATACGATTAAAGAAAATCCCATCTCCCACATTCGTATGGGATCCGAGTGAGGTGATTGTACTCACAAATACATGCTCTCCTCCAATGACCGGATAGAACCCGGTCTGAAAATCATCAGATGCCAGTGCATGGCTGAGGTAGCTGTGCGGAGGCGATAAAACCTGGTCACTATGGTCGGTCAGTGTACGATGACATTCGGTCAGGAGGCCCGTGCTGCTGAGAGATTTAACTGTGAACCTGCTTCCCAGGAGTGCGCGCACTTCTTTAACCGTTTGCTTGAACCCAGCAAGTATATGTGCGTAGTCGAGGCCCTTCTGAGCACTCTGGATCATAGGGGCTTCCCAACGTGACCAAAGTTCACGCGGAGGTGTGTGTGTGATGAGGACCGTCCGCCGGAGGCTGTAGTGGTTCCCTTTCTCCCAGTACTGCCTGCGGCGCTCGCGCTCCATCGCGCGAAGGGAGACCGTAGGAAAACTGTGTCGACCGTGCAGAGGATAAGTAGTGCTGTGGTACCGATGCACATTCACTTCAAGCCCATAACCCTCACCCAGAAGCATTAGCATATCGTGGACCGTATCCGCCACGCTATTGGCTTCGGCGGCAGTCGTGGTTTCCAGATCGGGGGGATCAAGCTCAAATCCAGACAAAAAGGATCCGTCCTTCATCAGGATGACACCTTCGTCTATCAGGAATGCCCAGCCTAACAGGTCACCGAGCCCTTCGGTGGGGGTGCGCAAGCGGTGCAGGCGATTCACAAACCAGGCTGTACCGGCACCGGTTAGTGTGCCTAGTCCAAAAGTTAATGGATCCATCAGCGCCGCCTCAAAACTCTATCACGCCAGCGACGCTTCACTTCCCTTGCCTGTCGAGGGTAACGAGGAGCGTACCTCAGCGCCCGCGGAACCACAACCATAAAGAATGGATCTTTTTCGAATAACTTCCGCAGGAATGGGAGGAGTATGACGTATGCGAGTGCACAGCCCGCCAGTACCTTGGGATCCAGACGAGCAGCGATGCCCATGGTCACCATGACCAGCGTTAGTAAGAGGAACGCGTCCTGCGGCAGTCCACCCATGCTCGGTCGCCGCTGGAGCGATACATGTACAGGGGCTGCGTCCAGTGCTTTGTCTACAGCAGACATCAGATAACCGCCCCCTGAAAAGAAAAGAACTCACTGATCTGAACGGCCCCGAAAATGATCACCGCCCCCAACACCGTACGGCCGAGGATTTCGCCGGCGCGACTGGACCGGGTTATCCACCAGGCGAGTCCGCCCAGAACAATGATCAAAAGAAATGCCGCGGTAGCAAGATCGCCGGTCAATAACCCCACGATCTTGGATACCGTGGAAGTTGCAACCCGGACGCCTCCGATGCCGCTGGCATCGGCCACGACCGGAAATAAAATTGTTGCAGTCGCTATCGCGGTTGCAACCGATAGGTATAGTGCTCTCTGGAAGAATGTGTGCATTGCCGTATTAGTTGATTTCTCACGGTCTTACACACAGTTGGAAGGATTTAGAAACAGCTGAAATGCTACAATTTGAGCAAAATTAATGCACGAATGTGGATTGAGGGGGATGATGTCACGAAAAAGTATTAATCCTCAAGAGAATTGTTAACTCCCGCTTTAGTCACAAGTAGGTGACGGTGAGTGCCGAGGGATTGCTAGCCGCTAAGGACGACAGTACCAATCTGGATCTGGCGAAACTCTCCTCAGGAGAACAACATGAACTTGTTCTGCTTTACGGGTTGTTGTTGTGCGAGTTGAGTAACCCCCTCATTCTCATGATGAGCCGGAATTCTCACTCCACTCGCTTGGCAAGAGCAGTGGCTTGAAGAGATGGCAAGCTCTCCGACTTCGAGCAATTGTCGCCACGCATTCGCCCAAGGTTATCGGAGACAGATAGTATCTCGCCGTTGAGTTGCACAGTCGGAACGAAGGCTGATGCATCGCAAGCCAACCAGTACGGCTAATGCAATCCGGTTGAAATACCAACTCTACAAGGGATGCTTCCTGATTGTTGAGGGCCGAAATGACCGACTGTTCTTGAAACCATTTGGTGGATTGTGACGACTGTCGGATCAAGGTAGCTGACGGAAAAGAAAATGTCGTTGAAGTGGTTACTATACGACACTGACAGGATGCGCGCAGCCCGACGGTCATCCTTGGCCTGCAGGCGAAAATCGATCCCGGAAACAGTTCAACTGATTGGGGCTAATCAAGAAAACCCGGAAGCCGCAATCCACGAACCATCTACAACGGGACCATGAGGAAGCTCCATGGCGACTGCAATGTGCGTAGCATCACGGTCCGCAGGGGCGAGAATCCAGTCGAGCAGCTGACTAAGGCCATCACCGAATGAGAGAGTGCCTGCTCGTCGAGGACCGCTCCCTCTGATGAAACCTTTAATTGTTGCCGACTTAGAATCTGATTACCGTCAGGTATCCAGCGAATCGTCTACCTCAGCGTCGTGACCTAGAAGATCGTGAACGCGCTGCCGGATCCGTCGGCCAACTCCGAACAAGATGAAAGAAAACAGCGATGAGCTCGGACATTTTGGTTTCGAAGACGCCGGCTATGAAATCGCCGAGATTCCTGTTTCCATAAGTTTCGATATTATTCGCCTCTTCTCGGAAGGATTGTACAAGAGTCCGCATAAGGCTATAGAGGAGCTTGTGAGCAACAGCTACGATGCCCAGGCTAGCCGTGTCCATGTGCTCCTTCCAGACCCGGAGAACGGAACGGGTCCACTCTCTCCGCTTTGGGTTATCGACGACGGCCACGGAATGGACGTCGATGGCTTCCGTCAACTCTGGCGGGTTGCAGACTCCGACAAGGTCAACGCATCTCCATCAAACGGGCGCCTTCCAATCGGCCAATTTGGCATCGGAAAACTAGCAGCCTATGTCCTTGCATGGCGCCTCATGCACCTAAGTCGTGTCCATGATAAATTCCTTCTGACGGCAATGAATTTTCGAACCGTCACGGAACGACAAGCCGACCATCCGAAGCCAGCTAAGATCTCGCTTCGTGAAGTTAGTGAGCAAACGGCGAGGATGCTTCTGAGCGATGTCAAAGTACGCGACCCCAGCGCTTGGGACTTCTTGTTTGGAGAAAATACTGTCAAATCGTGGACTGTGGCGGGTTTGTCTGATTTCCGCGACTTGTACAGTCGGCTTTCAGCCGGGACATTGCGATGGGTGTTGAGTACCGGACTTCCCCTCCATTCAGATTTTGAAATCTGTCTCAACAGGCAGTCTGTCGTTTCCAGCAAGGAGAAACTTGAGACAATCGAATCTATTGAGATTGACCACGATCTACCAGACATCGGTGTTATCAAAGGCAATGCCCGGATATACGAGAAGCCACTAACGAGTGGGAAATCAGCCGATCTTGCCCGCAGTCACGGATTCTTCGTACGGGTCCGCAAACGTGTCATCAATCTCGAAGATGAATTATTCGGAATTGCTCAGCCAAATCACGCGGCTTGGACTAGATTTGCTTTGGATGTGCATGTCGAGGGATTGCGAGAACATCTTTTGTCTTCACGCGAAGGCGTAAGGGACTCAAAGCCGGTACGGAAGTTTCGTAAATACTTGTTGGAGGTGTTTAATCAATGCCGTAACGCTTTTAGCAAGTGGGAACGGGCCCAAATCGAGGATCTGGATATCCATTTGCTCCTTTCCGACGAACCAAGCATACATATTCTTGAGCCATTGCTTCGTGGAGTTCGTACCGCTGTTGAATCAGGTGAGGAGTCGTTTTACATTGCTGCCCCCAAGGACCTTGCCATGGATGGCGCGTCGGAATGGTTGGACGATTTTCGCACCAAGTTCGAGAGCAAGCCATTTGAAACCCCGACTTTCGTCCAATATGGCCCTCATGCCGCTGCGGTACAATACGATCCCAGTACGCGGAGACTCGCAATCAACCTTGAGCATCCTTTCGTCGACAAGCTGACTGGCGACGGCAAAAATCGAAATCCGGCAAAGCTGTTCGCCTCATCAGAAGTTCTATTGGAAGGACTGCTTCAAGAACAAGGTTTTGATAATGCGACCATTGCAGACTTTCTTCGCGACCGCGACCGCATCCTGCGACTTATGGCAGGCGACGCACCACCAAGTGCGACTGAAGCCGTTAGGCTGCTTCAGGTTGCCAATCAGAATGAGAATGCACTGGAGCGTGCGACGGGCGCTACATTTCGCATTCTTGGATTTCGTTACGAGCGCAGGGGAGGCAGTCGGCCTGGAACGGACGGCGTCCTCTTTGCCCGCTTAGGCCGACACGGTGATGCGGCATATGGCCATCGGGACTACAAACTAGTGTACGATGCCAAGCATACGGAGAAGCCATCCGTTCCGGCAGACAAAATCGATCCGTCGAGCTTGGAATCCTTTCGCTCCGACGAGGGTGCAGCGTATGGCTTCTTTATCGCTGAGAAGTACGCAGCTGAAGAGGAGCCGGAGGGGAAGATGAATCGAAAGATGTTTCCAGAGTCGCCCCAGTCATCCTATCAGAAACTGACTTTGCTCAAAGTCGAGCATCTGGAACGACTGATCCAACTGCACTTGTACCATGGACTGACTCTCACGGACCTATGGAAGATGTTTAAAGAGTGCCGAACCGTCACTGATGTAGACCAGTGGATCGCTGACATGCAACACAGTCTCTCGAGGAGTGATGTCCCCCTGGCCATCTTGATTAGTGCGCTTGAACGCTTGAAGAGTGACACAAAGGCTGTCCCGAACGTCAAGGTTGCCCGTGCCACAACCCCAGGCCTACAAGAATTCTCACCGGAGCGGCTGAGCGCCCGCCTGAAGGCAGTGGAGACCATTATTGGAGAGAGATGGCTTAAGATAAACGACTCTGATGATGTTATCATGCATCAGACAGGTAACCAGATCCTGACGGAGCTTAGCCGCCAGATTGGTTTATTGGATTCATCGGATGAGCGCATTCGGCAAGAAGTCTCTAGGTGATGAAACTCGCGACCATACACCCATTTCCGGCACGTATGGCGCCGGAACTTGTGCGTGAGGCACTCGAAGTCGTACCGGTGGGCGGGCGAGTCCTTGACCCAATGTGTGGTTCTGGAACGGTTCCTCGAGCGGCCGTAGAAGCGGGGCATGAATGCGTCGGCGTGGACATTGACCCACTAGCAGTGACGATGTCTCAGGTATGGACAAGTCGCTTGGACCCGGAGGCAATCGTTGGCGATGCCGTGGACTTGGTTCAGAGAGCAGAGTCACTCCACCCCAGCACCGTGCAGCGACCGACCGATCAGGAAACCCGAAAGTTTATCTCGTATTGGTTCGCAGCCAAACAGGAAGACGAACTTGCGCGGCTTACGACGGTGCTACGACGGCATAACGTGCCGACGAAGCCCGCTTTGATGATTGCACTTAGCCGTATCATCGTGTCAAAGAAAATGATGGCCTCGCTGGCGCAGGACACATCCCACAGCCGACCACATAAGGTCGCGGAGGAAAACGATTTCGATGTTTATTCCGGGTTCCAAAGGTCTGCCCAACTGGTCGCCCGCCGACTCGAACCAGAACGTATCGTTGGTGAGGCTTCCATTCGCCTCGGCGATGCACGTACTCTCGATGGAATAGGCGACAATGAGTTTGATCTGGTGCTTACGTCACCACCATATCTCAATGCAATTGATTACATAAGGGGGCACAGATTGTCCTTGGTATGGATGGGGCATATGATGGCGTCACTAAGGAAGACACGCGCCTCCAATGTGGGGGCGGAACGAATCATGGCCCGCCATCCGAAGTCCCCCGAAATCTCGCCTTATGTGAGCCAGGCTGACGGTTCAACTATCGGTTCACGGCATCTAGGATGGATTCGGCGGTACGCAGTTGATATGGAGGCAGTTCTTCGGCAAGTACACAGAACCGTTAAGGAGAATGGATATGTTGTTATGGTTCTCGGCAACTCGTTCATTCGTGGGGCTAGAGTCAATAACGCACAACTCATTGAGGCGTTGGCTATCAGGAACGGATTCAAAATCCAAGACCGAAGAACCCGTGAAATACCGGCACGCCGGCGTTACCTACCGCCGCCGGGTGATGGAAAGAACGCCCTGGATACTCGTATTCGCATTGAAACGGTACTAACCCTACGGCCTGCTGCTTGAACACCGAGCGAGATTTTATCTCCACCGACTGCAAGTAGTCGAATAGTTCGGTTGAAATGTTGAGGAAGACCTTGACGTGATTGACCAGAAACGCTCGCAACTGAAAGACCGGGACCTTTTGGCGGTAAGCAGCCTGGTTTCTAGATTCCCGATCTGAATCTCATAGGTGAATCGTAGCAGGATATGCTTGGGGGTTTATACAAGGATGCCAAGATAAGCTTGCGGTCTTTGACGAGCTTTGCGAAAGGGGAAGTGCGTAGGGGAGGAAGTTGATCACGTTTCTAAGGAGAAGGGACTCGTACCGAGAACCTCTGAGGGAAGATAGTGGAGAAATAGGGGCTGTTGAAATGTGCCTGAGGGCCGATGAGAGTATAATGGAGGCTACAAAACCTCGGCAGACACACTTGGTCGCAAGTGGGCAGGGGAAAGCTCAGAGAGACATCTTCGAAGCTGTGTCTATTCCTCTGCGCTATTATTCTCAGATCGTCCCTGATTGAGGTGGATTATCTGGAGAACATCCTTGATTGATTTGATAGTTTCATAAAGATGTATCAAAAGGGAAATATCATACTCAATCCATTCACCATTATCTCCTCCTGGACTATCTCTATCTTTCAATCGCCACTAAACCCCTGTGCCTTTGAGGGGGGATGAAGCTTGGAATATGCAGCTATCTTGAAATCCGTTCAGCGCGCTTGATCTGAGTGAAACACTTCAACGAATTCCCCCAATCGAAGTAGCCGGCGGAGATCAAAGGCATCTCTGCGGTCATTCTTGTTTCCACGACTGATGAGCCCATTGTGCCGAGGATCACAAACGATCAACTGGGTTACATACGGACGCAGTGCCGAGCAATTCAGCCGGTCAATGAAGATTCCTCTAACAACAAATACTTGGGTCGTGCAGGCACTCAGTGACATAACGGATCGGCGCCGTCTCCGAAGTCAAAATTCCCGCTCATCGCAGGGACGCCGCAGGTCCGCATCATAAACGCACGACACAACCTTATCACGTTGAACGTCAATTGCAGCAAAGTAACGCGTCCGAGAAGAAGATGTAAGTTGAGATAGCATGTGATGGAAGGTTATGTTCAGCACCAGGATGATAAGGCCCAGCTGCGGAACCTTCCCACACTATCATATCTTTTCCTGGGCCATCATGAAGGATGTGCAAAGCTGGGGTCTCATGCGTGGAAAACCTCTCTTTATTAAAAGGGTTCGACAGCACATGTCGGGACTCACCTACATAGAACTCAAGGGCTTTAAGTCTATCAAGGAGCTTAATATTGGATTGAGACCTATCAATGTACTGATCGGATCTAATGGAGCGGGAAAGAGCAACTTCGTCAGCTTCTTCCGAATGTTAGATGAGTTGATTGAAGGGCATCTTCAGCTTTTCGTTGCTCGTTCCGGTGGCGCAAATGCGATGCTGCACTACGGAACAAAAGTGACCAACTGCATCAATGCAGAATTATACTTTGACCGTCCCAGCAATAATCATGCTGGCTATAAGATCCAACTCACACCAACTGAAGATGACAGGCTGGTGTTTGGAACCGAAATTGCAATCTTCAAGACCCCACCGGAATATCCCCACAAAGAAGGACTGGAAAGCGGACATAAGAAAGCTCTTACCCCCGAAGAGGTTGAATCTCTCTACGAAGAAGCGATGGGAAGCGGACATTCAGAGGCTCTTGCCTCTGGAGAGCATGATGAATCCATGTTTGACGTGTTTAAACATGGTGCGCCCAAGCTCGGCCCTTGGAAAGTATATCACTTCAATGACACTAGTTCGGCGGCTCGTATTAAGCAAACAGGTGATCTCCATGAAAATGATCGATTGGAGCATGATGCTGGTAATTTGCCCGCTTTTCTCTACATGTTGCACGAGAGACATTCCCAGAACTATAAGTTGATCCGAGGTGCAGTGCGTCGAATTTTTCCGAGATTTAAGGATTTTGCATTGCGTCCCAGCCCACTCAATCCAGACAAGATCCGCCTTGAATGGCAGGAACACGGCTCGAATTACCGGTTCGGGCCACACCAGCTTTCTGACGGAACGCTACGGTTCATGGGTTTAGCAACGCTTCTACTGCAACCAAATTTGCCTTCTACACTTCTGATCGATGAACCAGAATTAGGACTGCACCCAAGCGCCTTGACTGTACTGGCTGGATTGGTGCGTAGCGCCTCGAGCCGCGCCCAGCTTATTCTAACAACGCAGTCCGTATCCTTTCTCAATGAGTTTGAGCCTGAAGATATCATCACCGTCGAACGCAGAGATTCAACTGCCCTATCGGCAGGTGACTTTCGTTATGGATTGGGAGAATCGGTATTTAGGAAGCACGATGGTGAATCCCTGAGAGAATGGTTGAATGCATACTCTCTTGGTGAGCTTTGGGAGATGAATGTCCTTGGAGGGCGACCATGATTCGTGTGAATGTCGTGGTCGAGGGGGAAACCGAAGAGGCCTTTGTTAAAGGAGTACTTTATCCGTATCTGTTCAAAAGAAATATCGTAGTGACTCCTCGATGTGTCCTTCTTAAACGCTCCAGAGGATCAACTGCACGGGGCGGAATGCGCAACTATACACAGCCAAAACGGGATATTCAGCAATGGATGAGGCAGGACAAATCAGCGTATTGTACAACAATGTTTGACCTCTATGCTCTCCCGACAGATTTTCCGGGCATGAGTGATATCCCCCCTAGATCTACACCCTGCCAGCGAATCCGGCATTTGGAACAAGCATTTAGCACAGACTTAGGTAATCCGCGTGGGTTTATCCCGCATCTACAACTACACGAGTTTGAAGCGATACTCTTCAGCAACGTTAATATCCTGGATAATGAACTGACTGCTCTCACGTCAGTGAGCAAGCTTAGTGAGTTGCGTCAGATAATGGAAAAGTTTGAGAATCCAGAATTAATCGACGACGATCCGACAACGGCACCATCTAAAAGACTATACCATTTGTACCCAGCCTATGATAAGCGATTCTTCGGGGAGTTGATTGCGGAAATGATTGGGATGGACTGCATCCGGGCTGAGTGTCCTCACTTTAACAATTGGATAGAACGGCTCGAAGGGTTAGACCCGATTGTATGAGTAGTGCCCCAAACTCATGCGCCATAGTGCTTTCGGTGCTTCTCAGAACGTACCCGAATAGCCAAGAAACGTTGATTTCAGCATCAAAAAGCCTATTTCGGTGCATCAGAAAGTCATCGGCAAGAAATTCGTGCACATTTCGCCCATAGATGGAACCTGTTATCCTATACAGATCTATATAATCCCTCAAATAATATCTCCCCGGCACGAACTCAATCCATGCAGCAGGTGACTCCTGAGCAACAGAAAAACTGCGATATCACTGTGCTCCGATGTTGCTCAGAACAGTTAGTCGTAGGTTCTCAATAAGTGCTCATGGATCTACTCGCCAACCCAACACATGGCTCGAATCTCCACTGATACGCGCTTCTTCGGGAAGCCGGACCAGCTTCACAAATGCCTCTGAGGCTAACTTACTATCGGCCAAATAAATCATGCACTGGGCCTGACCATAACGGCCACTTAAATATTTCCGTCTGGCAATTATATGTAGCGGCTCCTCAATAGGAACCGGATGCCGATACTTGACGTCAAGTCGTACTGACATCATAAAGGCATGCGTATCCGCAATCAGGGAAATACGTCCTGCAATCTCATCCAGAATTGACGCCTGAACACCACCGTGCACGATACCCGGATAGCCCTGAAACAACGCAGGGATAGTATAATGCGACTCGACAACGTCGTCCCCGTTGTCGTAGAAAGTCATGTAGAGTCCACGCGGATTGTTTCGTCCACACACGAAACAGTGATCGCTGTTCGGTTGCTTATTCACACTCAGACGGCCTTAACCTCGGTAACCAAATCTGTTACTGAATCTTTTGCATCTCCGAAGAGCATTCGTGTGTTCGGCTCAAAGAAGAGCAGGTTAGGTACACCTGAGTATCCCGGGCGCATGCTCCGCTTGAGAAAGATCACGGTCTTTGCCTGATCCACATTCAGGATCGGCATTCCGTAGATCGGACTTGACTGATCATGGCGTGCGGCAGGATTCACGACATCATTGGCCCCAACAACGAGTGCAACATCGGTGGATTCAAATTCACGGTTGATGTCATCCATCTCAAACAACAAATCGTAAGGCACATTGGCTTCCGCCAGAAGCACATTCATATGCCCCGGCATCCGCCCGGCTACAGGATGAATTGCATATTTGACCTCCACTCCGTGCTCCTGTAGCACATCAGCCAATTCGCGCACCTGATGCTGGGCTTGCGCAACCGCCAATCCATAGCCCGGCACAATAATCACCTTACGGGCATAACTGAGCAAGATCGCCGTGTCATCCGCTGTAGTGGACGTAATCGTCCGTCCATCTGCCAGCTGTTTTGCGCCATCACTTGAATCATCTGAATCACCACCAAACCCTCCGACCAGTACATGCCACAGCCTGCGATTCATTGCAACACACATGATTCCGGTCAGCATCATTCCCGAAGCCCCAACGAGTGCACCGCTAATAATCAAAACTGTGTTGGATAACACAAAACCGGTTGCTGCCGCAGCCAGCCCAGACATCGCATTAAGGAACGCCACAATAACCGGCATATCTGCACCGCCAATGGGGAGAACCAGCAGTATCCCCAGAGTCAACGATAAGCCGGCAAGGATTGTGATCAATAAGATCATATCCCCCCCTAGGACGATCCAAACGATAGAACCCACAATGGCAGCTGCACATGTGGCCAGAACAATGTATCGACCCGTGAACTGAATGGGGTTACCTGACATCTTCCCACTGAGCTTCAGGAAAGCGATAAAGCTGCCAGAAAAGGTGACCATGCCCACGAGAATACTCAAATAGGCACCAATATTATTGACTGGATCTGCAAATTCAAGCTGTTGCTCCACCATCCGGGCTATCTCTGCACCGGCTACCAGTGCCGAAGCTAACCCTCCAAAACCATTGAAGGCGGCCACCAACTCCGGCATACCGGTCATTTTCACGCGCTTCGCCATGACCGCCCCAAAAAAACCACCAACTACCAAGCCACCAATCATCTCTGCGGGGGTCAGGATTTTTTGACTGAACAACGTAGCCACAATGGCCAAAAGCATCCCAATTGCTGCGAGACGATTACCCCACCGTGCAGTAACAGGAGACTGCAATTTTTTTAAACCCTGAATAAAAAGTATTGCCGCTACGAGGTAAGCCCCGGCAATGAATCCTGTACTAAGCATCCTGGGATTTCTTCTTGAACATTTCCAGCATCCGATCGGTGACCATAAATCCTCCCACTACATTAATGGTTGCAGCAACCAGAGCTATAACACCAATCCACTTTGCCCATACTCCCCCTACCATCCCTGCTGAGACCAGCGCACCAATAATTGTGATCCCACTTATGGCATTGGACCCAGACATGAGTGGAGTATGAAGCGTCTGTGGGACCTTGCTTAGCACCTCACGTCCAATAAACATGGACAATACAAAAAACGTCGTATACGGAAGCATCGTTTTAACTGTTGATCAGACTGCGGACACGCTCATGCACTACCTGCCCTTCGTGACAGACACAAGCAGACTTGAAAATCTCATCCTCAAAATTGGCCCCAAAAACTCCATCCTCCACAAACTCACCTATCATCGCTGATACCGTCCGAGCATACAAAAAACTGGCATCTGTCGGCACAGTGGATGGAAGATTGGTGTACCCAATAATTTGCACATCATGATGCGTCGTGACGCTGTCCGGCGCGGTCAGCACACAATTACCTCCACTGGCCGCAGCTAAGTCGACAATGACACTGCCTGGTTTCATGGCTTTTACGGCCGCCTCACTCACTAAAGTTGGCGCCCTGCGTCCTGGGATCAACGCTGTGGTAATGACAACATCCGAGTTGGCTAGATGGGGCACAAGCAATTCTACCTGCTGCTCTGCCTTCGCGGCCATCAATGCCTTGGCATAGCCACCTTCATCCTGCATATCCTCCATTTCCAGATCCAGCTCAACGAACTGCGCTCCGAGGCTCTTGACCTCCTCTCTGGCAGCTTCGCGAATATCGTAACCCCATACACGAGCACCAAGCCTGCGGGCTGTGGCAATTGCCTGCAACCCTGCCACACCCGCCCCTAAGATCGTTACGTTGGCCGGACGGACTGTTCCTGCTGCAGTTGTTAACAGAGGGAAGAATCTCGGAAGCCGGTTAGCGGCAACCAGTGTAGCTTTGTAGCCCGCCAATGAGGCCATTGCACTCAGTGCATCCATCTTCTGTGCCCGCGATATCCTAGGTACCAGTTCCATCGCGAGAGCAGTTATCCCCTGGTCGGCTAACCGGGCAATCCGCTCAGGTACATCAAGCGGCTGCATAAACCCGACCACTATAGCCCCCGAAGGTAATCGGGCGATCTCTTCGTCAGAAGGCGGGGTAACCAACGCGAGTATGTCAGACTCCCACGCTTCCGTTTCCGATACAATCCGGACCCCCGCTTCACGAAAAGCGTCATCACTAATGCCGGCTTCTCGACCAGCGTTCGACTGTACAAGAACCTCCAGACCCTTTTTAGACAACGCTGAAACGACCTGGGGCACGAGTGCCACGCGACGTTCGCCTAGTGTTGAAGCTCGAACCGTCCCTAATGTCATAGATCAGAAATCTTCAAAGCCCAATATACTAATGATTGGTGGCTATTCTTGATATTTATGCGCAATTGATTAGCTATTGCGTTGCTCAAAGTCCTTCATAAAGTCAACCAGTACCTCTACCGATTCAAAGGAGCAGGCATTGTATATGGATGCACGCATACCACCTACGGAACGATGCCCCTTGAGTGCAACCAGTCCGTGCCCAGCCGCCCGCTCAATAAAGGTCGTTTCCAGTTCCTCTTTGGCCAGGCGGAATGTTACATTCATGAGGGATCTGGACTTAGTCTCTGCAGTACCTCTGTAGAACTCACTACTATCAATAGCACTGTACAAAAGATCTGCTTTTCTTCTGTTCGCCGTCTGAATTCCAGGTATGCCTCCTGCACCTTCCAGCCAACGAAGCACCTTTTCCACAATGTAAATTGCGAATACCGGAGGGGTGTTGAAGCATTTTGTCGCATGTGTGCCGTAATCTAACATTGTTGGCAGGTTCATGTTACGCTTTTCCAGGAAATCGTTTCTAACTAAAACGATCGTAACCCCGGCAGGACCGATGTTCTTTTGAGCTCCGGCATAAATCAGGCCATAGTGCTCCTGTTCGATTGGGCGACTAAGGAAATCACTTGATGCGTCACAAACCAATGGACAACTTACGTCTGGAGTGTACTGAAACTGCGTCCCATAGACCGTGTTATTGGACGTAAAATGAACATAGACATCTCTGGAATCCAGATCCCAATGAGCGGGGTTGGGGATATGGTTAAATGCAGCATCCGCACTCGAAGCTACTACTCGCCCATTACCGATCCGTACAGCTTCCGCATGTGCTTTTTTGGCCCAGGTTCCAGTCAACAGATAACCCGCCTGTCCACTTGGGGGAAGAAAGTTTAAGGCTACCTGATGGAATTGCATTGACGCACCGCCTCCCAAGAACAGGACGTGCCAGTCGGTCGTTAGGCCCAGAAGGCTTCGAATCCGCTCACGGGCAGAGGCCTCAATCTGCATATAGGATGGCGATCTATGCGATATTTCCATAACCGACGCGCCGGTCTCCCGATACACGGGTAACTCATTGCGCACATCTTCAAGGACCGGCAAAGGTAGTGCACCGGGGCCAGCTGAAAAATTATGCAAGCGCCCGGTTCTATGTGATCTCATTGGGTTTAGATTTTGATTTGAGAAACAGCCAATACATCCTGAATGCCTTCAAGCAGACCCGTGAGTTCTTTCGGGGGAATACCCACTAGACGAATTCTAGCAACGGCGGCATGTATGGGCCCGGTAAAAACGTGGTTTTCCATTTCCTGTACATTGAGGTTGCACTTTCGCACAACATCCAGAACCCTGGCGAGCACACCAACCTTATCCAAATGCCGAACAATCAGCAGATGTGTCGCAGAAGATTGTACTGCAATATTTATGCAGTTTGGCACAACACTACTATTGGTATATGTATTGATAACACGTACGGCTTCAGCTCCTGTAGCCTCTTGTGCCTGCATCGTTGATGCTCCAATATGGTGCGTAAGGTAAACCGATCTATGGTTGCAAAGACTGGTTTCCAGTGCGCCTTTCTTATAGGATGGCTCTCCCGCAAATACATCAAGACCAGCCCGAATACCCTTGTTATCCAAGGCAGCTAGTAACGCATTTTCGTCAACTACACTGCCACGTGTCGTATTGATAAAGAAAGCCCCAGTTTTCATAGCCGAAAAAAAGTCCGCATCAGCAAGGTGGTGCGTCTGTTGTGTTGCCGCTACGTGTAGGGACACGATATCAGCCTGTGAAGCTACTTTGATTGGGCTATCCGCATACGTTACGCCAAACGCTGATGCATCGTCGGGGGTAAGCGAGCGACTCCAGGCGATAACCCTAAGCCCCATACCCTGTGCCATCTGAGCGACAAGCCGTCCAATCTGTCCCATCCCCACAACCCCCAATACCCGATCCTTAAGTCCTCGGGCTTTGGCATACTTGCCTTTTTCCCATTGACCCGCACGAGCATCCAAAACATTGTCTGCAATCCGCCGATCCAACGAAACCATGAGGCCGATGGTTAATTCGGCAACTGCGCTGGAGTTCTTGCCCGGACAATTGGCTACAAATATACCACGCTCAGAAGCTGCTTCTACATCAATTGAATCATAGCCGGCTCCCGCCCGCACGATTAATTCCAGTGATGATGCAGACTCCAGCATCTTTCGTGTCACTTTGGTTGAGCGCACCACCAAAGCCTCGATCGAATGCTTCGTCAAAGCCTCCTGCAACTCGTCATCCGAGCAAATTTCAATAACCACTACATGCCCCGATTCCCTCAAAGCATTGATACTGCTTTCAGGTAGTTTGTCGGCAATAAGTACGCGCATGGCTATTTCAGAATCGATGTATGAGAAGTCCACTACGGAGCTTGGGTTCAAACCAAGTCGATTTGGGCGGCATAAGCTCACCCGCGTCTGACACATCCAAAAGCTGATCCATGCTGGTTTCAAACATTGAGAAAGCAACAGTCCCGGGCGTTTGGTCAACGTGGTTTACGAGCCCTTCAACACCCCGACTCCCACCTATAAAAGTGATATTTGGATCTGTGCGCTGGTCGATGATTCCCAGGAATGGTTCCAGAATAAATTCCCCCAAACGGGCAACATCCAGACCATCAGCCACACCAGAACGTCTGGTTGGGGGTAATGTGATTGTATGCCATGCTCCATCTGCATAGAGGGAGACCTCTCCCCGTGCGGCCGGTACCTCCCTTCCACTTGCTTTCTCAAGCACACCAAGAGAACCAATCTTCTCAATCAACTCACGCACATCAGGTACACGAACCACCCGGTTATATGGCATAATATACATATTGCTCACGGGGAAACAGACGGCCGGAAAAAAATCGCTGTCTGGCAATCTTTGTTCAGACCATGCCTGCCATGCAGCCTCACAACGATGGTGTCCATCACCTATATACAGTGCGCTGACATCAGCAAAGGCCTCCAAAACAGGTTCGTGGTCGGAGAATTTCCAAATAGTATGCTGGATTCCATCCTCCGCTGTAAAATCAAATAGAGGCTCTCCCTCTGTAGCCTCAGTCACCAAGCTTGTAACGGAAGCATCATCCCTGAACATTAAGATTACCGGCTCCGCATGTGCACGTTGTGCGAGAATATGCTTAGTTCGATCAGCCACTTTGGGAGGACGAGTATTTTCGTGCTTCAGAATGATCCCTCGCTTGTATTCCTCAACCGAAACCAGACCATAAATACCAATTTGCTCATGCTCTCCCATCCGAAGCCGGTACAGATACAGTGCCGGGGCAACCTCTTGGCAGCTGTAATCACCCATAGCAAAACAATGCAGGTTCTCTGCTCCTTTGTTGTACACAGCACTATCATACTCGTCTATGCCTGGGTTCAGGTCAATTTCCGGGCGGATAATGTGAAGAAAACTATGTGGACATCCTTTTGCCAACACGCGCGCCTCGCTCGCGTCGACGACGTCGTAAGGTACGGAAGCTACTCGTCCAGCCACTTCAGGAAGAGGCCTGAGTGCGGCAAAGGCTTTGATTAGGGCCATTTGATCAAGGAGTAAGTATTTCTATGGGTTTCCAAAAAATCAGACAGGACGGCCCGAATTGGACAGCCCGCTGGTTGAACAAACAGGACGACTAGCTGTGCCAATTAAACTGCAAAAAACGGAACCTTCCTCATTTCTCTGCCGTAGAATCCCTTGCTACCGCGGGGTGGAGCAGTGGTAGCTCATCGGGCTCAGATTGCCGCCTTCGTTTGCTGGGGTACGCTACCTCAACAAGCATGAGTAACGAAGGGGGTTTTGGGCTGCGCGCGAATGGAAACTGGCGCGTGAATTTCTGTCAAATTCGGGGAAGCCTGTTGCGTGGTGATCCCGAGCCAAGCCCCTCTAGGGGGGAAGGTGTAGAGACTTGACGGCAGACTCCTAACGGTTCGGCCGAGGGTGAAGAGAAAGTCCAGACCACAAACGATCCTGTTCTGCAGGATCAGCGGTGAAAGCCGTAGTTGGTAAGCATAACCCGAAGGTCGCGGGTTCGAATCCCGCCCCCGCTACAACTAAAACCGACATTCCCTTGGGAGTGTTGGTTTTTTTGTGCCATTGCGGTTACAGGAATACCCTGAGGCGCGCATCCTTGGCATCCTGGATGCTGGCCTCCTACACCACTGTAGCTCCATACAGCTGTAACTGAGAAAGATCCTCGAATTTGACTCTTCATCTTTTTAGGGAGAGCCATAAAATTAGGGAGGGGTTGTTCGCGTGAGAACAACCCCTCCCTTTTCTAGTCGTGCTCGACGACTAAATTCCGAATATGGTTCGCTACAGCTGTGCAGATACTGTAATGAACTGAATGTTGTCGAAATAATCAGTCGGAAGCATAGAGTAATCTAGGGTTATCTCGGTCCCAGCAAAATCCAACTGTAACCCACCACCAAAGGAGTAACCCTTGTAGAAGGTCTCGTTGTTCTGACGGGTATACTCGTAACCACCACGTACGTAGAGCACGTTCCTGAATCCAAGCTCAAGGGCACCACTGAATTGATCATCCTCAAAACTGTTTGACCGGAAATTACCCAGTAGTGTCGCTGATGCCCCCGCAACCATCTCGCGCTCGTAGGCAACCCCAAAATTGAGCAGTGTCGGATACTGAACGCCTTCAGATTCAAGTTGAACAGTGTTAACACTGGCATCAGTAGGTTGATCGGGCAGCCGCACGCGGCGTCCGAGGCCTGTGCCGGAGTACTGGAGCTCATTGCCAATATTCTTCAGGGCAACGCCCAAGCGCAAGCCCGTTTCACCGACCACGTAAGTCATACCCGCGTCGAACACGATGCCACTAGCCGTTAGATCGTCAATCGTGTGATTGACGATTTTGAGCGTCGCACCAGCCGCAATGCGGTCTGTGAGCGTCCGTGCGTAGGTTAACCCTACATTGATGAAGGATACTCGGAAAGTGGCCTCTGTCTTCTCGGGGTTGAGCTCAGTTTGCCGGTGGATATCCCCCATATCCCATGCCGATATGGCTAGGGCCACGTTGTTATCCCCGAACCGCTGCCCTAACGCGAAGTAGTTTACTCCAATGTCGTCAACGTACTGAAGCCGACTAAAGAGTGCAGACGTGCTTTGGTTGTTTATCAACCCAGCCGGGTTCGCATATAGTGCCTCAAGCCCATTCATCTGAGAGAGAACACTTGTGGTAGCACCTCCGAGTGCACTGTAGCGTGCGGTGAGCGGCACTAACAACTCTGCTGCACCGTTCGTACCCGCCCGGTTTGTGTTAGGTTTGTCGATACCACCACCAAGATCGGTCACACCTTGGGCGAATACGGTACCACCGGTCATGAGTACCAGCCCAGTTATTGCCAGGATTCCAGCACTCAGTTGAAAGAAACGTCGATAAGTTTTCATGTCTCGCTAATGTTTTCTGTGCTATGGATGTTGTCACACTGGCCGGCGGACATTTCAGCCGCCGGCCAAATGCGAGCTTAGTACACGTTCAGCTGAATGCGTTTTTTGACTACGGCGAATTTCATGGTATGCGAACCTACACCGGGGACCTCAACATGAATCAGATACATCCCACTTGCTATGGGCAGATTTTGATCCGTCGCCAAATTCCATGAAATGGTGGCCACACCCGGCGATTGCTTATTGATCGTCTTAATAAGCGTACCGTTGAGCGTAAACACACGAATAGTCGCTACGTCGGGCAGGTTCGTGAAGCGCACCTCATCGGTGAGCTGACTCACCTCGTAGGAAGACGAGCCCTTGTACGGGTTCGGCACAATTCCTATATCCTCCAAGCGAAGTTGCTTGCTTGCCAGGTCAAACTCCGTCGCAGCATAACCTTCGGTTGAGAAGGTATGCACATCTCCGGGTTGGTTAGGCTTGGAGGTGACGATCCTGAATACTGTACCCAACTCCGCCATATCGGGATCGTACGGAGGTGCAGTACCAATATTCCACCCCACAAGTACCATCCTGGCAATGATTTCATGTCCTATCCCACCGTTTCCGGCAAAAAACTCATTATAACCGATCTCGCCGGGGGTCAGGTCCGCAGGTGGATACCAGTAGACCCAATCCGTAAAGGGATCATTGGCAGCACTCGAAGCAGGATGATCGCTGCCGATATCAAATACACCGTGCTCGGTTCCCCCTCCACAGGTGTTCGTATCACAAATAAGCGGAAGAAGACGTACATCATCACTGGCATCATTCGGCGTGGCGATCCCAGCATCCCATAGCTCAAATGGAAGTTCCATCAACGAGCCATCGCTAAACCCACGGAAGCCCAAGCAGTCTGCCGCCTCAATTGTGCCATTGATCGTGTTTGCACAACGCTCGGTGAAGCGCATCTCGTAATCTGTGATTCCAATGTAAGGTGTATTACCACCGTTACGCGTGCTGCGAGCAACAAAAGATGCAAACGGCTGCGTAGCGCCACCCGCATGGATCATCCAAATTGCTCCATTGGTTTGTTGCCTCGCTCGGTCGAGCCCTACACCTTGAAAATTGGGGAAGTTGTTCCACGTTATTGCGGCATAAGCAGGTGGATCTACAGGCCCACCAGCATTAGCTGTAACCTGGAAATCCTTGAAACCCGGATCCGGCCCCCGAATCGTGAACAGCAATCCGTCAAGTACCATAACATTATCCCGCTGTGGAGCAGCATAATCAATGGATGCACCATCAAACAGCACCGTATCGTCACGCTTGACCCTGTACGTAATCACACTCGCATTGATATCGTCAATTTTCTGGCGTGCCTCTACCGCACTGATCGGATCAGGCTCATTCTCGTCCACCGCCACAGAAGCAGAACCCAAAGTCTTGCCTGGAACATCGTGCTCAAAAAATTCAACCGTATAAGTGGCCTCCTTAATCGCAGCCGGATTGACTATGTCTGCGGTCACAAAACCATCCCCAATACCTTCTTTCGTTGCCGCAAAATCAGACTCATCAAAGTCTTCAGCTGCGGCGATAGCGGCATCTGCGATTTCCAGCGTCGGTCTGGTTGGAGTAACCTCTACACGAGTAACTGGTCCGCGGGTAATCTTACGACCAGGATTGTCGTAATTCTGTGCGTATGCCTGAACACCAAAAAAGTAGGTGGTGTAATTCGTTAAACCCGTTGCCACATGGAAGTTTTGGACACCACGATCCGTTCCGTTCGCCACAACCGTCTGCTCCTCCTGGATCAATCCATCAAGAACCAACTGGCCTCCATCGATGACGCGCGTTACTCCATTAACTACGTCGTATACCGCTACCGTTGTACCCACTTGATCCAAAGCACTCGAATATTGGATTACCTCATACCCCTCGAATACTACCTCATTATTATCCCCTGGCGCAAATGGGTCTTCAACCCGATAAGACTCAAGGAAGTTATTCGACTGAGGTGTATTGGTCCACTCTAGAACTGCACCTCCATCCACAGCAGTAACTGTTACCCGGGGTGGAGCCGGCGGTGCCGGAATCTGAAAATCAATGTCGTATGCCGCCTGGGCAAGTGCGCTTGCCGCTTTCATCTTCTGAACTGAATCAAAGTTGTCTGCTCCCTGAGCCCAAACTAATCCATAGACAATCTGCTGAAAATCGCCCGGATTTATCGTGAACGGCCCGGTTCCCATAACAAAGCGCCTGTCCGCTGCCTCAATGTTCGTCCCCGCACCGTCTGAATTGCACTCAGACCAGTACTGGCAGTTATCGTCGCTGGCACCAGGATCTCCCGGGAACATGTATGCGGTGCAGTCCTCCGAGAAATCTCGGCCATTCCCTCCCTCCGTAATACACTTGCCATCCTTCCAGCGCCCGCGCGTATAGTTGTAGTGGTCCAGGGCAGTACTGGGGTCTCCTGTGACTGTTCCATCATTGTTATAGAAGGTGAACGAGGTCATTTCAAGATTCTTGAAATCTTGAACCCAGTCAGCGCTCACCTTGGCCGAATCACCAGGCGATGGCACGATCGGTCCCTGGAAAAAGTCATATCCAGCAGCCGGAACAGGAGAACCATAACCATCACTTCCTTCATCCTCATTGTCCGAATTCCATACATAACCGACCCCCAATGTCGTATCTGAACCTACCCAGTCATCCTGGAAGTTTCCCAGATCGGGATCGGAAAAAATCGCCATATGCACATCAGTAAATGGCTGATTTCCTTTGTAGTAAATATCGTACTTATAGAATGTTGTATTACCAATGTCTCCTGCGGTCCTGAACGCAAATGCTGTAACGTGCACTTCCAGACCAATCGGTGGCGAAGATGCTCCGTTATGCTCGTTCCCGCGATCATTCATGACCCACCAGATCGACTGGTCTCCGAGGATTGCTGGTCGCTCTCCGCCGGCCAGATCAATCACTCGGCTCACCCGTTGCGCAAGAGGCTGATTCAAGACAAAGATCGTTTCGCCAGACTCGTCAATCTCTCCATCTCCGTCATCGTCAACCCCATTGCCAGGGGGAGCATAGGTGGGAGCTCCTAAGCCCGTGGGCCAATCACGTAGGTCTGGAGTGGTTACTCCCGTAGCTGCGTAATCCTGAATATCATCAATGCTCACTTTGAAGAGTCGATCGAAATCTGCACAGTCATCTGGAGGGGCTCCATTGTCATCCAACGGACCAGCCCAAAAGTGATAGTTACCGTAACGTGCTGCCGCTACACGCAACTGTCCACCTACATTACCGCCAACCCATATACCACCGGTAAAGATAGCCTGCGCTCCCCCACCCTTCGGTACATTGTAGACGTGTGGACTTCCACGCCAGAACAGGTTGCCGTTGTTGAAAATACGAGCCCGAACGTTGTTGATGTCCAGGTAGGACTCGCCTAGCGCCACAGTGCATGTTCCAACTTGTGCACGCGCCTCGAGTACTGAACCAAGTCCCAGTACAACCAGCAAGACCAGTGAAAGTAAATATTTGCGTTTGCTCATTTTTGTCGTCTTTAATTGGATGAGAGTAGCAACTTGGGGCCCTGACGGGCCCGCTGTTGGTTCACCTATTGTCTGCTTTGTCAAAAGTCGAAGCGAACACCGAGCCGGGTCAAACGTGGTCTTCCTACGCTACCCAATTGTCGGTTCCTGAAGCTGTAGAGCAGCTCTGAAACGGGCTGCGCAGAATCCAGGAACTGAACTCCACCGGCCGTTGACAGGAATCCATCGTCATCCGGCGAGCCTGAATATCTATACACATTCTGAACATTGACGGTGTTCAAGACATTTTGCATCCACAGAAACGCTGTGATCGTCCCCTTGGAACTGACCGGGAACCGTCGCTGAATCCTGAGATCAATCCGGTTTGTCCATGGCATCCGATCTTCGTTGATACCACCACGTGGGAGTGGAGCACGACTAACATTCACAGGGAGTGGATATTGCACGCCGGTATATGGGAAGCCGCTGCCTGCAGTAAAGAGTACGTTGAAACCGAAATTCTGCAGAAGCTGCGTACCCACAAGCGTTGGTCCCTCTCCTTCACCCAAGCTGTAATCGAGCGTAACATTAATCTTGTGCCGCTGATCAAAGTTAAGCGGGCTGATGAAGTTTGGAGGTGTTTCGTCAATCCACACAATGGCACTTGTCGTCCTCGATCCGGATCCCGTTCCCTGAGCAAAGGACAACGTGTAGTTTGCCCGCATAGCTACGCCCTGGGTTCTCCGAAGATCATAATCAAACTCAAGTCCCTTGACGGTGCCAAAATCAACATTCTCATATCGCGAATATGTAGCCGGGCTTGCACCACGAATGTCACGGATTTGTATGAGGTTGTCGATCTGGTGGAAAAATCCACTGACCGTGAATGCTTGGCGAGCACCCAAACGTTGCCGGAATCCCAGCTCGTACTTCGTCGTGTTTTCCGGGAGCAGGCTATTATTGGCATTGCAGGCCGTGGCCGCCAGACAATTCAACAAGCCCGCACCTTCAGAGGGGCGCTTGGAGACAACACCATAGCTGGCAAAGAAGAGTGCCCTGTCAGTGATAGGGAAACTTACCCCAATCCTCGGCATGAATGTTACCTGCGGCTCATAGTCTTCAAGCATATCCGCCGTGATCTGCGAGCCCGTGTAGTCCACAAGACCATTCAGTAGAATGTCGCCAGCACCTGCCGGATTACCGTTGCTATCAAAGAAATTCCCCTCATAATCGCGGTAACCCACGACATCACTGCCGCTGAAGTACACCGCATACTCCGATCCTATGCCTGAGGGTAGGCCTACGCCCAAATCTCCGGCCCGCTTAATCGGACGACGCGCGTATTTATCCTTCAGGACCGGGCGGTTGTTATCCCATACATCCACACGAAGTCCCATGTTCAGGACTATATCCCGAAACTCAATCTTGTTCTGGACGAACGCTCCGTAATAGATTGGCTTATGGGGGGCCTTGTAGTAATGCGATTCCGGTTTACCCCTACTGACGTCCAGGTAACCCTCAAAGTTCTCAGAACTGTGTTGCTCTGTACCCAGTAGGTTATAACCGGCCCCACAATTAGGCCGTTCTAGTGAGAAACACATAATCCGTGCAAGGATATGGGTAGGCAATTCAGACAAGCTCGTATAGCCAGAAGTGTTCAGATCCGGGTCATCCGAAGCAATATTTTCGGGGTTACCATCTGCAAAAACCCGGGCCAAATACTCCTCGTCAATATACCAGGACCGGCTTACACTGGTCTCGTACTCGGCGCCAAACTCCAACTGGTTCAGGCCGACTTGGGTGGTAGCTGAAGCAGCTACCCTGTATGTGTGTCCATTATCTTTCCGAAAATTAAGCCGGCCACCACCAATAACACCAACCAAGCCTGCCGTGGTTGCGTTCGCGATACGAAGTCCATCCTCGTATCTGCGAACATAAGTCGGTACCTGTACCGTGACCTCAGTGTCATCACTCGGATCATCGGGGGTCCCATGATCATCATTACGGGTTTCCTCAACATAGCTCAGATTCCTGTATCCCGCGAGCGTTGCATGAACCGGATGGTCAATGTCTCCATAACTCCAAATATCATTGAGCGTGCGACCGAAGCGTGGATCATAATCCTCCTCAAAGTAACTCCTCCAGCTGCCCTGTATCTGATAGAAAGTCGAGCTTGACAGGTACTGTGTCCAGGTTGCAAAGGCCGAGTACCGATGGTCATCATAACGTTGGACGACCTGGGGAGAGAATATCTCCCGCGGCCAGGAAGAATCCTCTCCTGTCAAATTGCGATACGTGCCACCAAGTCTTAGTCGTCCGCTCTCAAAGACACTCCAAGTTATATTCCCGCTGAAGCTGTAGTTGTTATTAGACCGCATCGGCTTTTTATAGCTGTGCGTAAAATCGTTAGCGGTCAGCTGCTCTGCACGAGCGACTGGATTGAGCGCTACCGTGCTGCCTTCTGCAACTGGAATGACCGTGCCGTCATCAAAGGTTAATCCACCGCCACTCAAGTCAGGTGCTCCGGTGTTATCAACCATGAGCCTTGCCCCATCTGCCAAGGTGATCGGGATCCCCACGACAGATTCATTTCCGCCGGCATCCATCACGGTGAGCCCAGCCGGTGCTCCCCACAGATCGTCAAGTTGGGACTGTGAAAGCCGAGGCGTAGTAATGTTCCGCGGATCACGGTCTGCCCAACCATTGTATTCGCCGGCAAAAAAGAAGCTGAGCTTATCCTGAATGATCGGACCACCAATCGTTGCGGATGCCAGATTATAGCCATACGAATCAGTTTGTGTAGAAGACAATGCTTCCAACGAGCCGAAGTAATTCGATCTACCCGATTTGGTGGTAATGTTGATGATCCCACTCATGGCATCCCCGTACCGCGCATTAATGCTGCCAATCAGCATTTCCTGCTGCTGCACTGCTCCTTGGGGTACGCCGGGTGAGCCGTCTCCACTCTTAACCCCATCCACATAATAGGTGACTTCTCCACCACGCCCACCACGGATGTTCAGCGTATTTGAACCCTCTTTGCTAACAACCCCAGCCTGAAGTTTGGCTACTTCGGCGGCACCTCGAACCGGAAGTGTCTGGATTTCCTCAGCGTTCAAGCTTTTCAGAACACCGACTGCGTCCTTCTGAATTAGTGGGCGTTCATATTGAACCACTATCTCCTCAAGTTCGACACCTGGAGTGAGTTCAAAATTCAACTCACGTGTGTGGTCAGGAGTGACCTCAACACCAACTACTGTTTCTGTCTGGAAGCCGACGAATTGCGCCTGTATGGAATAGTCACCCACAGGAATGCCAATGATGTAGTAGTTTCCGTCAATGTCCGTGGCGGAACCTAGCGTAGTACCGACTACGACTACTGACGCTCCAGGCAATGTCTCCCCTGTCTCCGCGTCAGTTACCTGCCCGGCAATCTTGCCCGTAGTCTGGGCGAGCACTGCCACAGGCAGTACCAAAGCGATGAGTATGAGTACACTCAATTTACGTAGCATATTGGACCTCTGCTGTTTGTGATTTATGTTCATGGGTTCATGCGCCTGAGTCGCGGCACATAACTGGTTCAACGACCGAACTCCCCATGACCGTGCGGTTCGGGACGCAACAATCGGCGTCCTACAGTACGGAGAGGGAGTGTCATCAAGAGGATTGCGGTAGCTGTTCCAGATTCGTGATTTATCTAGTGAGTGGTGTATGTCCGGTTAAACTCCGTGCACAGCACATGGGGACAAGATACGACATAATCAATACTTATGCACACCCATATCGTTAAGCCCCGGCCGCTTGCGGGAGTTTCACTAATATAAGCATTGTGCACAAAATATGTGCACCGCGCTCATAAATATTCCAACACCTCCCGCTGCTTCATGAAACGGCGGGAAGCGCGTTCCCTATTCGATCCAGCAACTCGTTCCGCCCTGTAGAACCAAGTGCAGACGTCACAACAATTGGTAATTCCATTCCATGGGCAGTCAGATCCTTTCGCACCCTCTGGATGCTCTTGGTAATCCCATTTCCCGACAACTTATCTGCTTTCGTGAGCACCAAAAGACTCTGCACGTGATTTTCGCATAAAAGCAACATAATCTCCTTGTCCAGACTTGTAGGTGGATGCCGACTGTCTACAAGGTGAAGCACAAGGCTTAATGTAGTCCGACCGGTCAGGTAAGCGCCAATCCTCCTTGCCCATTGAGCCCTTTTCTTTTTACTGACCTTTGCGTAACCATACCCTGGAATATCAACAAAGTATACTCCTTCATTGACACAATAGAAGTTAAATGTCTGTGTCTTGCCCGGCTTTGCACTGATTCGTGCAAGTGCATTTCTTCGAGCCAACATATTAAGTAGTGCGCTCTTACCCACATTGGAGCGTCCGACAAAGGCGATTTCCGGAAATTCTTCATTCGGTAGCTGATCCATGCTTTCCGCACTCTTCATAAAGCGGATGCTTCGAATATTCATCGGACTGTCAGAACTCAAACTCCCGCACTCTGAACGGCTTGGCCTATATGCGCGGGATTACGAACCACGTAGGCTCCTGCATCTTCCAGTGCTGTAAACTTATCCTCTGCGGTGCCCTTCCCCCCCGCAATAATGGCTCCTGCATGACCCATACGACGTCCTGGTGGCGCCGTTGCTCCGGCAATAAAGGCAATGACCGGCTTGGTCATGCGAGCTTTGATGTATGCAGCTGCATCCTCTTCGTCTGTCCCCCCGATTTCTCCGATGAGAACAACTGCGGCGGTTTCCGGGTCTTTCTCGAAAAGCTGTAGCGCATCTGTAAACCGAGTACCAATCACCGGATCCCCTCCTATCCCTACCGCCGTGGTTTGGCCATAACCCTGGCGTGTAAGCTGGTCAACTGCTTCATATGTCAGTGTGCCCGAGCGGGAAATGACCCCCACAGGGCCTTCGGCAAAGATCATGGCTGGCATAATGCCGACCTTGGCCTGACCGGGTGTTAGGGCACCTGGACAGTTGGGGCCAACCAAACGGGTCCCTTTGGACTCCACATAGTGGTAGGCCTCTACCATATCCTGCACAGGTATACCCTCAGTGATGCATATTATCAATCCTATCCCGGCCCCTGCTGCTTCCATTATGGCATCTTTGGCAAAAGCCGGTGGGACAAAAATGACCGAGGTATTCGCACCCTCACATTCCACGGCTTCAGCAACCGTATCGAACACCGGACGGTCAAGATGTCGTCGGCCTCCCTTACCTGGTGTAACTCCACCAATCACCGTGGTACCAAATTCGATCATCTGTTCCGCATGAAATGACCCCTCTTTGCCCGTGAACCCCTGTACCACGAGCCTTGTATTTCTGTCAATCAGTATGCTCATCAACCTGTTGCTTGACTAGTTTATTTGTCTATTGTACCAACTAATTACTGTACTTGGTACGTATTTCCTATCGATTCCATCATTGCCTTTCCTATACCGAGGAGCTTATGCTCGCTGAACGGCGGTCCTAAAAGCTGCACACCAACAGGAAGTTCCTCAGATGTTTTTCCCACAGGAACGGACAAACCGGGCACACCTGCTAGATTCGCGGTCACCGTATATACATCGCTTAAGTACATCTGCAGTGGATCCTGACCCCATTCGCCAATACGCGCCCCTGCCGAGGGGGTAACAGGGGTCAAGAGTATGTCTACACGCTCCCATGCTTCATCAAAATCCTGCCGGATCAACGAACGGACGCGCTGCCCCTTGCCGTAGTAGGCATCGTAGTACCCTGCAGAAAGTACATAAGTGCCAAGCATAATCCGCCTTTTCACCTCAAACCCAAATCCGCGACTCCGTGTTCTGGTGTACATGCTATCAATAGAAGTACCTTTGCCCTCCAATCGCAGTCCATATTTCACACCATCGTAGCGAGATAGATTACTGGATGCTTCTGCTGCTGCAAGGATGTAGTAGGCCGCCACACCATAAGCAGTATGAGGCATGGACATCGGCACAAGTTTCGCTCCCATAGACTCCAGGTTTTTGGCTGTCCTTTCAATGATCTGTCGCACTTCGCTGTTAAGCCCTTGATCATAGTACTCCCTAGGTAGCCCAATGCGCAGACCGAAAATAGACCCTTCTTCCAGGCCACGCTTGTGATCGACAGCGTGATCTACACAAGTTGCGTCGTTGGAGTCCGTTCCGGCCATCTGTGACAGGATAAGCGAAGCCACCTCTGCATTGCGGGCAAGTGGTCCGACACAGTCAAACGAAGATGCATACGCAATCAGACCATAGCGACTCACCAATCCATATGTTGGTTTAAGTCCAAGGATACCACAAAAAGCTGCCGGTTGACGTACAGATCCACCTGTATCGGTGCCAAGTGCAGCATGACACATGCCCGCTGCGACTGCGGCTGCAGATCCCCCGGATGAGCCTCCGGGGACATATTCTCCATTCCAGGGATTTAGCGTGGGCCCCTCTGCAGAGGACTCAGTCGTTGAGCCCATGGCGAACTCGTCGCAATTGGTCCGCCCAATGAGTAAGGCACCTGCTGCACGCAGGCGCTTTACCGAGGTAGCCTCAAACGGTGGACAATACCCTTGGAGTATTCTTGATGCACACGTAACCGGCCAGTCCAATGTACTCAATACATTTTTAACACCAAGCACCAGTCCAGCCAATGGCAACTCCGAACCCTGAGCCAGTGCGTCATCAATAGCCTCCGCCGAACGATGTACGGACGCAGCATCCACGTATGTGAACGCGTTAAGTGCTGGATTTTTTGCCCGAATCACGTCCAGAGCCAGTTGTGCAACCTCTGTGCAACTCGTCTGCCTCTCAAACAAAGCACGCCTGCAATCAGCAAACAACGGCAAAGCCATCAGCGTTCAGTGACCGTGCCTGGGCCAAAGAGGGCTATTGGGAGGGAGGCGTAGGGTTGGTCGACTGCGACGTCCCCTGAGATGGCGGTTGTGACGCATAGTTCTGTCCCTGTTGTGATGCAGGGGGGCGATATGCGGGTGGGCGGTCTTCCAACGTGAGCTCACGGCTGATTTCACTCGTGGCAGACCTGAATTCCCGAATGCCTTTGCCGAGACCACGCGCGACCTCCGGTATACGCTTGGCTCCAAATATTAGTAGAACTAGGAGCAGTATTACTGCTATTTCCCATGATCCAAGTCCAAATAACAGTATCATTTCACTCTCAGGTATTAAGTTGACACCACGACGACCAAGCTGTACATTTACGCTTCCCTTGGGTTCCCCTAGACTTCGATCCAGCCGAAATACGGGGCAAAACTAAAAGATAGGTGCGCAAAACATAGCAAGATGTCATGCACGAATGCTAACTCTCGCCTGTAAAGAGAATGTACGACCAAGAGAAATAAGAATAAATCCCACAATATTCATCTCAATTCAATTTTTCTAGATAGCCTGACCAATCCAAAGCTTTCGTGTCCATTGTACGTTCCATAAAAAAGGGCCTATTGCCCTTTTTTTGCGGATTTTGACCGAATAGGGACTTGTTTCTACTGTGGATCACATGCGTAAGCGACCTTTCAAAGTCATCTAAAAAGTTCACCTTGGAGGTGAGATCATGGCAAAGTCTACGGAGACTCTTTTTGTGCTTCCCTACAACCAGTCGGTTCGGATCAAGGCGGCCTGCAACAACCACACGACATCTGATGCGGGGGCATTGTTGATACGGTCGGTGATCGCGCGAACGGGGCTCATTGAATTTCTGACCGAGCGGCTGTACGATCCCCGGAAACAGTATCGTATACGGTATAGTCAGGCGCAGTTACTTTTGCAGTGGCTGCTACAGTTGATTCAGGGATGGAGTGCCCTATGGACAGAGCAGTTGAACGCCGATGCAGCATTTGGCACGTCCACCAGCATCAAACGGGGTGCGGTCGAAGCGGGTCGTATGTTGGCCTCGCAGCCGACCATATCCCGTCTGTTGGGGCTGCTCAGCAAAGAGGACAGTCCGTCGCACTTGGAGGCGGCGGTTCAAAAGTTGGCGATTGAGCATATGCTGGTTCGCAACGGTGGCCGGCGCCGTGATGAAGTGGTCATTGATGTGGACGCTGTGCTGGTGGATGCGCATGGCAAGCAACTTAGCAATGCATATCATGGGCACTATAAGCGTACGGTTTTCTTGCCGCTGATTGCTTCATGCGGGGAGACCGGGGATGTACTCGGGGCGCAGTTGCGTCCAGGTAACCGGCGCGAAGTCACCGACTGCGAAGACTTCATGGTTTCCGTGGCCGATGGCGTGCGCCAGCACGCCGCTGACCGCGTCATTATTCGTTTGGATGCAGGGTTCAATAGTGGGGTTGTATTTACACGGCTGGAGGCAGAAGGTCTTCACTACGTGATGCGTTTGCGCAAGAACAAGGTGTTGGAGGCGTTGGCTGCCCCGTACGTTGAGGATTGCTCGTATGAGACGAAGACGTACGTTGAACTCGAGTATGGTGCGCAGTCCTGGGGGAAGACCCGTCGCGTGATCCTGGTGGTAAAACCGCGTCCGGGGGAGTTATTCAATGAGTTCTACTTTTTGGTCACCAATCTTGACGCGGATACGCATTCGGGGGAGGTTCTGGCTGCCCTGTACGGTCGGCGCGGGAAGGCGGAGATGCACCAGGGCGAGATCAAAGCGATCTGTACCCTGTCGTTTTCGTCATCGCCACGCGCCAAGTCGCATTACTGCAACGTACCGATTGAGCGTGAGAATATTGCCGAGACCGATGAGGATGCTGAGGTTCAGGCGGAGAATGCCGTGCGTCTTCAGGTCTACATGTTGGTCTACCAGCTTCTTCACATCGGTCGATGCCTCTTGCATAGCCCGCCCCCACCGGTGGGGTCCGAACCCGATGAGATGGCACCGTTGGCCGAGGGACAGCACGACACGTGTCCGCGGTCTTCTGGAACAGAAGCTGCGTTGGACGAATCAACCGATGCGTTCTCGGAGACGGCGATGGAGGCGGACGGCAGTTCTGCAACAGACACGGATTCGTCCTCATCGGAACTCCCTCACATGCACCTTTGCACTTTCAGACTGCAAATGCTGAAGGTTGATGCAACCCTGGCACGTCATGCCCGCTATGTCACATTCTATATCGCCCTGTTCGCGGTGCAGGCATGGAAGCGTTTCTGGAAACCCCTTCGGCAATTACACTGGCAATCTGTGCCTGACCTCTAAACCCGTGCACCTCATCTGAGGTGTCCCACGGAAATGGTGGAGAACAACATCACACATCGCATGGGACTGGACTGCACTTGCGACATGTGCACCCTTGGCCTTTCCCCAAACCAAGCTGAAAAACAGGCAGCAATGCTACATTTGACGCTTGGTCGCTAAGGCTAGTGCTTACTTTTCATCCCGCACTGGAAATCCTGACGCACCCCCCAACCAAATTCACACTTTGTAGCCTGTATCCAAATCGTGATGAATAAAATGGGACTTCCCGAGACGCTTCGGTCTTCCCCATATTGCCGGAAGGTCAACACACACATTACCCGTTTCGAGGCCTGCTCGGTGCTCACTGCACGTTCCGACCCGCATGGTCGCTAAGCTACTCGCGTAGCTCGTTAAACCTCAGTTCTTCATATCATTTCGTTACCTCCATAATGCGCTAAGGCCGCTACCAACCGGAGCGACAGGTGTTGGGCGGGGTTCGCACCCGCCACAGAAAAGCGCCTTTCCACGGCGCACGGCAAAGATGGGCAAGGCTGCAACAGGGCGTAATCAAGCCAAAACCCGTGGAAACAGGCGTGATACGCCCTTTTCATTGGAGCGAGAACAAGAGACAAAGGCTCATCATTGGTTTTGCCAAACTCACTAACTGATCTCACATGAATATTATGGGTCTAACTCATGGATCGCCGTACTCCTATTGTAACTCTGACGACAGATTTTGGCACTCGCGAAGGTTATGTTGGTGCCATGAAGGGCATGATGCTCGGCATCAACCCGAATTTGACGCTGGTTGATATTACCCATGAAGTTCAAGGCTTTGATGTAATGGCGGCGGCATTTGTGATGCAGCAGTCCCTACAATACTTTCATTCGGGAGCCGTTCATCTGGTTGTCGTAGACTCCGGCGTTGGATATGAGCGTCGTGCCGTCGCATTGAGGCATAATGACCATTATTTTGTTGGCCCGAACAACGGATTGTTTGCACTCCTTCTGGAAACGGAGACACCAGATCAAGTGGTCGAATTGAAGGTGGATAAGGAGCAGCCGCTCTCTTCTACCTTTCACGGTAGAGATTTTTTGCGCCTGCAGCTGCAAGATTGGCAAGTGGGGTCCCACCCGAAGACCTGGGCTCCCCTGCTTCGCACTTGGAGCTACTTCACTGGGCGTTGCCGATGGATGATGAAGAAGGCATTCGAGGCTGGGTCGTGTATGTTGACCACTTTGGCAACTGCATCACGAATATTTCGCGTACCCTTTTCGCGAGGCATTCTGTAGGCAGAGATGTAACGGGCTATGTCGGAAGTGGGATCATTCGCAACATTCATCACACCTATAGCGATGTGCCTGTGGGAGAAACTTTAATGTTATTTGGGAGCAGCAATCTACTTGAGGTTGCCGTAAATCAAGGCAATGCGGGGACACTCCTTCATATTCAAAGAGGAACTCCCATCAACATCGTGTTTGATAGCTCCGTAGCTTAGTGCACGACCAAGATGACGATCCATCCAAAATACTCTGCCCAAGGTCCATCCTCATTTACGCGAATTCAATGAAGCGAAAATTTCTATTCCTCACTTTGAAACCGGAAGTATCGTTCTAACACAGATACAAGCGGGGAACCAATAACTCTGGATGGGCGTAGGCCCGGTGAGTGTTTTTGTGAAAATATCACATTATTGTAAGAACATGATAGATACTCTTGCAGTTGCTCGCGATCTCAAAGCCGCGGGGGTTAAATGGGAACACGCACAAGCACATGCCAAAGCGATTGCGGATTCCACCGAAAAACAACAGCAAGATCTTGCAACCAAGGATTTTGTGACTAGTCAAATCCAAACTGTACGCGCCGAAATAAGCGATTTGCGCGGTGACATGAACACGCAAATAAGCGATTTGCGCGGTGACATGAACACGCAAATAGGTACTGTACGCACTGAAATAAAAACTCTAGAAGTCCGGCTTTTGCGCTGGATGGTTGTAACATTTTTCAGTGGCATGGGGCTCCTTTTCGCTGCGTTGCGCTTATTTCCTGGCTAAAGGAATTGTGCACCGCTTCGTCTGATCATGATTGCCTCACCAGACCTATATGCTTCCTCCCTTGATCCGTTGTGTCCCGAATGCTTGGGAATCCCCCGATTGTTGCCTGTGCACGATGAGTGCCTGCCATCTACCATTCCATCCGCGTGATCACAGACCACCTTGTCAACCTTTCTGATTCCGAAAATAGCCATTCCCAGCTAGGCGATCCCATTTGGTTCATGGACGAGACCCAATAATCGGTCGAATCAAATAGGTCCGGCGTGGTACCAAGGTTAGTTGGAACTTAGCCCGACTTTGCCGTGCGCCTTTCCACGGCGCACGGCAAAAATGGGCAAGGCCGCAACAGGGCGTAATCAAGTCAAAACCCGTGGAAACAGGCGTGATACGCCCTTTTCATTGGAACGAAAACAAGAGACAAAGGCTCATCATTGGTTTTGCCAAACTCACTAACTGATCTCACATGAATATTATGGGCCAATATGAAAATACGCCCAGTATCATCAACCTCCAGGGCTCGAATTTCACCGATCATCTCATAGTCCTCTCCCGAATCCTTTCCTATACTGTCCGAAGGGGCCGGAATGAACAAGGACTGGGGAGATGAACTTGGTCGGAGTGTGTGTGTGACCTCGTCAACACCAGGAATATTGTCTGGTGTGGGGTGCATTGTACCACTTCGTACGCTTGGATTGTCCGTGGATTCGACCCTACATGACGCAACCAGGATCAGGCACCCAAACCAAACAAAACGGAACGTTCGAGAGAGGTGCATTATAGCTCAACCTTTTGAACTTGGAAGTCTCTCCAACTTCGGGTTGAAGTACAGGTTCTAGAATTTCCAGGTAAGTTCAAGTACAGCTACATCTTTGGTCAGCGTTTCATTGATCTGAACCTGTGCATCCTGCCTTGGTCCTCCAGCATCCGAAGGGTAAGCATGCCAGTAATCCTCCGTTCTTACTGTCTGTAAGCCGAGATCCATACGAACACTGTCTGTGAACCGGAACCCAAGCCCGAGGGATACGGCAATACGTTCTCCCAATTCCAGAGCATCCGAGGCCGTAATTTCCAGTAGGCCAGATTCATGTGGCGCAGGACGAACAGCAACGCCGCCCCGAATATCAAACCTACCAATTTTCCATTCAGCACCTAGGGCAGCGTTTATAACCATTTCGTACGTGTTCTCAATCACACGATTTGTTTCGCGAAAAACATCTCCGCCTTCATCTGAACTTAGTTTAAGCTGGCCCCAGTCAACTAGCTCCCCTTCCGCAGTAAGTGTAAACGACCCGCTGGAAAACTGTAGTCCAGCGCCTAAACGCCACGGCGAACGTAATGAGTACTCAAAGACACCACTGCCAATATCATCATTGAGCTCTCCGTAGCTAAGCTCACCTCCGACATCAAACCGTGTAACAAACTGCTCTCCATAGCTCTCCTCTATATAGGTCCAGGTAGGAGATTCAAATGTGACTCCAACACGGAATGCCCTACCTAGTGTTGTACTGATACCGGTCCGAAAATTAAGTCCGACCATATCACTCCGTAATTGCTGCTCATAGCCGAGCTCATTGAAGCCCTGTAATAGGCTGCCATCATCAAGAAGCACATCATAGTGCTCGCTAGTGTTCTCGTTAAAGATATCCCTTTCCGTGAGGCTGTAATCGAAACGGTAATTACCAAGAATCAGGTTTGCCGAAACACCGACCATCACCTCTCTAGTTGCCTGCCAAGCTATCGCTCCGGTAGCTTCATATAACCCCCCTGCTTCCGTCACAACCCCTAACTGCTCAATTGAGGTACCAGGCACAACAGCCTCTAAGAACGGATACTCACCCTGTAAATGGAGATCTTGGTAATATTCAAATATACCGGCGTTAAAAGCCGCAAATGGTAGGTCATTCAGTTCCTCAAGGTTGCCGTTTTCATCTATCCTGTATTCGTTATCGAATGGCAGGAACGATGAGGAGATGGTACTCGTGGAATTCACTCCTGAAAAATCCAACTCGCGTGTAAAATCACGTACCCGGCTAAGGCCAAGCCCGACAACGAGTGACCCTTGCGTCACGGGCACATCATATAGAATGGCTATATTCCCCAACCCCGATTGCTCGGCAGTTGACATACCATTGTCGAGTCTAAGCCCTCCACTCCCGGTCTCAAATTCGTCATCAACAGTATTTCCCCTTATGGATATGTTAAATTGCGAATCACTGATGTATCCAATCCCGGCTGGATTACTGTGCATGGCATTGTAGTCTCCGATTCCTGCAAAGCCACGCGTGGACATTCCAGTCATGCGTGCGCCGACAGATATTTCTCGCTGACTGAATCTCAAGGCATCACCGGCACTTTGTGCGTCTGCCGAAGACACTGTAATCGTCATGATAGCTACAATGCTACCCATGAAAATTCTGATGATGTTACTGCTCAGCTGCTTCATTGAAAGAAATGTGCTCTTGGTGATTGTTTATGGTGCGTACGCCCCCTACCCCTCACTGGGTTCAAGTGTCTGACAGGTTCGTCACGATGCGTTCTTGAGTGTACCCTGCTCTTCTAACCGAAGGACGCTAGTTTCCTCCTCGACGGGACGAAGAACCTCTGCTCGAACTTCTCGCAGGTGCCTTGGATGTACTACCGCTTCGTGGTGACGAACGCGTTGCAGGCGTCGAACGACTGCTGCCGCCTGAACTGCGTGTACGCGGCGTTGAACGCGTCGTTGGTGTTGAACGACTGCTGCCGCCTGAACTGCGTGTACGTGGCGTCGAACGCGTCGTGGGCGTTGAGCGTGTACTGCCGCCTGAACTGCGTGTACGCGGCGTTGAACGAGTCGTAGGTACAGAACGTACAGTACCGCGTGTGCGCGTTGTTGAACGTGTCGTAGGTGTCGAACGCACAGTACCGCGTGTGCGCGTTGTTGAACGTGTCGTAGGTGTCGAACGCACAGTGCCGCGTGTGCGCGTTGTTGAACGTGTCGTAGGTGTCGAACGCACAGTGCCGCGTGTGCGCGTTGTTGAACGTGTCGTAGGCCTTGAGCGAGTGGTGCCGCTACCTGATGTGCTGCGTACAACCCCACCACGCGTCCGTGAAGGTTCTGCACTACCACCTGAGCGCTGCACACCACGTAAGGTTGTGCCACCTGCCACTACTCCACTACGGGTTCGGCTCCTGGCCAGTGCACTTGTGCCCTTGCCCTGATTGTTCGGTGCGTTGCGCCGGCCAACACGCAAATCGTCTTCGGCAATCCCATAGCGGCCACCCGCTGCAACGCCGCCACGCCCAATACGTGATCCCCTGGGACCATAATGGCCCGATCGGCCGCTCCAGTAGACCCCAGGCGTATTGTACCATCCACCACCGTACCATCCACCATGATATCCACCAGAATAGAAATAGGGATCATACCGATAGGGGTGATGCCAACCGTAGCCCAATGGTGACCCAAAGAACGATCTACCCCAGCCAAAACTCAGATGCAAACTGGATCGACCATACCAGAAGTCATCGTAGAACGGATCATACCAGAAAGGATCGTAATACGGATCTATAACAGTGTACGGATGCCCGTAAAATGTGGAAAAATGCCTGCGATAACGAAAGGTGCGGGGATAGTAGTGGTCGTAGTAGCCATCATGGCTGTCATAGTAATAGTTATCAACCACCACACTGTCTCCATACGGAGTATCATATTCCGTGACCTCCTGATAATCAGGCTCCCTCTCGAAATACCCGACGCCCAATTGCGTGTAGCACCCCGCAGTCAATAACAGTATGCCCAAAACCGGGCTGAACCGTACGAAAGATTTACCATTAACGAACTTGTGCAAATACTCTGTCATGGGATCGGCGATTTATATCTGGATACGGGAAATTAACTGGTTCTTGCGGTGTTTGGTCCCTGTTTAATGCTTAGACGCCATTCGTACCTAAAAGGTAGCATACAGGCCTGCCTGTGGTAACCGCAAATATCGGACCATTGTTACAGCCAAGATAGAAACCGCCGTGTTTCCACGATGTGGAACATGTCATTATCAGAGGATATGTACCTAACTGCACTGTACCAATTTCACGGGTCATAGGGGTCGGTAACCCGAACGCCCGTCGCCTTGCAGTTGCCCCAATCCCCGAGACCCGTATGTTTGCGTCCGCATTCAGGCCCGCATGGCCAGGCCATACACTCGGATTTGAGTTGCGTCTTACGATTACCTGCTCTGGTCTGCCCACACAAATAACACCGCTGACTCGTATACGCCGCTTGACCTTATCATCTCACGACATTTGTAGTCCAGCATTTGATCCAACTGGCATTGATCAGGATAGGGAGGAGACTCGCCGCCCCCTCCCTCCCCACACCACCGTTCGTACGGATCCGTACACGACGGTTCATGGATATTAGCGGTTCGGTTCTGGGGCTAACTGCACCAGTCCGAGTTGGGCGAAGAGCGCGTTCGGAAGCGCATAGCAGAATGCGGGCGATAAATTGAGCCGCCATGCGCCACGTCCACTGCCAGCCAAGTTAGCCGCCAACTCGTGGTGAACATCTAGCTTCCGCAGTGCTCGGTATCGGCGGGGTTGGTTTTTCCACTGTTCCCATAGGTGCGCCCCAGCAAGTATAGACACGTGAAGTGCCCAACACAAAGATTGGCAAGACTCCGGAATTACAGTTGAGCCAACACCACGCGGCACTGTGCGCATTCTCCGAAAGGAGTACCCTACTAAGTTTCTACGTACCTTCGTCCCCAGTTCCTGCCTTGTGGCCTGCGCCCATGCACCCCTGAGGGCGTTATTGTAGCAATGAAAGGGCGATGGTTTTTTCTGATAAATCTGAGCAATTTTGTGCTGTTTTGGACTACCAATTCCCCTTCCTCTGCGTGCGCGCGATCCCTGTACCGAACAATAAATAGCCCCAAGCGGCTGTTCATGATAAGTCCAGACTGATATGCATTTCGCATAATCTTGTAATCTTAAGTTACTGCGAAATACTCCGCCCCGGACACTTTTCTAATCCACTCTTCATCGGGCACACCCCTATCAAGTATATCCCTATGCCTAACTATCTCCAACCCAGCGCCCCTTAGAGACTCAATAAAATGGTTGCTGTCAAGGCACTCGTCTACGTAGAACTTAGGCTCACTAGCACGCGGCGTAAGCTAGGGCATCCTCAACTCTGGCGTGGCTAATTTCATAGCTTTCCGCAATGTCTTCCGGGGATTCGTCGGCCTCGAACCTGCCTCGTACAGCCGCGACGGATATTCCAGTCCCCGCTATGGTGGGCTGCCCAAACCGGATTCGAGGATTAATCTGAATACTCCTTCTTTCATTACCCGGGATCCAGGGATACACTGCGTCGGGGAGATCCTCCTCTCCAAACGCAATCCGACTAATGTACTCGCCAATAAGCTCTTCTGACTCTACTTGTCCATGACGTGACGCATTCAACAAAATATCCCTGGCGTGTCTAAAGTAAACATCGGTTCCAACACGAATCCCTGGATTGATCAGGGGATAGCGGATTCCAAGGTTATTTCTTAGGTATTCCGAGGCTTGCCGTATTTTGGAGAGGGAAATCCCCAGAGTTTTCCTCATGTGGGCTATTGCAAACGCCTCCGAAAGCTGGAGAAAGTTCAGCGCCCGGTCGTGACGCGATACCGATATCACAGATCCCCTGTGGTTGCTCCTTAACCACCAATATAGTGTGGAGTGCGACATCCGCAGGGCTTCGGACACGTCTCGACGGGAGTAAAGGGGATACTCCTGCACGGAAACCTCGCCGTAGATCATTTTGCTCTGGTCAAGAAGGAGTAGTGAGCCCGCGACAATAATACAAACCCTAGTGCTATTCGTTTCGCCCCATTGATAGAATACATGGTACTCTTTTGGAAAAAACCAGACGCATCGTGATTTGCTTTCCCCAAAAGCTATGCCTCATCAACAATCATCACTTTAAAATTAGGGTTCTACCGCGAGTGTTGTGAATAGGTACTCGCCGTTTCGTTCATAAACAAACGATCTAAAATTTAGTAAACCGGGAAACGGTCATGGCATCACTTAGCGAGTGATGTTATGGTAAGCACTGGGTTCGGACTGTCATCTGGCTCAGTGTGTCCGTATGCCTTTCGCCTGCCGGAAAGGTTCTCGCGAGTTACAGTTAAGTACATAATTTCCTATTGCCTCTGCATCAGAGCGCAACCAGTTGCATAAATCAAGCACATGAATTATCGAACACTAGGTCAAACCGGATTTCCCGTAAGCGAAATCGGTTACGGAATGTGGGGCATGGCAGGTTGGACAGGCTCAGAAGACGCGCAGTCCATGCGGTCCATGCAACGGGCGGTTGACCTCGGGTGTACCTTCTTTGATACAGCCTGGGCATACGGTAACGGTCACAGCGAAGAGCTCCTGGGGAAACTTGTGCGCGCCAATCCTGATAAGCGTCTCTACACGGCCTCCAAGGTGCCACCAAAGAATCGCACCTGGCCCAGCCGCCGTGAGCATACACTCGAAAACTGCTATCCTCCCAGCTATGTTCGTGAATATATTGAGCAAAGCCTCCAGAACACCGGCCTGGAACAGCTGGATGTAATGCAACTCCACACATGGGAGGATTCATGGCTACAAGATGATCGTTGGATACAGGAACTCCAACGATCCAAGAATAACGGGCAGATTAACGCAATCGGTATCAGTCTCAACAGATGGGAACCTTGGAATGGAATCCAAGCCGTGCGCAGCGGGCTCGTGGACTGCGTACAGGTGATCTACAACATCTTTGATCAAAACCCTGTAGATGAGCTGTTTCCTGCCTGTCAGGAACATCATGTCGGAGTCATTGCCCGGGTACCCTTCGATGAAGGCACGCTGACAGGCAATATCACACTTGACTCCACATGGCCCACGGAAGATTGGCGGAATACTTACTTTGTCAAGGAAAATCTGCGCAGCAGCGTAGCACACGCAGAACCATTACGGGCTTTAGTACCTCCAGACAGTACCATGCCTGAAATGGCACTCCGTTTCATCCTGAGCAACCCCATCGTTAGCACAACGATACCAGGGATGCGCAAATTACACCATGTGGAAGCCAATATTGCCACCAGCGACAAAGGCCCCCTGGAATCATCATTGCTTGAAGCTTTGTATACACATCGGTGGGACCGCGAACCGACTTCCTGGTCTCAGTAATCCGTCCTATCTCCCTAGCACATTACGATCTGTTCCGTTGCTACCCCGCTAAACTACTGGTCATTACCGGTCACACCGTGCGTGGTATGTATCGTATTACCTACTTGATTCCTCTACTGTTTGCCGCGCAGGTCTCTGCACAGTCTTGGGGTAACGTGCGCGGTACCGTGGTGGAAACCGACACAGGTCTGCCACTCCCGGGGGTCAGCATCCTCGTAAACGAAACCAATTTTGGAACCGCCTCGGACGAATCTGGCAGATATACCCTGCGACTTCCAGTAGGCCGGTACGCAATGCGATTTTCTTTTGTGGGTTTTGTCACTCGCATTGACTCCGTGATCATCTCTGCACGTACCGAAACAACCCTGGATATCGCACTCGCCCCCGCTGTGCTTGATGCGGGAGAAATCATCGTTGAAGATGAAATGGCACTCGGAGCCGGTGTGCAACAGATCACACCGGAACAGGTGCGCCGTATGCCCTCCCCCTTCAAGGGTTTCCAAGCACTCCTGGTCCTGCCTGGGGTATCCGCCAATAACGAACTGTCCAACCAATATTCTGTACGCGGCGGTGGATTTAATGAGAACCTAATCTTTCTTAACGGCTTCGAAATCCATATGCCATTCCGCCCCAGACAAGGAGAACAGGAAGGTATTGGCCTGTTCAATCCAGAATTGTCACGGCGAATTACATTATACACGGGAGGATTTCCCGCTCGGTATGGCGGCAAGATTTCCTCTGCATTAGACATCGAATACGCGGCAACAGATGACTTCACTACAAGCGCAACCCTATCTCTTCTGGATGGCACAGCTACGGCCTCATCCTCTACTGACGTATTCTCATGGCAGATTGGGTTGCGCAAGGCACGTGCACGACGATTTTTCTCTACCCAGGAGCTAAAAGGCAACTACCAGCCTGATTATGAGGATGTACAGGTACGTCTGACCTACTCGCCGACATCGCAGCAGGAGATCGAGTTCATTGGACTTTATGCCGATCATGTGTTCCGCCTGGATCCGCGTGGACGGCGAACCTTTTATGGAACAGTTTCCGCAAACGATGGCCCCGCAGATATTCGTTCTGTATGGCTTTCGTACTCTAACGAAAGTACAGAACAGGATGGGTACCAAACGGGTGTTGCCGGACTGCGCCTCCGAAGTCGTATCGGAACACGATGGACACTACAACACGACGTAAGCCTCTACACTACCCAGGAAACTGAATCCTTCTTTCTGGAAGGTGATGCAATCCTGTACGACATCGTTACTAACGACGCAGATCGGATAGAAGTACCGAGAGGTATGGCCCGTCAGGAAGATTTTGCAAATAATAAAATTTCAGTTACCACGCTGACCGGCCGCGGCCTATATAACTGGACCGGAGAACTGCATGCGGGAGAAGCTGGCTGGAGCTTGAGACGTTTGACTTTTGAGGATGTGCTCAAGGAGGAGTCCATTGTTACCGGCAGGGGAATCGACCAGGAACCGGTACGGCTAGTCGTAGATAGCCTCGAGGGAGCAGTGAAGCTGGATGCATCTCAGCTGAGCTTCCATGCAGAAGACACCTACAGTATAAGTGCTGATTTCCTGCTCAGTGCAGGCCTACGGGTAAACTGGTATGATTTTAATCGTGAATGGACTTTTTCGCCCCGGGCTAGCCTGCGCTATGAAGCCTCTGAACAATTGACGCTGACTGCATCTGCCGGTGTATACTATCAACAGCCCACATACCGCGAACTGCGCGGTACTCCCAGTCCAGATATACCACTTAATGAGTCTCTGAACAACAATCTGCGGTCACAGCGCTCGACTCAGATTATCGCTGGTGCAGAATTGTTTGTACCACGGAAAAGGTTGTACCTGCGTGGAGAAGCATACTACAAGCAGCTAACCAACGTAATCAGCTATTCACTTGAGAATGTGAGGATCAACTACAGTGGGTTGAACGACGCATCTGGACATCTTTATGGATTGGACCTCCAGGTGAGAGGCGAGTTTGTACCCGGCATGGAAAGCTGGCTCAACTACAGCTTTATGGTTGCACGCGAACAGTTCCTGCCTCAATACATCACCGATCTTAACGCAGGTCTGCTACCCAGGCCAACTGACCAGCGCCACACAGTTGCCCTTTTTGTGCAGGACTATATTCCAATGGATCCTACATGGAAACTGCATATGCGTGCACTGTTTGGAAGCGGGATCCCGTACACGCCCCCGATTCCGGGCAAACGTGTGGGAAGCATCGTTACACAGATTCCGGGAGCACGGCACTCGGCCCGATATCCCGAGTTCCGCCGGGTTGATTTTGGAGTCACGAAGATCATCACGCTGAGCCAGCGTGAACGAGCTCTTCAGTTGGAAGTAACTGCCGAAATGCTGAACATATTTGATATCACCAATACGGTTGCATATTCTTGGCTACCAGACGCGACCGGCATCTGGCAACGCATCCCGACGCGCCTTACGCCTCGTACGATTAACCTGCGACTGCGAACATCATTTTGAGTAGCTACAAATCATTATTCTTTGCCTGCAAATCACTGACCTACTTTTTCCTCGAGCCTTGCCAGCAGCCCGACAAGCAACCCCACATGCTGCCCGTTGTACCACCGATGTTGATCCCTTATACGGAACACTATAAATAATCTGGCGAACACAAACTCAGCACACACGCGTTACTACCTCGACTTACCGGTGCATGCGCTCATTAATCCCCTTAATTTTCCTTGTATTCTTTTTGCTAAGTACAGTTGAGTCCGTTGCTCAAGCCCCTTTGCGCCCCGCAAAAGCAGCGGCTTACAGTATTGCTTTGCCGGGTTTGGGGCATAGGTATGCTAATGGAAACAAGTGGAATCGGCGCGCCGCTCTCTACACTATCGCCGATGCCGTACTCCTGGCCGGGCTTGTGACCAGTGAATGGCAACGCGGTCAGCTGGTTCAAAGCTATCAATCATGGGCGGCATCCTACGCGGGGGTGTCAACCACCGGGAAAGACCGACGGTTCTATGTTACAATCGGCAATCACCTCTCCTCCCATGATTACCGCGAAGCACAACTGCGCAGCCGACGCGTAGATCTGGTCTCATACGTGGATGATCCGGCATTTCAATGGGCCTGGACTAGCGAGCGGGATTTTCAACGGTATAGAAATCTTCGGGGAGATGCTGAATCCTGGGCGCAACGACGGGGCAGCTTTATCGCCGCACTCGTGGCTAACCGTTTGATTTCTGCCGTATCAGCCTTGCTTACCACTCGGCGTAAGCGTGAGAGCTCATTGCAAGTTGCTGTTACCCCTGGACCAACCCTCAAACTTGCGCTTACACTATAATCAATGTGTACAGCCAATATAGTTTGCCACATCAATATCTTGGCCCTGCACACATAATACATCTAATGCGTTAAAAGCCGTAATTTGCAATGCAGTGTGTAGGGGTCCTTAGCTCAGTTGGTTAGAGCGCTACGTTGACATCGTAGAGGTCGATGGTTCGAATCCATTAGGACCCACCACCAAGGTAAATGCCTTGGGTTGTCTTTCTTCAAAACATAAACTCATAACATCATCGCAAAACGTATACAAACACGTATTAACGACGCCATTGAGGCAGACGTAGTCCGCGTAGTTGATCCGGGAGGTAAGCATGGCGTGTACCAACTGCAGAAAGCCTTGGATATGGCTGGAGAGCAGTCCATGGATCTCGTAGAAATTGCACCAAATGCCGATCCTCCAGTCTGTAAGATTATGGACTACGGCAAGTTTCTCTACGAGAAGAATAAGAAGGAGCGCGATGCTCGCAAAAGGCAGCATCACACGCAACTCAAAGAAATCCGGTTTCGACCTCGCACCGATACGCATGACTTCCAGTTCAAAACAAAGCACGCCCACGAATTCCTCTCCGACGGCCACAAGGTGCGTGCCTATGTGCAGTTCAGAGGGCGGGATATTATCTACAAGGAACAGGGGATGGTCATCCTTGCACGCTTCGTTGATGCACTGAAAGACGTTGCAAAACTGGATCAGGAACCCCGAATGGAAGGCCGGCGCATGACCGCCATCCTTACTCCCCTGAAAACCAAGTGAGGGGCTGCCCTTTGATGGAACAGAATAGATCTTGTCGTGGTTAACCTGCGTCTTGATTATTTCGGAACCATGCCGAAGACGAAATCCAACAGCGGAGCCAAAAAACGATTTGTCCGCACTGCATCCGGGCGCCTGAAGCGCGCGCATGCCTTCAAGAGTCATATACTGACCAAGAAGAGCCGCAAACGCAAACGGGAGCTTGGTAAGAAGACGCTCGTCGACAAAAGCGATGAGCCTCGCATGAATCGTCTACTGGGTGCCTCCAAGTGATCAATAGGTGATCCCTAAATTCGCTGAAAATTATGCCACGCGCACGCAATAGAGTAGCTTCACGACAACGACGCAGGAAGATCCTTGGTATGGCCAAAGGATATTGGGGTAGCCGGAGTAAGGTCTACACCGTAGCTAAACATGCGGTCGAAAAGGGACTCCAATACTCGTATCGGGATCGCCGCAAACGTAAACAGCAGTTCCGTCGACTCTGGATTGTACGAATAAATGCAGCTGCCCGGCTGAACGGCACAACTTATTCCCGTCTAGCCGGCGCTCTTCGTAAAGAGGGGATCGCTCTCAATCGAAAGGTGCTTGCAGATTTAGCCATGAATGAGCCTGCAATCTTTACCCGTGTTGTTCAGGAAGCTCATGGGACTTGACGATGGCACACGTATCTAGTTCATTCTTTTTTAGCGGCACCTCACTTGGCTAGGGGCCGAATGTAGATTGGTGAGAACATTCCCGCCCCTGCTCGTGCAGGCTTGGCGGGTTTCTTGTTTTGGTAGAATGGAGACAAATCTAGAGTATCTGAAAAAAGCCACTGCAAGCTTCACAGAGGAGATTGCAGCAGCAAAACTTGACACGTCTGCCAAGTCCGAAGAATTCCGTATCCGGTTCCTGGGGCAGAGACGTGGTGTGATCCCCCAACTCTTCAAGACCATTCCGCATCTACCCAAACAGGACCGGCGCAGCGCCGGACTGCTGCTCAATGCTCTGCGTAAAAAAGCCCAAACCGCGCTTGAATCTGCCATTGAGCAACACCGCGTGACAACTACAAATACCCGTGATATTGACCTTACACTCCCCGGTCGACACAGTCAGTGGGCAGGATCCCGACATCCCATTACGCTTGCCTTGGCCAAGATCACAGATATATTCGAACACATGGGCTTCGCGGTCGCCGAGGGGCCTGAAATTGAGGATGACTGGCATAACTTCACCGCGTTGAATTTCCCGGCAGATCATCCCGCCCGCGACATGCAGGACACACTCTTCATTGAAGAGCCGGGAGAAGGCCGGGCCGGGGCTATGATGCGCACACATACATCCCCCGTGCAGATTCGAACAATGGTTGCCGGGGAGCCCCCATTCCGCCTGATCGCACCCGGTCGAGTTTTTCGCAATGAAGCAATCACCTATAAGTCCTACTGTCTGTTTCATCAAGTGGAAGGACTAGTCGTCGATGACGGCGTAACCATGGTCGACCTTAAACACACGCTCTCCAATTTTGCACGTGCATTCTTCGGCAACGATGTCAAGATGCGATTCCGTCCCAGCTTCTTTCCGTTCACGGAGCCGAGTGGTGAGGTAGACATCTGGTGGAACTTACCTGATCATCCAAAGGGCGGACGCTGGATGGAAATCCTGGGTAGCGGCATGGTACACCCTAACGTTCTTGAAGCCGTAGGTATTGACTCCGAACGCTATACCGGATACGCCTTCGGCATGGGCATAGAGCGCCCAGCCATGCTCCGCTACGGCATCGATGATATCCGCATCTTTTACGAAAACGATTCGCGATTTTTGGCGCAATTCTAATTGCCATGAAGATCTCTTATAATTGGCTGTCCGAGTACGTGGCACATGAACTATCCCCGGAGGGCCTTGCACATGCCTTGACCATGTCTGGACTCGAGGTTGAAGACATGCTGCATCTTGGTCCATCATTGGATGGCATATTCGTCGGACGCGTGGAGTCGGTGCGTCCGCACCCCAACGCTGACCGCCTGAGGCTTTGCGATATTGATTTGGGAACTGATGAATTGATCCCTATCGTTTGTGGTGCCCCCAATGTTGCAGCTGACCAACGGGTACCCGTAGCAACGATTGGGACTCGTCTGGTCATGGGCGAAAAAGTACTCAAGATCAAAAAATCCAAAATACGTGGGCAGGTCTCCATGGGGATGATCTGCGCAGAAGATGAGCTTGGGTTGTCTGACGACCACAGCGGTATCATGGTTCTATCCGAAACCGCTGTTATCGGTGAATCACTGCTTGACTATCTGCTGAGAGAAGGGCAGGAGGTGAATGATACTGTACTGGATGTTGCCATCACGCCAAACCGGGCGGATGCAATCAGCCACATAGGAATAGCCCGAGACGTATCCGCACTGCAAAATGTGCCACTAAAACGTCCCAAAGTTACCATTCCTTCGGACGGCGGTGAGACGATACAACACATCAAGGTCGATATTCAATGCCCTGACTTGTGCCACCGATACGTGGCAATGATTGTCACAGGCGTAAAAATCGGCCCCTCCCCTATCTGGTTAAAGCGACGACTGGAAGCCATCGGGCTTCGCTCCATCAACAATGTTGTCGATGCGACCAATTTTGTTATGTATGAATGCGGACAACCTCTACACGCATTCGACTATGACCGTATCGCTCGACAACGAATTACTGTCCGAGAGTCCGTCGAGGGGGAGGAATTTACCACACTCGATGGCAAAAAGCATACGTTGAATGAGGGGGTTATCCTGATTTGTGATGGTGAGCGACCTGTTGCGATTGGAGGCATCATGGGTGGAGAAAACTCTGAGGTCGACGATGCTACTTCCAATGTATTAATTGAAGGAGCTTGGTTCTGTCCGTCCCGGACAAGACGATCTGCCAAAGCACTGGGCATTGCAACAGATGCATCCTACAGATTCGAACGTGGTGTAGATACAGCGAGTCAGCCATGGGCCACAGCACATGTAGCCGCACTGATTGCAGAGCTGGGAGGTGGATCGGTTACCCCCGGTATTGTGGATGTGCATCCTCAACCCCCGGCAACAACCAAGCTTAATTTACGGCTCGCCCGTGTACCCAAAATTCTGGGCATACAAATACCATGTAAGGATATCCTTCGAATCCTTGGATCTCTGGGATTTGACCCCTATGAAGCAGGTGACGTAATCTCGTGCACGGTACCTACATACCGGCCTGACATCCATTTAGAGATTGATCTGATTGAGGAGATCGCACGCATCTACGGATTCGATCAAATCAAAGAATCGCGATCTGTACCGTTACCTGCATCCGTTCCGGTCACGCGCCCCATTGACCTAATGCGCGAACGTGTTCACGCCTACCTGAACGGTCATGGATTCCGGGAAATCTATACAAACAGCCTATTGCCTGATGAACAGGCTATGCAGTTCAGCCAAGCGGTCATTGAAGCAGCCTATCCGCCTGTACGCACCTTGAATGCGGTATCCCGCTCCATGGCAACCTTGCGGCCTTCACTCCTTCCGGGTATGCTGAATGCCATGCAGCACAATACTCATCACGGACAACGGACACTCCGGTTCTACGAGTTCGGACATGTATTTCATCTCAGCGAACATGAAGCAACCTTTATAGAAAATTACTCCGAATATGAAGTGCTCCTCTTTGGTGTAAGCGGCCCTATACGACCACAGAGCTGGGATGGTAGCATACCTTTGGCAGATTTCTTTGACATCAAGGGCGATGTAGAGAAGCTGTTGAGCATATTGAACCTTGATTCTCTGAGCATGGAGCCAAGCTTCGAGCCGACAAAGATTACAGCCCATCACATAACACTTCGCGCGAACAAAAAATGGGTGGGGACTATTGCCCGTCTTTCGGATGAGATGCAGGCAGCCAACGATTTACCTGATCCCGTTTTCTTTGCTACATTTAACTGGACAAGACTGGCACTGATGTGTGAAGAACAACCAGCTACCGTCTACACGCCAGTACCACGTTACCCTGTTGTTGAGCGGGATATTGCTATAGTCGTGGATTCGCAACAGCCTGTTGGCCCCATGATCAACAAAGTGCGCAAGGCTGGCCAGCCCCTTCTTAAGAGCACAGATATATTTGATGTCTACAAGGGTAAGGGAATTGCACCAGACAAAAAAAGTGTAGCATTTTCATTACGCTTCGGTGCAAATCGGACCCTCCGCGATAAAGAGATTGACCACATAGTTCAAAAAATTGTTAGTTCTCTTTCTGCGCAATTTGACGCAGAGTTACGTGCTTGAGGGTATTTGACAACTTTAATTTGAACCATTACCTTAAACTGAGTAGTTGAAGGTCCGGTCGAGGATATTTATAGCATGACCGAAAAAAATCTGTCTCAGACGCAGAAGCCTGACCACCCTCCTGTTGACCAAGGGTTCGATATGCAACCTGCCATCGCGCTGCGGGGAGCCAAGTCACTGCGGCAACTACGTGATCGTGTTGAAGCCGCCGTGCGAGAGATCAAACATCTGAGGCAACAGAATCGAAAACTCGCAGAGCGGATTGCAGAGCTCGAGGCTGCCTCGGATATGAAGCCCACAACAGCGGTGCTTACCTTTGACGAAGACGAGCAGGAACTTCTTGATCGGATCAATAAGTTCATTAAGACCATAGACAATTATTTAGTCTTTGAAACGAAGGTGGACTGACTCATGCCCCAACCTCTCAAAGTGCGCATTCTTGGCCGTGATTATCCTCTACGGGTGCAAGCCAGTGATGTAGAGACTATGCGGAATGTTGCGCAGGATGTGGATCAGCGCATGCAAGCATTTAAGAATCAAAATCGGGGCGAGCCGGATCTTGTAGCTGCTGTGATAACAGCTTTGCAACTGGCCGAAGAACTGCTTGGTGCAAAAGAAGCATCTGATGCCTTAGTGACTGCTCTTGATCGCGAAACAGATCATCTTGACCACATATTAGCCGAAGTATTAGAGGAGATCGATCCAGCTTCTATCCAAGAATAGGGAACTGCATTGCGGCAGCACTGTATCCCGCCTGTCCTCGAGCGTCCGTAGTGGTCTAGGCACGTGAACCGACACTATCAATTAAAGGGAGTTACACTTCAGACTTGGACATCAGGCCCCAACCTTATACAGGTCGTGATCACGCAGGGGACGATGGAAGGGTTTGGGCAACTCCCAATCTTGTACTTTGGGGTTCACACCCGCCGCTGCGGACGCCTGTGGATACCTCTCCAATTAATCGGAGCTCTCTAAGCTAGAACAGCTTTTATCCCACCGCGGTACATCGTCCCAGTATATATATAGCATGCAAGTTGCTCAGTTGTTAGCTATGGCCCTCATAGCGTTTGGTGTGGGACTAAGCATCGCTTGGATAATCTCGACGAGAAGCGCCCGCAGTAGTCTCAGAAAAGCACGTGAGCATGCATCGGAAACCTTAACCCTGGCGGAGGAAGAAGCCGCCGCCCTGAGAGAAGCAACCCTCAAAAAGGTCAATAAAGAACTGAACCAGAAGCATGCTGCACTCAATTTGCAACATGCAACCTTGGAGAAAACCACACAAGAACTCCATAGTGAGCGTACAGAACTCGCTACGCTGTGCACCCACTTGGAAGAACTAGAAAAAAATCTCGAAAACAAAAATGCAGAGCTCAATGCGCAACACGCTGCCTTGGTGGAATCTTCACAGGAACTCGCTAATGAACGTATAGCTTTTGATGTACAACAATCCAACCTGGAAAAGATCAGGAAGGAGTCTGAAAACAAAAACGCTGAACTTGATGCGAGACTTAATGCTTTGGACAAGGCTGTACGGGAATTCGATAATAAACGCACTAAACTAGATGAGCAGTACGCTGCTTTGGGGGAAATCAGGCGAGAGCTTGACAAAGAACGCGCCAATTTAGATACGCAGCGCTCCGCCCTGGAGGATACCAGAAATGAGCTCGACAATCGGCGCGCCCAATTCGACGCCCAGCGCTCCGCCCTGGAGGATGTCAGAAAAGAGCATGATCAGGAACGTGCCGAACTTGATGCACAACGCTCTGCCCTAGAGAACGAACGTGCAAAGCTGGATCGACGCCGCCAACAACTAGAGCAAAAAACCGCGCGCCTGAACGAGAAACATGACAAGCGGAGGAGTCAGTTACGAAAAAAAGAAGATCAACTACTCGAAGAACGGCAACAGCTTGGGATAAGCTACTCAGAAAATGAAGCGTTGAAGCATCAGGCCGAGCACCTTCATGAACGCGCAGATGAATGCATGCAGGAGGCAGATCGACGCACTGCTGACCTAGATGCCAAGGAGCTCAAACTTGACAGGCTTATCGATCAGCGTATCAAAAGACTGGAAACCACCGCGAGGCTGACGCGCGACGAAGCTCGTCAGCATCTGCGCGATGAACTCATTGAGCAGGCGCAAAAAGATGCTTCCCTGGAACTACTGCGAATCCGGGACAAAGTGGAGAGCAATGCTAAACAAGAAGCACGAAAAATCGCCCTTACCACGATGCAGCGGCTCGCGACAAAAGAGGTCAAGTCAAACTCGGTATCAGCGGTCTCCGTGCCCTCCGGAAACATTAAGGGACGCATTATCGGAAAGGACGGCCGAAACCTTCGTGCATTCGAAGCAGCTGCAAAAGTGGATCTACTGATTGACGATACTCCCGACGCAATCATAATCAGTTCCTTTGATCCCTATCGACGCGAGGTAGCCCGGATAGCTTTGCGTGAGCTCATACGAGATGGCCGCATTGATCCTAGAAAAATTGAACAACTCGTCGAACAGGCCCAAAAAGCTGTCGGAGAAGAGATCCAGGATGTTGGTAAGCGTGCACTCCTTGACCTGGAACTTCGTGGCATGGATGACACACTCGTACAAGTTGTCGGGAAAATGAAATACCGGACGAGTTATGGCCAGAACCTGCTCGACCACAGTATCGAAGTAGCGCGTCTATGCTCACTCATGGCCGCAGAAATGGAACTCGACGCCCATCTAGCCCGGCGTGCCGGCTTATTGCATGATATTGGCAAAGTAGTACCCGAGTCTGCGGATCGCTCCCATGAACTGGTCAGCATGGAATATTGCAAACGTTATGGAGAGCACGAAACAATTTGTAATGCCGTGGGAGCCCACCACGATAAGCTCGAAAAGACTACACCGTACGCACACATTGTTCAGGTGTGCGATGCTATCAGTGCAGCCCGTCCGGGCGCACGTAATATCGATGATGAGAAACACTTTGAACGCTTACGGGATATGGAAAAGATCGCCAAGTCATTTGATGGTGTTAGTGATGCCTACGCAGTCAAAGGAGGACGAGAGCTCCATGTTATGGTCAATTATACGGATGTAGGCGAACGGGAAGTCTATACGCTATCACACAACATATCCACTCGAATTCAGAAGGAGCTCCAGTACCCCGGCCAAGTAAATGTGGACGTTATACGTGAAGTCCGAGGAAGATCGGTTGCCCGATAATGCTTTTGGATAAATACGCGTCCTTCCGTTGGTGGGCCATGAACGGGAATACATGAATGACGCTGCCTTAAGATGCACTACCAGATTGGCCAAGGCCTGTACAGCACCTATCCGACTTCATGTCGACATTGTGTTAACCTTCCGTGGGAAGACACAGTCTATGATACTGCCAGACCACTGACGTCCTTCGCCTCCTAAGGAACCCTTCCAGACCCGAACGGTAACCGTACTTTAGGAAAAAGTCATGGGAATATGGACGGTATGCAAGCCGTCCTGTTGTTGGCCGTTGCCATCGTAGCGTTTAGTGCAGGTTTGGGGTCTGCTTGGTGGATATCTGCTAGAACTGCCAAGGGTAAACTTAGAAGTGCACGCGAACAAGCATCAGCAATTATAACCCTAGCAGAAGGAGAATCTACCGCCTTGAAGGCAAGGATTGTCAAGAAGGCTAGAACAGAGCTCGACAATGAACGTGCTGAATTTTATGCTCAACGTACCGCCTTGGAGAAGGAACGGGCAAAACTGGACCAGGATAAACAACAGTTCAGAGCAAAGAACGATCGCCAACGCAAGAAGCTCAGCAACAGGAACCGGCGCTTAACAAAAAAACAAAAACTCTTGGGGAACGCCGCGGAAGCGATTGCGATACTTCAAGCAGAAAGTGAAAAGATCAACCGCCAGGCGGAGAGCCTGCGTGCGAGCGCTGATAAGCTAATGCAACAGGCATCTCAGCGTATTGGTGACTTGGATGCCAAGGAGCATCAACTCAATTCGCTCATCAACGATCGCATTGAGAAGCTGGAGGTTATCGCAGGCCTGACCCAAGAGCAGGCACATCAGCATCTACGCGAGGAAATCATTGGGAAGGCGCAGGAAGATGCTGCCTTAGAGCTATTGGAAATACGGGACGAGAAAGAGCGTACCGCCAAACATGAAGCGCAAAAAATCGTCCTCACCACGATGCAACGGCTCGCGACAGACGAGGTTGAGCCGAACTCGGTATCAGTGGTTCCCGTGCCCTCCGAAAGCATTAAGGGGCGCATTATCGGAAGGGAAGGCCGAAATCTTCGTGCATTCGAAGCAGTTGCAAAAGTGGATCTACTGATTGACGATACCCCCGGCGCAGTCGTAGTCAGCTCATTTGATCCCTATCGGCGCGAAATAGCACGAATAGCTTTGAGTAGGCTCATACGAGATGGCCGAATTCATCCTGCAAGCGTCGAACGATTCGTAAATAAAGCCAAAAAAACTGTTGAGGAGGAAATCCGGGAAATAGGCGAACGCACTGCTCTTGAGCTGAGGTTACGCGGAATGAAAAAAGACCTCACTTCAATCGTCGGGAAAATGAAATACCGAACGAGCTATGGCCAAAGTCTACTCAGCCACAGTATTCAGGTAGCACGTCTCTGCTCACTTATGGCGGCGGAAATGGGCCTCGATGCCCGTACGGCCCGGCGTGCGGGCCTGTTGCACGACATTGGCAAAGTCCTCCAGGAATCTGACGATCAACCCCATGCACTCGTCGGCATGGAGTACTGCAAACGCTATAAAGAACATCCGACTGTTTGCAATGCCGTAGGCTCCCACCACGACGAGATCGAAATGACCACACTGTACGCACCTATTGTACAGGTGTGCGATGCCATCAGTGGGGCCCGGCCAGGTGCACGCCATATACGCCGAGAAGAATATCTCGAACGCCTGAAGGACATGGAAGAGATCGCCAAATCATTCGACGGGGTTGGGCTGGCCTACGCGATCCAGGGAGGACGAGAACTTCGTGTTATCGTTCAGCACACAAGGATATCCGACCAAGGGACGCGTGAACTTGCAGAAAACATATCTTCACGAATCCAAAGTGAGCTCACATACCCCGGTCAAGTAAATGTGACGGTTATACGTGAAGTCCGTGGACAAGCTACTGCCCGATAAGACTATTATGCAACGACTGGTTATTCTGTCCCTACTCCTGCTGGCAAGCTGCGCACAAGACAATACCGACGACACCATGGAACGTGCGCGTGCGCTTGCACAAGAGTATCTCATTATTGACGGACATATCGACGTTCCCTACCGCATGACTAGATATACAGAGGATATCAGTCAGGAAACCTTTGGGGGTGATTTTGACTATCCGAGAGCAGTTGCAGGTGGGTTGAATGCCCCATTCATGTCGATTTACATCCCAAGCGCACGTCAGGATGTTCCTGAATCAGCTCAAAGCCTCGCAGATTCACTGATTAACATGGTAGAGGGGTTTGTTGCACATGCACCGAATAAATTTGCCATCGCCACGCAGTCATCTGATTTGGCCGAGCATAAAGCAGCAGGGCTGATTTCGCTGCCTATGGGCATGGAGAATGGTGCCCCGATTCAGAGTGTGGCAGATCTGGAGCATTACTACGCACGGGGCATCCGCTACATAACACTCACGCACGGGAGAGACAATCAGCTGTGTGACTCCTCCTACGATTCAACACGAACATGGGGTGGACTCAGTCCGCTTGGAGAAGAGATCGTAGATCATATGAATCGATTGGGCATAATCATAGATATCTCCCATCTGACCGACAGCACGATCTCCCAAATCTTGCGTCGCAGCAGTGCACCCGTACTTGCTTCACATTCTTCTGCCCGACATTTTACACCGGGCTGGGAACGCAACTTGAGCGACGAGCTCATTCGGGCAATGGCTGCCAAAGATGGAGTAATCATGATCAACTACGGCTCCTCTTTCGTTCGTGGCGAATACTTGGAACCCGGACGCGCTCTGGCTGCTGCGATTGAAACCCATCTGGAAGAAAATAATATTGCCCCCGACAGCGAAGAGGGCGTACGCTATCGTGAATCGCAGCGCAAATCAAATCCGTTAGGTACGTTGCAGGAGGTAGTAGACCACATCGATCATGTTGTCGAACTGGTTGGCATCGACCACGTCGGTATTGGCAGTGATTTTGACGGGGTGACCGCACTGCCCAAAGACCTAGAGGATGCATCGACGTACCCCAGCCTGGTTGCCGAGTTACTCCACCGCGGCTATTCCGACGAAGATATTGGCAAAATTCTCGGAGGCAATGCACTCAGAGTCTGGCAAGCAGTTGAGGACCAAGCCGCCAGCTACGCCGCACCTCGCATGGCATCCGAAACGAATGCTGGCACCTGATCATCGGCTACCCGTACCTGCTCCAGTGTATCTCGGTTGCGAACAGTCACCCCCTCCCCTTCGAGGGTATCGCGATCAATCGTAATGCATAGTGGCGCACCCGCCTCATCCATTCTGCGGTAACGCTTACCTATGGATCCTTTTTCGTCATAGAAAACGTTCCATTCGCATCTGAGTGCATCTGTAATGGCACGGGCACGCTCCGGCATACCATCTTTACGCAGCAATGGAAATACACCAACCTTTATGGGAGCTACAGATGGTGCGAAGGCCATGACCGTACGACTTCGCCCTTCAACGACATCTTTACGATAAGCTTCGCAAAGCAGCATCAAGACCGTTCGGTCTAATCCAGCAGAAGTTTCAACCACATACGGAATGAACCTGCTACCCGATGCCTGGTCAAAGATTTGCATCTTTTTGCCAGAATATTCCTGGTGTCTGCTGAGGTCATAGTCAGTCCGGGAGTGAATGCCCTCGATCTCCTGCCATCCAATTGGGAATTCGTACTGGATATCGACGGCGGCATCGGCGTAATGGGCAGGTTTTTCGTGGACATGCCAGCGGAGTTTCGATGCCGGGATACCATTCCGTACATGCCAGTCCCATCTGCGCGAACGCCACAATTCGTACGCTTCAAGTTGTGTGCCCGGCTGCACGAAGTATTGCATTTCCATTTGCTCAAACTCACGCATCCGGAAAATGAACTGCCGTGCAACAATTTCATTGCGGAAGGCTTTGCCGATTTGAGCAATGCCAAATGGAATCTGCACGCGTGAAGTCGCCAATACATTCTGGAAGTTCACGAAGATACCCTGTGCAGTTTCGGGGCGTAGATAAATGGAAGAGTCCTCACCAGCGAGTGCTCCTACTTTCGTTTCGAACATCATGTTGAACTGACGTACATCAGTCCAGTCGAACGCTCCCGAGTCAGGACCACGAATTTCTTCGGACAGAATAAGCGAATGGAGCGCCTTTGGCATATCCTCTGCATTGAGCGCTTCCGTGAACCGCTTTTGCACTGTGTCTGCACGTTCCGTTTTGCCTTTTGATCGCAGACGATCTATGTGTTGCTCAATAAGTTGATCAGCACGATATCGACGCTTTGATGCTTTGTCATCAATCAATGGGTCGTGAAATGCATCAACATGCCCGGAAGCTTTCCATACTTTGGGATGCATCAGAATTGCTGCATCTATGCCTTCGATGTTTTTGTTAGCATAAACCATGTCACGCCACCACTGCTCGCGCACATTTCGCTTCAGTTCCACGCCCAGGGGACCATAGTCATAGGTGGCTCCCAGTCCACCATAGATCTCGGAAGACTGAAAAACAAAACCTCTGCGCTTGCAGAGTGCCGTAATCTCATCAAATCGTGTGCTGCTCATTGGCTGCGGTTTGAATGCCATGCGCGTAAACCATTAGCGCCGGTCAATGATCAACACTAACTCTAGGGAGAGCAGCTACTGGATAGATTCCAGGTTGAGCTTCATCGGGCTGAAACTCAAGGAGAGCCAACTAAATACAAAATATCTCCTCTCCTAAAACCATTCCATCCCAGCCTCATTAACGGGAATTCAACTCAATAGTCGATATTTCTGTCAAACAACAATCGTGTTGATGGCAAGCATTTGCTCACCTCCAAAACTGGTTCTAGCTACTCGAAATACTCATAAAGCGGCTGAACTTAAACTGCTTCTAGCTTCTGCATCCGCTGATGTCATAGATTTGTCTGCCTTTCCAGACGCCCCATCAGTGGACGAGACCGCTTCCTCACTCGAAAAAAACGCAGCACTGAAAGCCCTAAGTGCACATGAACACACGGGACTTTGGGCACTTGGTGACGATACCGGACTATGCATTGATGCCCTCAATGGGCAACCTGGCGTACGTTCCGCTCGCTTTGCTGGCATGAATACGGATGACACGACCAACCGCGCCCTAGTGCTTAGGATGCTCGCAAATGAAACAAACCGCAGTGCCCAATTTATTACGATATTGGCCTTGGCATACCCTGACGGTCTCGAGTACTTTGAGGGATGCCTGCATGGTCATATTGCAACATCTACGATGTCGACGCGAGGCTTTGGCTACGAGTCGATCTTCGTTCCAGAGGGGTTCAATATTAGCCTTGCACAGCTTTCCCGCGAAGAAAAAAACAGAATCAGTCACCGAGGACTCAGTGCAGCAAAGCTCTTGAACTTTCTCAATGAAATACAGGCTTAATGATCGGGATTAAGGTAGATAGCTTGACAGCTATTTGGAAGATTTATGAATGAAAGGAGAATTGTATGCAAGAGCGTCGGAGTCAAAAGATTATGTTTTCCAATTGATGCTGTAATCACTTGCTTGCAGGATCTTCGACTTCATTCGTACCGGACTCAGCCCTTAACCGCAATTCCTCCGACTCCACGAGGACTGCTGCAAATGCCTCCACAAACAAATTTTCTCCCTTGCCACCCGGCCACTTTATATTCACCGTCTTTACACCGCACTGCATTGCAACACTGAACAACATCGATTTGGTTCGATAAAGCTGGTATTCCAACCTGCTAATCCTTGCTTTCAACTGTTCAACTTCAGACATCCCAATTATACGATTCGTTTTTGTCCGTGAACACCTTTGAGCCGGGGTCTACGAGGGGCACAAGAGTCTCACTGGTCATGGCCGGGATTTGCCTCATAACGGCCTCACCGCCGCGTTCAATCGCTCCACTACCATGTACTTGTCGGCCATGGTGCCGCGCAGGGCATGTCGCGTTTCACCTGTTTGTTCTTGCGCTCGCTGCCAACCCAAACTTCATCAACCTCCACCACCCCGGAAAGTTCGGCATCATTTGTGTCAATAAAACTCCCTCGAATCTTGTGCATTAACATCGAAGCGCAAGTTTGCAATTGTAGTGGATTTTTTCGCGGATCTTTGCTGTCCCCTATTTTTCAGGGGAGTTCAAAAAGGGCTATTTTTTCGTTCTTTTCTTACATGTTGGCGCCCTCTTTTGGAGGGCGTTTCGCCTTGATTCGTCGGGTATAATTTCCGGTGTTAAGTCCCATGGCCTGAAAGACTTTTCGCTGGAATGGTTTCAGATCTGCATCCTGTTTGAGCAGGATACAATGGGTTTTATTTTGTGGAAGTACGGTGGTCACCCGGTTCTGGTGGTTGAGCTTCACTTTGAGGGTTCCCCAGCTATGATGGATCTGATGGGTTCGCAGTTGACTCCGAATCAGGTGAACGGTATGAA
>MPNB01000091.1 GCA_002238805.1 Rhodothermaceae bacterium bin80 | reverse complement strand
AGGGCCCCCAGACGCCAAAAACAGGCCATATGGGCCGAAATACGGCCAAAAATCACCAAAAACCCCTATAGAAACACGCTAAACCAACCAAGAGTTATATTTTCGGGCAAGCACTAAACTACAGTTAGAGACCGGAGAATACCCAGTGCCCCCGACAAACCCCATTACTCCTGCGTACGGAATACAAACACCGTCTGTGTTTGATATACTTTCCCTGGTCGCAGAATCGCAGAAGGAAAGTTCGTCTGGTTCGGTGAATCCGGGTAATACTGCGTCTCCAGACAAAAACCTGTCCTTCGTCCATACCGTACCTCCTTCTTGCCCGTAATGCTTCCGTCCAGAAAATTACCCGTATAAAATTGAATCCCCGGTTTGGTAGTATGAACTTCGAGAATACGGCCACTCTCCGGTTCCAACACAGTCGCAGCCAGCATGAGATCTCTTGATACACGGTTAAGCACAAAATTGTGATCATACCCTCCCCCATATAGCAACTGCGGATCATCATGATCTATCTGATCACCAATCCTTTTCCCCCCTAGAAAGTCAAACACTGTTCCTTCCACAGGAAGGATTTCCCCGGTTGGAATCAGCGTTGAATCAACCGGTGTGTAATGACTCGCAGCTAACGTCAAGTGATGACCCATGATCGAACCCCCTCCTGCTAAATTGAAATAGGCATGCTGCGTCAGATTGACTGGTGTGGCTTTATCGGTTATTGCCTCGTAGTCAACAATAAGCCTGTTATCCTCCGTGAGCAGGTATGTAACACGTACAGTGAGGGTACCCGGGTATCCCTCCTCTCCATCGGCACTGACGTAGTTCAGGGTTAAACCCACCTGATTAGTGTCTTCGATTACTTCTCCTACTTCCCAATTCACTTTGTCAAATCCTCTGACACCCCCATGCAGGTGGTTCGGACCATTGTTGCGAGCCAGGGTATGGGTTTCTCCGTCCAGAGTAAAGGAACCTCCGGCAATACGATTGGCGTACCGGCCTACGATCGAACCAAAGTACGGATTCGCTTCAAGATAACCAGACAGCGTGTCGTGCCCTAGTACAATATCCTCCATAAACCCATCCCGGTCGGGTACAGTCAGAGCAGTCAGCGTTGCTCCATACGTGATGATCGAAGCCTCAACGCCCGCAGTATTTCTTAATTGGAAACGGTCGACCTCCTCCCCATCCGGTAGCGTGCCAAAGGACGTTCGTTCTATCATCGGCATTGGTAGTTCGGGAATTTGACAGGAAGCTATAACTGCCAAAGCAATGATGACGAGATAAGTACGCATGCGTAATCAATTTTTAAACCAGCCGGGTACAACCTCATCTTCTTCTATGATCTCCATATCCTGAATGGCGAACCATCCTTCATTTTCCTCCTCGTAGACATGTCTGTAGGAAACCTCCCCTTCTGGCACATTGATGTCTACCACAAATGCTAAATCCTTTTTCATGCCGGGGCGAACTTCGACTTTAGGTGCCACATCCGCCACCCGGCCGAAAATCAGTCCAATCATTTCCCCTTCGCGTGTATAGAGATAAATACGGACCTGCCTACCTATAAAGCTATACATGTCCGATATCTACTCCTCTGCGCGCGTCGCAGTCATCGGAACATCTGCACCGAATTGGGTCACCCTCATTGTGCCAACCATTTCTTCCTCACCGAGTACCAAATTAACCACCATTTTTCCGAATTGATCATCAACGAAGGAAAAAGATAGTGTCTGCGTTTCCTCGTCAAATGCAATCTCGTCAACCATAAGTGGTCCGGTTCCTTCCGGCTGTCCTTCCTCCGTCAAACCAACACTCAGGCCCGACTCATCCTCATTTATGTGCATTCCACCCGTGAACATACCGTTTGGGCTGTCAATAACGTACTCCCAATTCCCAAGAAGAGGATTAATGGGCTCGGCGGGTTCGGTTGAAGCCATTTCGCCGGAAGACGCACATGAACTGGCAAAAAGAACTACAATCAGAACTAAACTTGTTTGTATAAGGCGCATCATAGGTCTGTAACTAAGGTTATGGGCGTACTGCCCTGGGTTTAAGGGAGGTGAGCGACGCTATCCTGACAGACTCACCTGTTTTGACACTTTTTCTTGCTGCAATCCCGACCAAAATCGACATCGCTCCATCTCGAACCCCGGCCGCTTGGCGATACGGATCAGACATGGTGGGATCCTTGAAGATCCGATCCTTCAACCTTCGGTCTCCTCCTCCGTGTCCACCACCACCGTGAGGAACCTGGATCAGTTCAGTCTCCCCAAAATTGTCCGTTACGCGGATTTCGTCGTACGGCTCCGCTTGCCATGGTTGGCGCTCTTTTACCCAGGCTTCAAGTCTACCGTGGGTTCCGTTAAAGGCGATCCGATAGCCCTCATACGGTGAATAGGTTGTACATGAATAGCTCACATGAACACCATTGGCGTATCGAATTTGTGCAGACATTTTGTCATATATGTCTATCTCTTCACTCCATACACATCCATCCCGAAGATAACCATCGTGATGCTCGTGTGCAACGTAAAGATTCATAGCACGCGAATCCGTCGTAATGTCCCAATAATGATTGCATTGATCAGCGTGGGGACAACCGCGACAATTCGTGTGTCGGAATGGGTTGTTATGCCCGTAGTACTCCAGGTCACCGTAAGCAAAAACTTCTTCTGGTTCAGATTCCAGCCACCAGTTCAAGAGATCGAAATGATGGGTTGCCTTGTGAACGAAGAGGGTGCCTCCATAACGCTCCTTGCCGTGCCAGCGGCGAAAGTAGCTCGCTCCGTGATACACGTCCAGGTACCAATGAAAATCAACCGCCCTTACTGTTCCGATACGGCCCGCCATGAGCAGCTCCTTCATTCGCTGACGGTGTGGTGAATATCGGTAGTTGAACGTGACCGTTACCGTCTTGCCGGTGCGTGCCTGCGCATCCAGTATAGCCTGACACTTTTCCGCATCCGTGGTCATCGGTTTTTCTGTAACCACATCACAACCAGATTCCAGCGCCCGAATGATGTACTCATGGTGCGTGGAGTCAACCGTAGTCACAATCACGGTATCAGGCTTGGCAACCCGCATCATCTCGTCAAAGTCCGTATAGGTTGGACAATCAACCCCCATATACTCCTTGACATACTCCAACCGCCCGGGATTAATATCACACAGGCCTGTAAATTCGACCTCTTCCGCATAATCACGGACCACTGAACGGCCCCACATGGTACTGCCACGGATACCTGTCCCTACAAGTGCAACCTTCATACGTTGGTGCTCATGTGTTCCAGGCCGTACAAGTAGCCCCCCGGCAGCAGCCGCACTTCCGGTTCGTATAAAATCTCGTCGGTTCATCTGCTGGATTTACACCTTGAGCTCCCAGCCCGGTTCATAATCACGTCCCCACATTTTCATTGCGTCTTCATCCCCTAGTATATGCCCATTGCTCGGATCACAGTGCAGTGAACGTCCGGTTTTTTGGGCAATATTGCCAAGATGGCAAAGTAACGTGCTCTTATGACCCTCGTTGATGGGTGAGTACTGTGGAACTCCATCCCTAATCGCCTGCAGCATATTTGTAATATGCCGATCTGTCAGACCTCCACCACCGCGGATATCCAAGGTTGCCTCTCCGGTAGCCCGTGAACGTCTCCATATCTCTCGATTACCCTGGTCATAAACTACGTAACCATCCCGATCAAGAATAACGGTCCCGTGCTCACCATGAATTGACGCACCCCGGCCCCGCCCCTCAACAACGCGACCATTACAACTACGGCCATCCCAGGTAATGACCTTATCATCTTCGAACTCAAAGGATACAACCTGCGTGTCATAGAACTCCCAATCATCGTCGTAACCATACCTACCGCCGGCTGATGTTACCCTGTTAGGGTAATCAACACCAAGAGCCCAGCGGCATATATCGATTTCGTGGGTTCCGTTGTTGCAAATCTCACCGGTTCCCCAATGCCAGAACCAGTGCCAATTGTAATGAATTCGATTATCCATGTACGGTACGCGTGGGGCTGGTCCCTGCCACAGGTCGTAGTTCAACCAATCAGGTACAGGAGCGGGCTTGCCTCGACCTATGGATCCGCGGGTGTTGGCATACCAAGCCCGTCCGTAATATGGACGCCCTATTATACCTTCATTAATGGCATCAATTACTTGCGCGGACTCCATAGAGGCGCGCTGCTGATTGCCCATTTGCACCACGCGATTGTAGTGGGCTTGCGCCTGAACCAGCAACTCTCCTTCCTGCGGGTTGTAGCTACACGGCTTTTCCACATAGACATGTTTACCGGCCTGCAGGGCCATAATTGCAGCAGGGGCATGCCAATGATCCGGGGCCGCAATCACAAGAATATCTATCTCAGGATTATCCAGTGCTTCGCGGATATCAACGACTCCTGTTGGTACTCTGCCCGTTCCGACCTCAGAAACCTCTTTGATTGACCGGGCAGTCGCACGCTCGTCCACATCACAGATAACCGCAACTTCACAGCCCTCCGCACGCGCGAATGAAGTAGCAAGTACTCCACCCCGACTGTTAACTCCCATAACGGCAGCTACCAAGCGGTTTGATGGCGCAGCCATCCCACGCGCAGCTCCTAGCAGAGTGGCTCCAGCTACACCAGCCGAAGCCGTTTTGATAAATGTTCGACGATCGGTGAGTCGCTTCATGCGTCATCGTAATAAGTGTGACACACAAGTTACGACGAAGTAAGGAATTAACCGAGAGGGATATTCTATTTCCTGAAGAGATACTGGACCTTGAAAAATATCTGACGGTTACTCTGACGGAAGTACTTCGCTACGCCCTCCGTACGGGTGAACTGGTCAAGGTCATGTGTCGAACCTACGTGCAAGGCAGTAAATGCATTGATCTTGTAAGTGAGTAGCGGATCAACTTCCAAAGATTTGGAGAAATCGTTGTACTGTACAATCGTACGTAGGAAGAAGTAACGACTAAACTGATACTTCAAGCGCATACGAGCAATGTATCCGCTGAAATATTCTTCACCAGTCCCTTTTTCAGAAAGTCGTGAATATGAAAACTGCGGCTGAATCGACATCCGTTGCGTCGGACGAAATAGCCCCCATGCACCAACATCAAGGCTGTTTCCGACCTCCGGATTACTGAGGAAACGTGCAATTGACTCACCTATGCGAGTCTCTACTCCCAGGTTTACACGCTTGCTGAAATTGCTGTTTACTTGCAGGTTGATCGCCGTGACCCCGTTGAACTGCTGTCCAGCGAAATGCTCCTGCCTGTACCACCAGTTAACCTGAACGTTGGTCTGTCTCTTTAATTGGAAATAAACTGCCGGACGGAAGAAGAAACTCTTCTGAAGACCGTCGAAATTCCAGCTGCTCCCCATGACCAGGTTCGGCCGTATACGATCTATGAAAGGGATCACTTTTTCGGGGTAGATCGTGACACCCTGCCACATATAAGCTGTCTGGTCGTTGTTTTGGCGCACAAATCCATTGTCTGCACGAAACGTTGGGCTTATGGCCTCATACCCCGCTTCGAACATCCAGTAACGTGCTTGCCTGTCGAGTTCAATTTTGGCAGCATACCCGTTAAAGGATTCACCATCCAGAGCCGCAGTATATCCTTTGGCGCCAAAGGTGATGTCTTCCAAACCCTCACTCAATTCCTCGTTCGTGGGTTCGGCATTGTTGCTGTACACGAATTGTGCACTCAACATGTACTTCTGCAGGAATCTTGCGGACCCGTCAAGACTGACTGTTGACCCGGATCCGCCTTCATCTAATCTTCGATCAGTTAGAAGTGCACCAACAAACGAATCGTTTCCGAAATTCTGTTTTACCCGCAGAATGTTAGATACACTACGTCCGCCTTCAAGCAATCTGCTTTCTTCCTCAAAAGGCAATAACAATGGTGAGTTATTATCCCTTGCACCGATGTATGCCACGTCAACCGAACCAAAACGTCCTGTCATTTTGGCAGCACCTATTGGATCATTGATGGAGCGGGTGTAGACGGTTTGAATCTCAGTATTGAAGAGTCCTGATCCTTCCTGGAAGAACGGGCGACGTTCATCAAAGAAAAGCGCGAAGGTTGAGTTTACATCGATCTGTGCCTGATCAGATTCGATTTGGCTGAAGTCGGGATTAACGGCTACATCTGCGGTTAGCTCAGAGGTTATACCGTACTTGACGTTCAGTGATGGTTCGAGCGTTACGCGTTCATTCTTGAATCCAGACGTAGGTGCGGCAGCATCACGGAGGGCGCCTGTGCCTCCACCGGTTAATGACGGCAGGACCTCCAGGTTACGGCCGGATTTTACTCCACGGATACCGTTGATTTCCCCCAATTGGCAGCTTATACACGGATCATCTCTGTTGATGCCCGCCCAGGAGTACTGACTTCTACTTTCCCTAGGGCGTGTAATCCAAAATGTTGCTCCCCAGGACTGGACCTCCACATTTGGAAAACGTAAGCTTTTGAACGGAATGGCCAACTCTATCTGATAGCCATCTTCCGTGATCTGGGCATCAGAGCGAAAAAGCAGGTTGAACCCGCCATCTTCATTATTCGGCGTGATATAGGTATCGGCTTGTATGCCCAATGGGTTCGTCGCTATGAAATACAAGCCTTGGCCATCGCGGTTAGGATCAAGTAAAATCCCGGAATAGTCGTCCTGCCATATCTCATCACGATCGCTGAGATTAGCCCGAATCAGGCTTGGATCATCCCTAACAATGATACCTACATAGAGATTATCATCGTCATAGGTAATCATGCCACTCACTTCCACAGGCGGGCGAGTTTGGTCCCCTGGAAAAACCTCGGAAAAATTCCGTGCGAGGACGGCATCACTCCAAGCGTCATCGTTCAGATTCCCATCAATCTCAATGCTCCCTGATGCCTTCGTGAGCGTTAAAGAGGGTTTGATGTTGGGTTTAAATTCATCAGGGGCAACCATTTGTTGAGAACCAGAGTTGGTATCCAGTGTCTGGGCCTGGGTGACAGACACGAAACACAACATCGTACTCAAAAGGGCAATAAACAAGTATCTTTGCATCAGCTGAAATTGATTGTGTGATTGGTTGACCATCGAGCTGCACCTCCCAGGCCGTGCAGCGTATTGGTTGTCAGTACGAGAGCATGAACTTAATTGTTACAAAATTTTTCACGCCTTCATTAGGTCTGACTGACGAAATAGCTGAACCTCATGTTTAAGGATCAGATCGTACTAATTACAGGAGCAGCGAAAGGGATTGGATATGCTGCTGCCCGACAGTTTGCTGACATGGGAGCTCAGGTCTTTATAAATGATCTGGATGCAGACGCGTGTGCTGCAGCTGTTCGTTCAATTCGGATAGCCGGAAATACTGCTTGGTCCATACCTGGCGATGTGACTGATCCTGCCACGCCTGAACTGCTAATCAGAGAGGTTGTAGATCGGTGTGGTCAGCTCAATGTGCTGGTGAACAACGCCGGTTTCACCTGGGACGGCATGTTGCATAAGATGACCGACAAACAGTGGCGACGTATTCAGGAAGTGCATACGATGGCGCCCTTTCGACTAGTTCGAGCGCTTGCCCAGGTATGGCGCCCCCTTGCAAAGGCTGAAATTGCCGCTGGTCGCCCACATCCACACCGGTGTATTGTTAACGTGTCCTCGACATCTGGGCTGCACGGAAACATAGGACAGGTCAATTATGCTACGGCAAAAATGGGGGTCATTGGGATGACCAAAACGATTGCCCGGGAATGGGGAGCTTTCGGTATTCGATGCAATGCCGTCGCCTTCGGGTTTATTGATACGCGGCTCACACGCCCTGCGGATGAAGGACACACACTTACAGTTGACGGAGAACAGGTGTCACTGGGTATCCCTGAAAGTGTGAGAAAAGCCGCCTTCTCAACCATCCCTATGGGCAGACCGGGTACTCCAGACGAAGCCGCCAATGGTATAATCCTTATGGCTTCCCCACTCGCGGGCTATATCACAGGACACACCTTAGAGGTTACCGGCGGACTTGGGATTTGACCCCTCCTGATTGCCCTGCAAGCATCCTCGGCATGCAGAACAGTGCACTTCCAATTGCAGGGCGATCCTGTGGTCAACGTGTATGGTAATGCCTTGCACGCGAACAGATAGTTCGACTACAACTCCGCCTTAATTGAGGCAATCAAATCCTCAAAAACCTCCAACGGCTGTGACCCACTTAGGTAATGGCCATTAACAAAAAACCCTGGTGTCCCTGTGAGACCAAAACGCGTCGCCGTTGTAGTAGCGATATCTACCTGGAGTATCGCCCCCTGGTTAGCCGCAGATGATTCATCCGTAGCACAAGTCTCCCAGGCATCAAGATCAATATCCAAATCCTGGAGCCAAGAGCGGGCGTCATCAAACATGGATTCCTTCGAAATACTCCCCTGGAACTCGAAGAAATTGTCATGCAAAAGCCAGAAAGCGGGTTCGCTCTGTCTTGCAGCACACTCTGCGGCCACTGCCGCCGGCTTCGCCCAGTCATGTATATCCAGCGGAAAATGTAAATAAACAAAGCGAATATCGTCGGGATACTTATCAACCAACTCTTCAACGACCAAACTTGCCCGCGCACAATAGGGGCACTGAAAATCGCTGAATTCGTGTATGGTGATCGGAGCATCTATGGGACCCCTGCTCGGCTTGCCATCTGAGAGTCGATTCAACGCACCATGGAGTTCGGCTGCAACCAACTGCTCCTGCCTTTCCTGTTCAATGAGCAGTTCCTTGATTTCTTCCTCTGACAGACTCACATCGATTGGATCTGTAGCAAGAAGGATGAGGTGAGGCGGATCTTCAGAGAGCAGAAATTGGAAAGTCTGTTGACCATTTATAGTGAATGATCCCTGTTTCAGGTCAGCATAAGGGCTGGCTTCTATATCTCCCAATATGACCTCGGCATTCTCCAACTCGGGTACACGGAATTTAAGATTGGCCAATATTTGCTCCTGGTTCAGCTCCTGAGCCGCCACAGAGAAAACAAACAAAAAATTAATTAGAAATAGGGCCCACCGCATGCAAGATACCGAGACAGATCAGATTGTCGGGGAACGATCAGCAGCATCAAAGGTTGCTTGGCAGACAAATAATGACCAAACCTATGAAGCGTATCTCCAAAGAAGATCTCCCACGCGAAGTTTTTGATCTGTTCGACCGCTATGTCCATAGCCAAATTTCCCGTCGACAGTTTCTAGACAGAGCTTCGAAATATGCAATTGGCTCTGTGACCGCTGCTGTGATGCTCGATTTCCTGTCTCCGAAGTACACTTCGGCGCAACAGATCCGCAGCGGAGATCCGCGGTTGACCGAAGAGTATGTCACCTACGATAGCCCCAATGGAGCGGGTACCATGCGTGGATTACTGTGCATTCCAGAAGATGCTTCTGGGCCACTGCCTGGTGTGGTTGTCGTCCACGAAAACCGTGGACTCAATCCACATATTGAAGATGTATGCCGACGCGTAGCGCTCGCTGGATTCATTGGACTCGCACCAGATGCACTGACCCCACTTGGCGGCTATCCCGGCACTGATGATGAGGGACGCGAATTACAGCGTCAACGCGACCGTAACGAAATGCTGGAAGACTTCATTGCGGGCTATGAATACCTGCGCACACACGACGGTTGTACCGGCAATGTTGGTGTCGTAGGATTCTGTTTTGGTGGTTGGATTTCGAACATGATGGCTACGCGCCTTCCGGATCTTGGGGCAGCCGTCCCTTTCTACGGTGGACAGCCGGATGCAGCACTAGTCCCCCAAATCCAGGCCCCCATCCTGCTCCATTTCGCTGAACAGGATGAACGCGTCAATGCTGGATGGCCCGCGTACGAAGCTGCTCTGAAGGCCCATGAAAAAGATTATACCGCCTACATGTACGAGGGGCTTCAGCATGGTTTCCACAATGATACTACACCCCGGTTCGATCCAGAAGGGGCCAAACTGGCCTGGGAACGAACCGTTGCATTCTTCGGGGAACACTTAGACGCAGAAAACTGACCTGTTGCGGCAGAGATCGTTCGGATTTATTGAAAATAACCGTCCACCCCGCATTCGTCGACTGTTCTAGTTTGCTCCGCGTGGTCTAAACAGAGACGCTTAAAGTGGGTTCGGCTTCATACGGAAAAACCTGACTTTTTCCGTGCCCCAAGAATCTCACCGCCCTTTCGGCTTTGTTGTGTTATCCTATTCAATATGATCTAAAACAAGAAAAATAGTTCTTTCGTGTGCCCCTGTCCGAAATTTTGTCCACTATTGGCCAGTTATGGACATTGGTGGAATAGTGCTGGTACGGAAATTCAGCATACTTGGGACGTGTGGGGAAGCATGGCTCCCACGGTATGTGACATGGTATCCAACGACAACTAACTGCCAAGAAGGCAAATTCAAGGAAGTTATGTCTGTCGAGGTACATGATTTTTTCTCATCGGCTGTGTAATACAGATCGTGAGCAACTGGGCATATAAATTTTACCAAGGCATGCGATACGGACTTCATTCAAACGCATACGTAAAACGGCATATTTTCGCCCAAATCGTGGTTGAGCAGGTCATCGTGCGATTAGGCGCACTCCAAGCCTTCTTGGTGAACCTTTGGTCACCTATACCATAGTCTTTCAGGGCATTTTTCTGGACAGGAGCGTACAACGCCTGTCAGTTAGGCGTGCGGGGGATCCCGCCCCAACAGAACCTAGTCGCAATAAAAGCAAAATTTCGTCTCACATATAAATATGACACAGCAAACACAGATCCGCATTAGCGCACGCGAGCTATCCATTGATAAGGGCGAGCCTTTTCAATACGATCGCCTGCACCGTAAGCCTTCATGCGATTTGCTAACCAATTTGGCGAATTGTGTAGATGGACCTTGTACTATCGCAATTGATGCGGCTTGGGGGCACGGAAAGACTACGTTTTTGCAATTGTGGGCTGCACACCTCGAGCAAGATGCTTTCTTGGTGATTGATGTAAATGCGTGGAAAACGGACTACTTCGATGATCCTTTTCTCGCGATTGTCGGAGAAATGACCCTACAACTAAAGGAAAGCGGTAAGGTTGATGTCTCAGAACAAAGCGGGTTCTCAAAGCTTAAGAATTGCTTCGCCAAAGTAGCCTCCATCGCGCCCCGTGCTTTAGCAGCCCCTTACATCGCTCTAACCGACGATGATGTTACCGAAATAATTAGCACGTTAAAAACTGATGCAAGTATACGGCTAGAGCAATACAAGGAACAGTTGGATTCTGTAAAGGCATTTCGTTCGGAGTTAGGGAGCGTTGCCCAGGAGGTTTGGAAAGAGACCGAGAAACCGCTAATTGTGCTTGTTGACGAATTGGATCGCTGTCGGCCTACCTATGCAGTCGAGTTTTTAGAAGTGGTAAAACACCTGATGGCCGTAGACCATGTGGTCTACGTTTTTGCCATAAACCGGTCCGAGCTGGCCCAGACGGTTAGCGGCTGCTACGGCCCGGGGTTCAATGGTAAAGGATACTTGCGTCGCTTTTTTGACGTGGATTTCACGTTGCCTCAGCCGTCACGGAAATCTTTTATTAACTCTCACTTTGAAGAACAGTTAGAGCCTCTAATTCCCTATCGCGTCCAGAGAGATACAAAACTTCTGCTGCTGACCTTTTTCGACGTAGACAGAATAAGCTTGCGTCAGATTCAGCAGGCGTTGCATCGCTTTCGATTGGCATTGGTGCTTGCTGAGCAGGATACTGCGACGTTTCACTACTTTGCAATAGAGTTTTGTACCGCCCTGATATTGCGGGTATACGATCCAGATATTCTCGAAGAATTCCTTCGGGGCGAACTATCCGACAAAGACGTGGTGGAACGTTTTTTACCCTCCACAGTGAGCGTCGATTCGGAGCTCTTTGATGCGCGACTTTTGTTTGGAACGGCTGTCGTCAGAGCGGCTCAAGAAATAGCGGGCCCGAATCCATCCACGGAAAAGTATGACCCTACTCCACTTCTTGAGTCGTACGAGAAACTCGCTACGTCAACTTCCGTGGCCCCCAATCTAAATTCGAAGGAGTATTTTGCTATGAGGCTTATTGAGAACGTTCAAAGACTCGCTGACCCCGATAACTCTTACGGTCAACCAATGGGGGTACCTCACAGATTCAAGCGCGCAGTGAAGCGGCTCGAGATGCTTGAGCTACTGAAATAACTCAATTAGCGGTTAACCGAATACGGTCAAGCCACTAGAGCAGGCAGCAATCAATGGGGATGGTTCGTTGGAAGGGATTGATCCCACGCATTAATTCGTCGTGAGTTGAACAATGTCGCATGCACCGCTGGGCACAGTGATTGCTGTGTATTCAGGTCAGTTCGCTAACCTAATCAGATTCGAATAATCGTGTGCGAAGCTAACTGGCATAAGAGCAGCGGAGGAATATTCGCGTGGACACAGGCCCAGTATTGCGCAGCATCTCGTGGCTGGAGGCAGGAGGTCTTGATTACATGATGCGTCTGCGCACGAAATAGATGCAGGAGGGTACGCCCTTTCCTACGACTGTACGTTTCAGGTTGTTGGACGCCCTCTACACCATTATGGCTGCCAGAAAGGTCCCGTAGCATGGTAGTCTCCCCAGTCGGGCCTTGAAATTATTCAAAGCGCGAGTTATCTCTGGACTTTATGATGTTGTCGGAGTAGCAATTTTCCAATCTCGCCACATACTACTGAAGATCGAAACGGTCAAGATTCATTACCTTTGCCCAGGTCTCCGCAAATTTCTGTACAAACATCTTATCAGCATCACTGGAAGCAAAAACCTCTGCGATGGCGCGCAGTTGCGAGTTTGAGCCGAATATCAGATCAACGGACGAACCTGTCCATTTGAGTTCCCCGGTTTTATAGTCTCGTCCCTCGAAGACCCCATCAGCTGTATTCGAGCATGCCCATTCCGTGTTCATGTCCATCAGATTCACAAAAAAGTCGCATGTGAGCAACCCCGGTCGATTCGTAAACACACCCAACTCGGATCCATCGAAATTTGCTTTCAGAACGCGTAAACCACCAATCAGCACTGTCATCTCAACCGCAGTCAGGGTCAGCATATGCGCCCGATCGATCAATAATTTTTCCGCGGACTGTGTCAATCCCGGTTTTAAGTAGTTGCGAAATCCATCAGCGACAGGTTCCAGCACAGCGAACGAGTCTACATCCGTTGTTTCCTGCGTTGCATCTGTGCGGCCTGACGAGAAGGGGACATCAACTTTATGCCCCGCACGCTTGGCGGCCTCCTCAACCGCTGAACAGCCCCCTAGGACAATCACATCGGCAAGCGAGACCGTTTTACCATGCTCTACGCTGAAATCTGACTGAATTTTCTGTAAAATACTGAGTGTTTTTTGAAGCTCGGATGGATTATTGACCTCCCAGTTTTTTTGTGGCGCCAAGCAAAGGCGGCCACCATTTGCTCCTCCGCGTTTATCAGTGCCCCGAAATGTGGCTGCTGAAGCCCAGGCTGTTCTAACCAACTCAGAAATCGAAAGGCCAGATGCCAGTATGCGTCGCTTCAGGGAGTCAATATCTTCTTGATTAATCAGCTCATAATCGGCCTCCGGGACCGGATCCTGCCATAGCAACGGCTCATCAGGAACTAGCGGCCCAAGATAGCGACTGACTGGACCCATATCCCGGTGCGTGAGCTTGAACCATGCTCGTGCGAAGGCATCAGCAAACTCGTCAGGATTGGCGTGAAATCGTTTCGCGATTTGAGCATAGACTGGATCTTCGCGTAGTGCGAGATCTGTCGTTAACATCATCGGCGCATGTCTCGTGGAGGGATCATGTGCGTCAGGCACTGTTCCGTTTGCAGATGTTTCAACCGGAGTCCACTGGGTTGCTCCACCTGGGCTCTTAATCTGCTTCCATTCATATCCGAATAAATTTTCGAAAAAATTGCTGTCCCATTTCGCGGGCTCTGTGGTCCAAGCACCTTCAAGTCCACTCGTAATCGTGTGACGTCCTCTGCCATCTCCAAATCTATTTTTCCAGCCTAGCGCCTGCTCTTCAATTGAAGCACCTTCCGGTTCGGGTCCAACATATTCGTCAGCTGGCGCAGCTCCGTGTGTCTTTCCAAACGTGTGTCCACCTGCAATGAGGGCAACCGTTTCTTCGTCATTCATAGCCATGCGGGCAAAGGTCTCACGTATATCTGTAGCGGCTGCCAAAGGGTTCGGAATGCCGTTCGGTCCCTCGGGATTCACGTATATGAGTCCCATCTGGACTGCACCCAATGGGTGTTCTAGATCTCGATCACCGGTATATCGTTCATCGCCCAGCCAAGTGGTCTCCGATCCCCAATAGATGTCTTCTTCAGGCTCCCAGACATCTTCGCGTCCCCCAGCAAAGCCGTACGTCTTAAGTCCCATAGATTCCAAGGCACAATTCCCCGTTAATACCATGAGGTCGGCCCACGAAATACTACGTCCATACTTTTGTTTTATTGGCCAGAGTAACCGCCGTGCTTTATCAAGATTTGCATTATCTGGCCAGCTATTGAGGGGAGCGAAACGAAGTGTACCTGCGGATGCACCTCCACGCCCGTCTCCCACGCGATAGGTCCCTGCACTATGCCAAGCCATCCGAATGAAGAGAGGACCATAATGTCCGTAGTCTGCGGGCCACCAGTCTTCTGACTGGGTCATCAAGGCAAAAATATCATTTTTTAGCTCATCCAGGTCCAATTTTTCAAACTCTCTAGCGTAATTAAAATCTTCTCCAAATGGATTTAACTGGGGAGAGTTCTGGGCAAGAATCTTCAGATTTAGCTGGTTCGGCCACCAGTCCAAGTTGGAATAACTTCTTGTATCCTTGCGGATACTACCTTGCACAGGACAACAGGCTCCTTTGCTCATTGAATCTAGAATTGATGAATAATCGTTGTAAGCCGGGGGAAACCCGTCAATTTTCTACAGGTTTCGGAATAAGGCAATGGGGAGAAGGGTACGGCCCTACATCGTCCGAGTTTGGAAACAGAACTGCTGAAGTCGGGGATTGTGTATCGGTTCTGTTCGCTGCATGACGGAGGTAGTGTCAAATTACAGCAGTTCTCTGCGGTGGAAGGTGCCTTTCGCACCATGGAGACCCTCTCTTTGCATGTACGACCGATTCACCATCGCCACAAAGAACGAGGGATCGCACATGTATTTTGTGTATGCTGTCCTACCATGTGGAGTACCATCTGTGCAGGAAGCTGGCGCCGATGCTGTTTGCGGAGGATGATCTAGAAGATATCATAGATCTTATAGCAGGGAAACCGGCGCAGCGCAGCAGTGTGTCGCACCTGCTAACGCTCCCCTCAGGCGGAGAAGAAGGGCGGGCCAAACGGGTCGCAGAGGACGGGAAGACAATGAGTTTCGACAGTGTGATGAAAGATATGTCTGGATTGTGCCGCTTCGTTGTCTTACCGAAAATTGCCGTAGACAAGGCTCCCGAAGTGATCATGTTTGAACAGATCAGCGACACACAAAAACGAGCCTTCAAACTCCTGAATGTCAAAATTTAGCCGCCCAGCTTATAGGGTAGATGTCGTCGAATGAATCTGCTACCCTGCCCTCTGGCTGTAAGCAAATCCACCCCCAACATCTCGATTATTGAGGAATACTTCCACTCTGGAGTAATTGAGAAAAGGGGTAATTTCCGTCAATAGTGCGAATTACGACGTTACTCCCTAAGTATTGAGACCGGTTGAAATTGGACCGAGCGGGATGCAGGAAGAATACCCAAGGGGCACTGGAGAACTATCCAGAATTCGTGACTTCAACCTCATATGAATCCAAGCAAATGTCACTGCATTTTGCAATAGAGTTGATATGTCTGGTGATTATCCGTTTAGGACGATTAGGGATATGGAGCAGCTTTGACCCAAAGAATGTCGTTAAGCACAAGAATTCTGTAAGCGTGGACAACCCCGAACGCAGACCGTCTTCTTGGAAAACGCTGCCAAGCATGGACATATCTCTATCGTTATACACTTGTGGTCTTGTGTGTGGATTGGCGTGCACTACACGATTGGATAATTCCCAGTACTCCTCCTCATCAATGGGCAGACTAATCCCCAACCTGTTCAAACGACCACGAACATCTTTCGGCTTGAATTCGTCGGCGCGATCTTTTTCCTTCTCCGCACACCATTTCTCCAGTTCTTGTCCGTCTGCACAGAACAGGCAAAGCAGATTGGCCGTTTCGCCAATTATTCTGCAAAGGGCAAATGCTTCGTCGTAATAGCCGTTCCGAAGCAGGCAGAGCGTAGCTTTAGAGTGGGAGCTGACTTTGCCACACAAACGGTGGACAGAATGATCACCTCCGGTACATTCCCACATACACGAAGCCATGTCGTCAAGGAGTGAGCAGGCCGCGCAAATGCAATCAAAGTGAGTCGGGTCACTCTTGTCTCCTCGCGAGAGCAGATCCATTGTCTTGATTGAGCATTCGCGCTCTAACGAGCGTATTAGTTCGAAGAATTCCGCTCCCTCTTCGAGCAGATCTTTTCTTGGTCGATCTGCACTAAGGCGCGCTTTAATAGATTGGATGGACTCCATCGAAACCGAATATTTTAACAGAAGTCTCCCCCGTACTGGCCAATTGGCACTAGGTTTCTCTGATTTAGCCATTTCGGTGTACCCACACAATACCGTTGACTCGTCATGTGCCGCTTTGAACTGGATCACTTCACGATATTTATAGCCTCGCATTTAGGCCAACTGACCCCAGCCGGTGTTCAATTGCAATTCGTTTGAAAAACGTAGGTCTAATGAAACACGCATTCGGGTTTCATCAACCTCAGGCTAGACAGCTTTCCCACCCATCTTGTATATCCGTACCGAAGCAGACCGAAGCGCAGCACAGACTGTAGACAGCTAATAGCAGCCTACGCCACTAACTACCCCGGCAGGATGCACCCTGCAAAATTCTACACAATTTGCAGCACAGGAGAAGTGTACATGATCGATCGGGATAGGGAGGGGCCTCACGGCCCCCTCCTTCCCACACTACCGTGCATACGGGTCCGTACACGGCGGTTCAATGGATATTAGCGGTTCGGTTCTGGGGCTAACTGCACCAGTCCGAGTTGAGCGAAGAGCGCGTTCGG
>MPNB01000090.1 GCA_002238805.1 Rhodothermaceae bacterium bin80 | reverse complement strand
CCGGTTCAGCGCTGATTCCTGCGGGCTGTGCAATACGGTCCATACTGGCTTTGAAGCTATGGGGGATCGGGCGCCCCTCTCAGGTCATGGCCGAGACGTTGGATCCGGGACTGGCCCTCTTTGCTGGCCTCAATGTCATTCCGGAGCGGTCTACGCTCAGTGAGTATACCGGACGCTGCGATCCCCACTTCACCGAGGCCCTTATGCATCGGTGGTATCATGCCGCAGCCGAACTGGAGGCCGATCCGAGCCCGGGCCGTTCGTTTGATCTGGACTTCCATACCATCCCGTATCATGGTGACCAGGCGCTATTGGAAAAACACTATGTCTCCAAGCGCAGCCGCAGGCAGCGGGGAATCCTGACCGTCTTGGCCCGTGATATTGACGCCCGCATCTTTTGCTATGCCGATACCACCGTGCGCAAAGCAACCCAGAAAGATGCGGCGCTGGACTTTGTTACATACTGGAGTCGCCTTACCGGCCAATCGCCCGTTGAACTCGTCTTTGACAGCGGATTTACCACCCATAAGATACTCGGTGAGCTCGACGAAAGGAACATCAAGTTCATCACACTCAGACGCCGCCATCCCAGTCTGATGGCCCATATCCAGTCCATCCCCAAGAATCAATGGCGTCCCATCACACTCACCAACATCAGCCGCAAGTACCGCCGACCTAGTATCGTGGATGAACAAGCCGACTTGGCGGCCTATCCCGGACCGATCCGACAAATCCTCGTCAAGGGCCTGGGGCATCCCCAACCTACCGTACTGATCACCAACCAGGAGAAAATCTCACCGATCAAACTCGTCGACCGCTATGCACGCCGCATGGTCATTGAAAATGTCATCAGCGACGCCATTGACTTCTTCCACATCGATGCGCTCAGCGCGGCGGTACCCATGAAAATTAATGTAGACGTGCAGCTTACCGTGATCGCCAGTGTGCTGTATCGCTTGCTTGGTCGGCGCATCGGGGACGGATTTGAAGTCGCCGAAGCACGCACCCTCTTCCGCCGACTCATCCCCAAACGAGCCGACATCAGACTGACCGATACGCATATAGAAGTCACCTTTCCACGCCGCGCTCACAATCCACACCTCATCAAAGCCAACTACCATCGATTAGAACAACCCATCCCCTGGCTAGACAATAAAATCCTCAAAATTGATTTCGCCTGAAAATACATATGGTCACAGCTCCTTAGGTGAATGGAAATTCAGGCATGGCATAGGAACGTTCCTCGACGAGCATAAAAGGCAAGGGCTGGGGGCACCGAATTAGTTATCTTCGTGCAACAAACGCAAAGAAAACGAGGCTTCTATGTCGTTTAGAACAAATGCACGCGGCTCCCGGATCAGTAGCCAACGGGAGATTTTTCCTCGGACCGAAAGAATATTGCAGTTCGGAACTGGTCGCTTTCTGCGAGCATTCGCGGATTGCTTCATTGATGAAGCTATAAACGCTGGACACTATGAGGGTCTTATCGTTATGGTTGCCTCAACACCCAGCGGGCGCGTAGAACTCTTTAAAAAACAGAACGAACGCTACACCCTGTGGACTCGGGGATACGCAGAAAACAAATCCATTGATGAATTTCGTGCGGTCACAGCGATCAGCCGCGTTCTGGCAGCCAACGAAGACTGGGGTAAAGTGCTTACCATCGCACGTAGCGCCGACCTGGAAGTAATCCTTTCTAACACCACCGAAATCGGTCTCTCTCTGCAGGAAGGCGATACATTGGCATCTCCGAAGTCTTATCCCGGGCGACTATGTGCACTGCTGTTTGCGCGTGCAGATTTTTTTGACTACGCCCCCTCAAAGGGCGTTGTTATTCTACCCTGTGAACTGATAGATAACAATGGTGATCTGTTGCGTAGCCTGATTATTGAGCAGGCGCACCGTTGGGAGCTGGGAACGCGCTTCCTGGATTGGGTACAGCATTCGAACCTGATCTGTAATTCTCTGGTGGACCGGATCGTACCGGGCTTACCGGGCAAGGCTGAACTGGATGCGGCCTACGAACATCTGGGATATATCGACGAGCTGCTTACTGTTTGTGAGCCTTACCGGATTTGGGCAATTCAGGGCGACGAGATCTTGCGCTCCCGGCTAGGCTTTGCTGAGGGCGCTGACGGGATTGTTATCGCCCCGGATATCGCCCCCTACCGCACTCGAAAGATCAGGCTCCTCAATGGGACACACACGCTTTCCGTACCTGTAGGGCTCCTTGCAGGATGTCAGACCGTCCTGGACAACATGAATCATCCCACGGTGAGCAGTTTTATTGAATCACTCTTGCGACATGAAATCGGACCAGTACTCCCTGTGGATCCCGATACCGTAAATCCCTATATCGACGAAGTACTCCAGCGCTGGAGAAACCCCTATATGTATCACCGACTGATTGATATTACACTACAGTCAACAACAAAACTGCGACACCGGGTTGTACCTACATTACTTGATCACTATGCACGCTACCCCGATGGACCCACACCGGAACGCATGGCGTTAGGGTTTGCCGCATGGCTCCGCTTCATGCGGGGCACCTCGCAATCAAATGGCATAGTGCATGGTGAGCTGAAGGATCAATTGTACCCTATCCATGATGACCATGCAGAACGATTCTTCGATTGGTGGCCGACGGACGATAAAATGATTCCTGAGTTTGTTGAGGATGTTCTATCCAGTGACAATCTGTGGGGCATGCGCCTGAGTGATCTGCCAGGCTTTGCGAACGCTGTAACAATTAATCTCCGAATGATCCTCAGTCATGGTATTGAGTCCGCTCTCAGTGGCACCGAGACCCAATAATTACGTTACACATGGCGCTTCGTAGCGTCATCATGGATAAGGAGTTTCGACTTTTCAATACACTGACCGGCCGGGTTGAACCCTTGGTTCCAATTGAACCCGGTCATTTGCGCTTCTACAGCTGTGGGCCGACTGTCTACTCCTATGCGCATATCGGAAACTTCCGCTCTTTTCTGACCGCAGATCTCATACTAAGAACTGCACGAGCAATTGGCTGGAAGACCACTTATGTGACCAATATCACGGACGTTGGGCATCTAACTGATGACGATACCATGGATCCGTCCGGCGAGGACCGCATGGCACGCGGACTGCAATCCAAAGAAGGCCAACGGTTCGCCAATGTCTGGGATCTCAGTCGTCACTATTCTTCAGCCCTGCAATCTGACTGGCATATCTTGAATCTCTTGGAGCCGGATGTCCGACCACGAGCAACCGAGCATATTCGAGAGCAGATTCAGACAATCGAGCAACTGCTGGCCTGCGGCGCGGCGTATCAGACTTCGTCCGGCGTCTATTTTTCCGTCGAAAGCTTCCCGAATTACGGCAGCCTGTCAGGCAACAAAGCAGCCGAGGCTCTCGAGCTCGCAGTCCGAGATGTTGTGGTGGATCCTGAAAAAAAGGATCCACGTGATTTTGCGCTGTGGAAAAAAGATGCCGAACATCTCATGCAGTGGCACAGTCCCTGGGGCTGGGGATTCCCCGGATGGCATATTGAATGCTCAGTCATGGCCCAAGCTTACCTTGGACAGGAGATTGACCTGCACGCTGGTGGAGAAGACCTGATCTTCCCTCACCATGAATGCGAGATTGCCCAGGCAGAAGCCCTGACCCAACGCCCGTTTTCCAGACATTGGGTGCATACGCGCTTCCTTCAAGTGGAGGGACGTAAAATGTCCAAGCGCTTAGGAAATTTTCATACAGTGAGAGAATTGATCAATGATCGTGGCGTCGCACCTCTGGCCGTACGCCTTGCACTAATTAGTGGCCAGTACCGCAAACCCTTTAATTTCACTTTTTCGACTCTTCGGGATAGTGAGCGACATGTACAGCGATTCGGAAAAGCATTCGAATTAGCCGAAAGCGCCAAAAATCGTGGACATAACAAAGCATCGATGGTTGGGAAAACACTGGAAGATAGATATCAATCTGTCTTGAATGCCTTACTGGACGACCTTAATACTCCAGCCGCAATTGCCCAGGCACTTGATGGAGTACGTACCATCCTCGGCCATAAAGATCAACTAGACAACCGGGCATACACCTTCATGAGTGGGGTTTCGGACTTACTGGGAATCGTCCCCACCACGAAAGCGCATAAGACGACGGCTCACCCTACTAAGCAGTTATTGTCCGTAAATCGCCCAGTGGCTCAAACTTTATCAGAAGCATCTAGTGTAGATCCTCTCACGGCCAAGATTGAAGAACTTATCCAAGCACGTTCAGAAGCTCGCAAAACACGCAACTTTACGCTCGCAGACAAGATTCGCGATGAACTACTGGCTATGAACATCGAAATCAAGGACAGCCCGAACGGCACTTCCTGGCGTAAAAAAAGCAACATCTAAATACCATGCACTTTCAACACATTGATTACAGCGAAGTAGGCGGCGGTCTCGGACGAATGATGGATCGGTTTATGGCTGAGGGAACTCTGACCGGAGATGCGGACGAAGACGCCTTTATTGCCGCGAGCCCAACAGCCGCCCTACTCGGTCTTTTGTATGATCAGCGTGTACGCGCCGAGATTGCCTTCACGGGAGCCAAACGATTATATGACCGTCTGGGGCACCTGGACCTGGAGACTATAGCTAATATGAATGAGGAGGCGCTGCGTGATGTTTTCGCTCAGTCACCTGCTGTGCACCGGTTCTCTAACAAGATGTCTGACACGACACAAAAGGTTGCTCGTATTATCGTGGACAAATATGGCGGCGAGCCCGAGCGCCTATGGAACGATGACGCCCCCATTAAAACGGTTGAGAAACGCTTAAAGGCCTTGCCAGGCTTCGGTCCAGGCAAGGCTGCCAAGATTAAGTACGTCCTGCATTACTTCGGCTTCCGCGACTTTTCTGGCGCATAGTAACCAGACTGGCCATTATTTCACTTAACTCAAATGCGAAAGCCGCCCCAATATCCATGGGATTCGAACATGCTGGCTCGCATGTCTCCTCAATTAAAAAACGGCAGAACTAGCCTGAATAGATTCCATGTGAACATAATCATGAACATTCAAGCATGTTGGTAAGCCCGAGCAGAATATCGTTGTAGTCCCCTGCCCTAAGCTGAATGTGGTAGTAGATTTGCGAGAAAACCACTTTATCCTTCCTAGCACCACATGACGGAATATACCATGAGCATGGCAGATTACCCTGCCGGGCCTTATTGCGCTGATCCGTATTTTTAGGCGATTATATATTTGGCTACCAAACAAGCTAGCACCCACGGGTGACGAGATTCCCTCAGGCGACTTGACTACACCTTGGTGAGATTCAGCCCTGCGTAGCAGAGACCGGAGGCATATCACCTGTGGGAGCTTCGACCCAAGGCCGGGGCTGCAACATGCCTTCCAGACGTGAGACACGGCTATCGAGCCTGGCCATGGAGTCTATAAGCTTTTTTTGGCCTTTGCGGAGTTCGCTGATGTCGTTACGGACTTCGCTACGGAACTCGCTAATGTCGTTACGGATTGCGCTACGGAACTCGCTGATGTCGTTACGGATTGCGCTACGGAACTCGCTGATGTCGTTACGGATTGCGCTACGGAACTCGCTGATGTCGTTACGGATTGCGCTACGGAACTCGCTACGGAACCCGCCACGGAACTCGCTAATGTCGTTACGGATTGTGCTACGAAGCTCGCTGATGTCACCACGCAGAGAACGGCTGAGCTGGTCGATACGCTTGATTTGTGAAGCGTTCATACACCAAAGCGCGATGATCAGGGTTATGATATAACCTGCCGTAGAGATCAGAATTTCCAGATTCATAGCTTTTTGGTCCCGACACTGTCTCATTTCTACTTCCGTATAAGCGTTTAGGATTCAAAATGTTTGGGATTTGTGCCACAATCCCGGCATCGCACGCTTGCGACGTGTTTTACGTCAAAACAATCCGTTCTTGCTTTCGACAATTATCGTTAGTCCCCTTCCCAATGCAACCCGCAAAAAATGTACATATCGCCCGTTAGTAGAACTTGTTTGGACTACGCTGGGAGATATTTCCGTCTGAGGGCTCTCATATTGCACAGCAAACTAAGGGGTGCTCTGGAAGAGTTCCCAAAGATACCCGTTTCAAGAAGTAACCCCTCCCTTGCAGCAGGTGTGTCTACCCATCCCCTAAGCTCCGCGGCAGATCAATCCGCATTGTTGTACCCTGCCCCAATTCCGTGCTGAAACTTATAGACCCACCGGACAGCTCAACGGCCTGCCGGGCAATTGCCAATCCAAGCCCTGCCCCGCTGGTTTTTGTGGAGAAGCTGGGCTCATAAATTCGGGCTTGAACTTCCAAAGGAATACCTGGGCCATTGTCCATTACCTCGGTAATTATCTGGTCCGCATCCTGCCTGGCAGTAACTGTGATCATCCCCTCATCAATGTCCCGCACGGCTTCCAATGCATTCTTGATCAGGTTGATATAAGTGCGAAGAAGCTCGCTGGGATCTCCCCGAACAGACAAAGGTTCTTCGGGAAGCTCTAGGTCTAATGTAACGTTGTGAGATGCCTCTGCCCGCATAAGACCATATGCTTCACTGATCACCGCACGCAAATCAAGGCCTACAACTTTGCGGGCGGGAAGCTGGGCAAATGTCGAAAACTCATTGGCAATATGCGCCAGCGAATCAATCTGTGCGACGAGTGTTGCTGTTGTTCGAGCAAACTGTCGTCTAAACCGGGAAGCATCTGTCTTCGCGTTCTCGTATGAGCGCTGGAGATGCTGAATTGACAGTTTCATTGGCGTAAGCGGGTTTTTAATCTCGTGTGCAATCTGGCGGGCCATTTCACGCCAGGCTAACTGCCGCTCCTGCCTAGCCAGCTTCTGCCTATTTTCCGAGAGTTGCCGCTGCATCGTATTGAAGGTCTTGACCAGCGCTCCCACTTCATCGCGCGATTCAACCGGTAATACACGTTCAAATTTTCCCTGCGCTGCTTCCTGTAAGCCCTCCTGCAATCTGGCAATTGGTCGTGCCAACGCTCGGGAGAGCACTGAACCCGTAAACATTACCAGAATACCCAGCCCCAACATTGCACCAAACAGGTAGGCTAATGTCCGTGCCCGTTCCTCTTCAATTCGCTCAGCTTCCGGCAGCGTGGGCACCGAGAGAACATAGGCCGGATTTCCGCTGTTATCCAATATGGCACGATAACCCGCAGTGTACTCAAAATCCCCAAGCTTGTGATCCACAAATGTAAAATGCTGGGCATCGCCGTAAATAGCACTGAAAACCTCCGCTGGAAGCCGCGTATCCACTATTCGATCGTCCACCAGCTGGCGTCGGCTCGCCGCTATAAGCTCCGTATCACGATACAGGTTCAGGTCCAGTCCAACACGGGCAGATAAAGAATCAATATTGATGCGCTCCAGCGCATCAACATTGTTCTCTCCCAACCTTCTTTCCGGTACAAGAGTAGACTCAACACGCTCCAAATGCTGCCGAAGCCAGCTTTGAACCGCTTTTTCATTCTCTTCGGCCACAACATTGTATCCGGCAATACCGACGGGGATTACTGCGATAACGCCAACCAGAAAAAATGCATTCATCACTTTATCCTGGTACCGCACACGCTTTCGCGGAAAGAGACCGGCCCTCCACTGCATGACATATCCGACTGTACAAAACGGAATACATAAGAGTAATCCACCAGCCACCAAGCGGAGCAAGTAATAGAGATGGTCGAACGCGCCGTCCGTTGTCATTCGGGCAGCCACGACTTGGCTGTTCCTACGGAGGTAATAAGTCAGATATGCACTACCACCTCCTACCGACTCCTGCCTCCATTGCGATGTTTGCTGGGTCAGTTCTGCTGCAATCTCAGGATCCAGTCTGTACTTGGCAAATCGGCGGCCGAACGTACGGGTTAATTGTCCATCGCTATAGGAAGCCAGTGATAAGTCTTCGTAAAGGTCCAGATAACCGGAAGACAAAAGAACCCGCAGGAGTGGGGTATTGGCTTCCTCAGACACAATATGAGGCTGCGCTCGTACAAGAACCCATCCGTCTCCCAGCGGGGCCAACCCTGCGTACTGATACCGGGCAGCACCAGACGATTGTGGTTCAACAAATCCATAATTGCTTGAGTTCAATTCTATCCCCACTCTCAACTCTGCCCAAAGCACCTTCGTGGCTTCGGGAGATGTTGTGGCGGAAACGCTGCCGATGCTGTAAAGCTCGTCACCGCTCGCTGACAGAAAGGTCAGACTGGCGTCATATGCACCCAGTGAAGAAAGAAGAGTGCCTTCTATCAATTGCTCTACTTCGCTGACGATATCTCCACCAGATGCAAGTGCACTGTACAACTCTGGTCTTTGAAATACTTCTTCGACAACTTCGCGTACAGCCAGGGACACCCCACGATCACCGCCCCGATCAAAAGTCTCTACAGCGTACGCAACCCGATCCCGCTTGCGCTTATCTAAACCGTCGTAGTAGGTGGGATAAAGCAGTAGACAGATACCCAGAACTACCGGCACAGCCCGCCGCAGAGAGAGCCATTCATAAATACTCCCACCTCCTGTTGTCCTTGCTGCGATGTACAGGCAGGCAGACAATAAACCCAGACTAAGTATCCAAGAGCCCCACTGCAGCCACCCCAATACTGCGATGATCCCGACAGCAACCGTGCACAGAGAAACTAAACAAGCGCGACTGGGACGCATCTCCAGTCCCGTATGAAGCATACCGATCGCTATAAGTACCGATCCCAGTGTTAGGAGCACGAGAGATATATACACGACCAACTCCAGAGAGCTTGGCAGAAGTGTGCTGCGCCCTGTATAACTGAGCGTAGAATCCAAAACACTTGCCTGTACAACAGCAGCCAGCATCAACGCCAACGCAAGAGTTAAAAGAATACCACTCCCAAGACGAACCCAGACAGCACTCCTTTGCTGTGTAGATGAGCTTGAGTATGCGTTGGCGTAACGAAGCACTGCAAATCCCAGAATCAGAACACATAGTGCTCCAATAAGCAAATCGCCTGTCGTGCGCATTAGCCCACCACCCACCGTAGAGGCAAGGTGTACGGGATCAAATAATGGGCTGAACGGAGCTTTACCTGTCTGATACCTTGCCGGTACTTCCAAGTAAAGCCAGGCGATACGCCCCAAACCTAGAACAACCGAAAAGGTCATAAAGCTATACAGCTTCGGGGCACTCCTGTACCATCGCCAAGTACCCCAGACAAGCCAAAGAACCAGTAGCGCCATCCCCGCCGCCATCAGGTTGCCGTAAAATGAAGCAGTCGCAGCAATCAATTTAGCCTCGGTCGGTTGAATCACGGTGTATGTTCCCAGTACTTCTCCGTCTATAGATCGAAGTGTATTTTCACCGAGATCACCTCCATAATCCACCTGAACATTCAACCCTGTCCGACGTGTCCAGGCGTTTGTAATGTCATAATTGTCCAGTACCGAATTGCGTACAGGTGCTCTTGCAAAGAGGTTTTGCGTCACACGGATGCTGCCAACTTCAGCATCCCCCGCATGGAGGGGCTCCCAAAGAACCAGTGCGATGCGCCAATCATTATCCCGTATGATGCTCCACCGGGGGCGATTAAGTGTGTCTCCCCCAGCGAATGGAATACTCTCTCCTCGCCACGCAACCAATCGCATCTGCATATCATAGATTGACAGAGACCCCTGTTCCGGTACGGTAATACGGGTCAACTCCTTGGTCAACAAAGGATCAGGCACGCTCCTGTATGGAACGGAGCGGTTATCAACTACCCTCGCCGCTTCGGCCGCAAGGACCTGCATCGCCTCTTGAGTAGCAGCAAATTCAGACAATAGCAACTCCTCCGCAGCTGCTACAGCCTCCCGCTGACGCGAGTCTACTCCCTGACTAACAGATCGCACATGTACCCGTTGCCCAATCCACGATGAACCAACGATTAACAGGAGCAATCCGGCTATCACGACAAACGTCCTTTGCTGCAACATATCCCACATCAGGAACGGATTACTTGTATTGCCATAAGCCTATACGCTGGATAGGAGCCTCCAAACCGTAAGTAAAAACGAAGGACATGATCCCCGTCACGAACAGTATAGCGTCCTGTAAGCCACCACTCCTCCCCCTGCGTCATGCTGCGATCAAGCTCAAACCCCGCGGGTGCATACTCTCGGAAAAACTCACGAAGAACATATAGTGCCTGTGATCGCGTGTACCGGCGAGGTTGCTCCAATAAAGCAAGCTCCAAGTAATCCTCCGCATGGGCAACCAAGATGTCCGCATCGCCTTCTGAAAGGCCATTCAGCACAACTACCAAATTAAGCGTATCCGCCTGCCCCCAAACTACATCCGGTTTTGAGCCAAGCAACAAGGCAATCAGAACTGTAAAACAAAACCTTGCCAGGGAACATGCCTCAAATCTTGCGATTTGGAACCTTAACATCTTCGTTGAGGAAACTTAAAATTGACTCGACCACCATGTTAGACATAGCAATGCGTGTTTCCGTAGTTGCTGTTCCAGAGTGTGGCGTCAATACAACTCTCGGGTGATTACGGAGAGTATCTAATACATTTGGACTAAATACATCCAATCCTGCACCTCCAATTTGCCCTGATGTAATTGCCCGTGCCAAAGCGACTTCGTCTACGACCCCAGCACGCGCTGTATTGATGAGAATCGCTGTGCTTTTCATTAGAGCCAAGGCCTTCGCATCCACCAACTGATGACTGTCCGGGTTAAGGTCACAATGTAGCGTTACAACATCACTTATTGTGAGCAACTCCTCCAAGCTGCAAAGCGTCGCAGTGGTTTCGCGCTCAATCGTCGGGTTGGCCGGTTTTCGATTATGATAAAAGATCTTCATCCCAAACGCATGCGCCCGACGCGCTACCGCATATCCTATATGTCCCAAGCCTATAATGCCAAGTTTCTTGCCGGCAAGCCCCACTCCTAATGGCATTGCCTCTGGTCCCCGGCCAAGTGCATGTCCTGCCTCGGGCAGGCGGCGTGTCAGCGAAAGTATCAGGGCCATGGTCAACTCAGCAGTTGATGTTGCAGTTACCTTGGGCGTATGGGTGACCATGACACCATGCGCCCTGGCAGCCTTGAGGTTAATATTGTCAGTTCCTGCTCCAAACTGCGCCACAAGTTCGAGATTCTGGGCTCTGTGAAGAAATTCGGAGTTAACTCGATCATACGGTGTAGTGACTATGGCTAATGCATTTTTGATATGCTCGCCAGCAACCGGAACCATCATCGGTCTTACATAGACGATACATTTCTCCCGGAGCCTCGCCAGGTCATCCCTCGTCAACATGCATGCAATCACTGTTGGGGGTGGCATTTATAAATATTGGTTCTAGCTATAGTAAGCCGTCCGACAATTGCCGAACGGCATAATCACATGCGCGTGCAGTTAACGCCATGTAAGTGAGGGATGGATTCTGGCATGCAGACGAAGTCATACATGCACCGTCGGTTACAAACAAATTATGTACATCATGACACTGATTATACGCATTCAGTACGCTGGTAGCGGGATCACGCCCCATTCGGACGGCACCCATTTCATGATTGCCTAAACCAGGAGCATCCTGCCACGTGTCATAAGTAGAGACATTTCTTGCTCCACCTGCTTCCAACATTTCTGCAGCAGTCTCCATCATATCCTTGCGCATGGCCCGATCATTATCATCCCGGGTCACATGGAATTTAAGCACGGGTAAACCCCACTGATCGAGTACCGAAGTATCTAGCATGCAGTAATTATCGTACCGTGGTAACGTTTCACCAAAGCCCCCCAATCCCAAAGTCCAGCGGCCTGGCTCGCGTAGGCTGTGCTTAAACTCACTCCCAAATCCGGTCATACTGTTGCCACGAGACCAGCCCTGTCGACTGGCTCCCCCCTGAAAGCCGTACCCCCGTACAAATGAGGGATGACGTGTTTCCGGCCCTAAATTGCGAAATCGCGGAATATATATCCCGTTCGGACGATTCCCCTTGTAATATCGATCGGTGTACCCGTCAAAAGAAGCACTGGCTCCTACATGATAGTGATGATCCATAAGGTAATGACCAAGTGCTCCACTGGTATTTGCAATACCATCCGGGAAACTTCGACTGGCCGAAAGGAGCATTATACGAGCGGTGTTCATTGAGGAAGCGCACAAAAAAATCAGCCGCCCTGTAAATGTTATTCGCTCCCCTGACTCCGTATCGATCACATCTACTCCTGTCGCCCTGCCCTCAGCTTCATCATAATTGACTCCGCACACAAGACTATTCGGTCGAAGTGTCAGATTCCCGGTCTCCCTTGCTCTCGGAAGCGCAACGCTAAGTGTACTGTAGTATGAACCGGTAGAACAACCTCGCTCACACGGCCCACAATAATGACATGCGGCTCGATCCCCCAACGGTTCCGTGAGTGTAGCAGTCCGCCCTATTGTGACTGTTCTCTCAGGAAAATCTGCTTCCACCCGCTCCTTGAGCACTCGCTCCACAATGTTCATGGCCATGGGCTTCTGGAAGATCCCATCCGGCAGGTGCGGTAAGCCTTCCGCTTGTCCGCTGACACCAATAGTTCTTTCCACATGATCGTACCAAGGAGCCAAATCAGCATACCGAATCGGCCAATCCACGCCATTACCATCCTCCAGGTTAGCCTCAAAATCCATGGGGCTTAGTCGATAGCTCTGACGCGCCCACATTAAAGACCTTCCACCAACTACATTTGCCTGTATCCATGTATAGGGCTCATCCTGGACATACGGATACTCCGAGTCACGCATAAAAAAATGACGGGTAGCCTCGGAGAACGCATACGTCTTGCTTTGTACCGGATATTCTTCGCGTACCGTGGCGGGAGGAACACGTCCCCGATGCGGAAGCTCCCAAGGTGCCTTGTGTTCAGTAATGTAGTCCAGACCGTGACGCACCATTCGTCCACGCTCAAGAACCAAGGTCTTGAGACCAAGTCGACAGAGCTCCATCATGGCCCATCCGCCAGACATTCCCGAGCCAACCACAATGGCATCATACTGCTGCTGCCGATGGTAATTCATAAGCTGTTTAACGAACGATATGGACAGTTAGTGGATTGGCGTAGTCCTCCCATAAGGCATCAAGAAGATCCTGATCATACGCCCCGTCATAAGTTACAAACCGATACTTCCAAGTCATATCCTCATCCGATGTAATTTGAAATAGACCTGCCTGGGTAGGTGCAAAGTTGAAGAATGGTTCAGTTGGATGAATCCGCATCGGTTGGGGAGACTCATGATTATCCGGATGGCTAAGAACGGCAATGCCTACCCGCTCTCCATCTACTATCCCACCTATATGACACCAGCGCGCGCGAGTGGCGTGTCCATTTTCACGCGTTAGCCCCTCAGAAGTAAAGAACTCTGTACCCTCTTCTCCGACCCAATCCCTATGCCCGCGAACACCAACACCACCATACCTGTACTCGGGGAATACAAGTACACTGTCGGTTGCTGCTACCTGAGTCAGCGAGAGATCTAGAATATTTAAATCGGCCGATGTCCTGTACACTTGCACATGCCAGACTTCATTCAGCGCTGTGACCTCTTCATTAATCATGTCCACATATCTATGGCGGGCATTTAACCCTGCGTGGACCACTCCGCTCCATATACTGTCCAGTGCAACAACCTCAACACGCCCGGTAGCACGCCCCATATTCCAGAAGTCTGGTGTTCGTCCTTGGAAGATCGTGTTAGTCCAAGCTGCCCAAATGCCATGGTGGTGGATATGATCCGGCGGATAGTCATCCGTAACAATACGGCCACTAGGGGTCCATACCGGATGCAAGTAGCCGTCCCGACTATAGACTTCCGGTATATCTTCCCGGGGCATAGCCCCCTTCGCTGTACGGTATGCTGCAACATCCCGTCCATCAGCCCTGATCAGAATGACATCTCCCCTACTGACTGCCTCAACATTCGCGGTTCCGTCCTGATCCAATCTGACTGTCCACCTTGTAGTGGCACCCGGCAGTACCCGTGACACCAGGAACGTAGCCCTACCTTCCCCGTCCACCTGTAAGGCTGCGCGCTTACCCGTATGATCGCGTGCTATATAGGTCCCCCTCTCCAAGTCTACTGCAAAAGTAACGATCGCCAGTGGGCGTAGTTTATCCCCGCCTGTGGTTTCAAAAGTAAGCAGCACATCCTCACTGCACGCGGAAATAACAAGAGCGAACAGAAGAATTAACTTCTGGGAAAAGTGAAACCATCTTGTCTTCATGACCTTAGAGGGGTAGATTCAATTCATACCATGCAATGATACGGGTTCGCTCCCTATTGATTTTTCTCAGCATTACCGCATGTGTTCTGAGTGTACATGGGCAACCCCTCCAAATGGATCCACGGGTACACATTGATACGCTCGCTAACGGACTAACCTACTACATTCTGGAAAACAACGAACCTGAGGACAGGGCGCAATTACGCATGGTCGTCAATGCGGGCAGCATTCTTGAAGAAGATGATCAACGCGGATTCGCACACTTTGTTGAGCACATGCTCTTTAATGGTACAGCACGGTTCCCCCGCCAGGAGCTCGTTTCGTTCTTTGAACAAGTGGGTATGCGGTTTGGAGCCGATCTCAATGCTTACACCTCCTTCGACGAAACCGTCTATATGTTGGAAGTGCCAACGGACAGCATGCAGATCGTTGAAACAGGATTCGCGGTGCTTCGGGAGTGGGCTGAGCATGCTACCATGTCCGACGAAGAAATCAATGCCGAACGCGGCGTAATACTGGAAGAATGGCGTCGTGGGCGTGGCGCTGCTGGTCGTACACGTGATCAGATTATCCCCGTAATACTCCAAGGCTCGCATTACGAAGTGCGCCTTCCAATTGGAGATACACTATCTATACAGCAAGGACAGCCAGATGCTGTTCGACGATATTACGATCGCTGGTACCGACCGAACCTAATGGCAATCGTCGTTGTGGGGGATTTGCCAGCCGATACTGCAAAAGAATTAGTCCAAGAACATTTCGCTGATTGGGAACAACCCATCTCCACGCTTGATCGCCCCACCTTTGCCATTCCACTGTCGGAGGAAACCGTGTACAAGGTCATAACTGATCCTGAGCTCCCCTCTGTACAACTCGAAATCATGCACCGGCACCCTGCTGCGCCACGCTACACACAGGCAGATTACCGGAGATACCTGGTTGAACGACTGACCGGTGGAATATTTAACCGCAGGCTTGCGGAGGTTGCCAGGGATGGCACGAGTTCACCATTTCTATGGGGGCGACTAACCACCGGCTCCATTGTTCGATCTTTACGTACACACAGCCTGGCTGCACAGGTGGTACCGGACAGTATAACTTCCGGCTTCCGAGGCTTCTTAACAGAGGCTGCAAGAATGCTGCAACATGGTTTTACCGCAGGTGAGTTTGATAGACAGAAGAGGGTCCTGTTGCAAGCCTACGAGCGTGCCGCCAATGATCAGGAAAACACGCCAAGTAGCACATATGCCGCCCGACTGGTCAACCATTTTTTGAACGACAGTCCGGTCATGCATGCAGAGACTCAACTGAATATCGTGCGTGACCTGATGGACAGTATTACTCTGGAGGAACTGCATGCATCAATTCATAAGCAGCTTAGGCCTGAATCCCGTGCAATTATCGTCACACTGCCCGATGTAGCAGACCTTGTTCCTCCCACGGAGGATGATCTGGCCGCCCTCCTGGACGATGCCTGGTCCCAGGAAACGGCACCACTTGCAGACGAGGATACAGATCACCCGCTTATTGACGAATTACCTAGCGGAGGTCGTATCATCCATGAATCAGCAATCGACACATTGGGGATCCATATCCTCACGCTCAATAACGGCATACGGGTAATACTGAAATCAACCACTTTCAGGAACAACGAAATCCTGCTGTCTGCATTTAGCCCCGGAGGGAGTTCTCTCATAGAAGACAACAAATATTTTACTGCGAGCATCGCTCCAGCCCTGGTCGGCCGTAGCGGAGTGGGTACATTCGACCAGTCTGCACTAGTTCGGAAACTTGCGGGCCGATTCGTTCAGGTATCGCCATTCATTGGCGATTACTCCGAGGGCTTCAGAGGCCGTTCTACTCCCGAAGATCTGGAGACATTTTTTCAGTTGATTTACCTGTATGCCACATCTCCCCGCATCGACAACTCTTCACTCCAATCTTTCAAGAATAGTCAACTCGCGCAGTTGGAAGGGCGTGTTAACACGCCCGGGGCAGCATTTCAGGATACACTGTTTACTGCCTTCTACCCTGACAACCCTCGTTATAAGCTGCTAAGCGCCGATCAAATCAACGGCCTTAATGCTGATGATGCGTTGGATATCTACCTGGACCGCTTTGCCGATATGGATGACTTCACCTTCATCCTGGTAGGCAATCTGGATTCGACGGCGGTGCGTGATTTGGCAGCTCAGTATTTGGGAGCATTACCCCAAACTCCTCGGGAAGAGTCTTGGCGCAATATAGCCCCGGATCTTCCAAAAGGCCCTGTTGTACGTCAGGTGTACAAGGGGCAGGATCCCCAATCACGGGTAGCCATCATCTTCCACGGCGACTTTGACTACACACGATATAACAGATACATACTACGCGCGCTTTCTGATGTACTGGACATACGGCTGAGAGAGGAGTTACGCGAAAACCGGGCTGGGATCTACAGCGCATCTGTACAGGCAGGTTCAACCCGTCTTCCTGACGGCCAATTCACACTGAGCATCTTCTTCGGATGTGATCCCGCCCGAGCAGAAGAGCTTACTGAGACCGTATTTGAAGATATTGCACGGATTCAGAACGATCTTGATCTGACATCTTACCTGGATAGCATCAAGGCTCAACATCTCCGCAGTCGTGAAACCAGTCTAGAAACTAACGGGTTTTGGCTCGACCAGATTCAATTTTATTTCGATAACACGGACGAGGACTACCTCGATATTTATCGCTATGAGATGCTCGTCGACGAACTGACAGCTGAAGACATACGTAAGGCAGCACGGTCGCTGCTTGGCAAACAGTATGTCCAGGTAACACTCCTACCGGAGTGATCATTCCAGAGATAAGAAAATGATGCTCCGGCAAAAGGCCTGACTGATGTAGTGTGTCGGTGTTCGTGAAGTATCCTAACCCAAGTTTGTCACGCGTAGTAATATAGAAGACACAGACCTTTCCTGATCCCATTTTTTGGGCATTTTTTTCGGGGCCATGGATGTCGGAGATTTACCGGATATGTCTGTGTTGATTTAAGGGGGTA
>MPNB01000089.1 GCA_002238805.1 Rhodothermaceae bacterium bin80 | reverse complement strand
AAACGCCCTCCAAAAGAGGGCGCCAACATGTAAGAAAAGAACGAAAAAATAGCCCTTTTTGAACTCCCCTGAAAAATAGGGGACAGCAAAGATCCGCGAAAAAATCCACTACAATTGCAAACTTGCGTCAGGGAAATCTGATCTCCCTATGTATTCTGATCGAAGCGGACCACATCGTCGGAATACGCACACTTCAACATAATTCGAGTTAGTATTGGGGACTTAAGACCCTCCTCGACATCGTGTCCACGTTGGATTTTCCTAAAGAAATCTTACTACTCCCGATTCATCAGCAAAGTTATTAGCCCCGCTTTACAGGTCATGGATAGTTCATACGCTTGGGGGAAATTCAATGATGAAACTTTTGATTTTCATCGTCTTGAGTATCATTGCGCGGATGTAGCCGCTTGTTTTTTGGAACTATTAGCTGATCCAGTTTTGCAGAAACGCGTTGCTGTCGCTTGTAGGATGGAACGATTAGATCCCGTAACTCGCACACGCTTTGCCTACATTGCGTATCTGCACGACTTCGGGAAGGTTAATGCTGGGTTTCAATTCAAGGTCAATCGTCAGCCCCCAATTCAGGTACGGAAACCGAGGAAAGCCGGTCATATTGCTGAGGCTCTCTACTGCATCCATCATCGCCAGATGTGCGAGGCACTAAATTTGAGTGTTTTGGAAGGTTGGGGACCAGGAGTAATCCCGCTTTTTTTCGCCACATTGGCACATCACGGTAGACCGGCAAATCCGCCCAATCTAGCAGGTTCTGGTCCTCCAGAGTTATGGAAGCCCGCAGACAACTATGATCCAGTTTCGGCTGCAAGGACTTTGGTAGAACGAGGCCAGCAGTGGTTTGCAGAAGCTTTTGAAAATGATGGACCTCCGCTACCCGAGAATGCTGAATTTGCTCACTTATTTTGTGGACTGGTTACACTTGCAGATCAGATTGGGTCTGATCCGGCTTGTTTTCCATTAAAATCTTCCATTGATCCAGATTACTGGGCTACTGCACGTAGCAGAGCCGCAGATGCTGTGAGAAAAAAAGGCTTTGCTCGGCGATTTTGGAGAACCGCTGAATCATCTGTAGATGTGAGCGTTCAAAGTCTTTTTGGGTATGACTCTCCTAGATCTGCCCAGCAGGTTGTCCAAGATGCTCCACTTGATTCCAAGTTGCTAATCCTTGAAAGTGAAACGGGATCTGGCAAAACCGAAGCTGCAATCCTGAGATTTGCCGCCCTATGGGAAGCTGGAATTGTTGATGGATTATACTTTGCTCTTCCTACCCGTGCAGCGGCGAAGCAGTTGCATAGGCGTGTATCTGAGGCACTGGAACGCCTTCTTCCCGACCACGCCAATGTTGAGAACGTCTTGGCGATTCCTGGCTACTTGAAAGCTGGTGAGCATAGTGGGCAATACGCTGCTGTCGACAAATTCACTGTCTACTGGGAAGACCATCCCGATGATGAGAACCGTCTTGCCCGCTGGGCCGCCGAGAGCCCGAGAAAATTCCTCAGCGCACCAGCTGCAGTTGGAACTATTGATCAGGTATTGCTTGCCGGACTGAAGGTCAAATGGTCGCACTTGCGATCTGCATCTGTCGCCCGAAGCTTACTTGTAATCGATGAAGTTCATGCCAGTAGCTCCTACATGGCAACCCTATTACGTAACGTATTGCATGCACATTTGGATATTGGTGGACATGCGTTGATCATGTCCGCTACACTTGGCGCAACTGCACGGAATAAATTTCTACATAAGTCTACACGGGTTGCTTCCTTTGATTTCAATGAGGCTAACTCCTATCCATATCCAGTACTTACCCTATCTAGGGATACAGCAAAACCCCCAGAATGTCTAGCTATCAATTCCTGTACGGCATCCAAAAGCGTTGCGGTAGATACCATTGAACATTTAGAAAATCCATCTGCAATTGCTGAAATTGCTGCTGAGGCTGCTCAAGCAGGTGCACGAGTTCTGGTCATTCGTAACACCGTTAGTGGTGCGCAATCCGTTTTTGATGCCCTATTATCCAACGGGTATCAAGACTTAATACTGAGGGAATCTGGCCAGCCTACGCTACATCACAGTAGATTCTCGGTTGAAGATCGTAAACTGCTCGACCATGCCGTAGAAAGGGAGCTCGGAAAAAACTCCTCACGGGCTGGGGGCAAGATCATAATTGGAACACAAACCCTAGAGCAATCCCTAGACATTGATGCCGATATCTTAATCAGCGATCTCTGCCCTGCAGATGTTTTGCTCCAGCGCATTGGACGTCTTCACCGGCACCCCCGCAATGATCGACCATCTCTCTATTGTGATCCAGAGTGCTTAGTCCTTGTGCCGGAATCTGGACTTGAAATAGGACTTAAAGGGGGGCTGCTCAAATATGGCATGGGAACATCGCCATCCGGTGGGGTCTACGAAAATGTTGTTGGACTTGAGTCTACACGCCGTGCAATCGAAGAATTTAGTCCTTGGATCGTGCCATCCATGTGCAGAAATCTGGTCGAAAGGGCCACTCATCAAGAATTTCTGCGCCAACTCGCAAGGGATCTCGGTCCAAAATGGACAGATCATCTCAATGATGTTACGGGAAGATCATCTGCAGGAAGTCAAATTGCCCGACTTCATGCACTAACCAGAACTGAAACTTTTGATGAGAATTTTACTTTCGGGGGGTGGGAGAGCGAGACTTATTTGAGGACTCGACTTGGAGACGATGGGTTTCGTGTAAAATTGATATCCCGAAGCCCCGGTCCCTTCAAGAAAAACGTGACAACGTTCAATCTACCCGCACACCTGTTTCGCTCGTCTGATCGCATAGAATTGAGTAAGGATACCTTGGAATCAGCGACACTGGAGAGTATCACTGATAGTGACTTCCTCTTAACGGTTGGTGATTTTCAGTTCAACTATGGCTGCCGTGGTATCGGACGGCAAAATTCCTGAAAATGATTTCGTGTTGACTCGGCCAGGTGTATCAATATCGCCCGCGCTTGTTAATCCATTAATTTCGTGAACAGATAACATAGATATCTGATCATACTATGATTACTGGTATGATCAATCCATGCCAATGGAGCAAGGTTGGAGGGATTGAACCTACACGACCCGGATATACTCGGCGGCCCGCTTGTTAGTGTAACCGCTTGGGGTGTTTCGTTTGCAATATCCCAATAAAACACTTGGAGAAGCGTGGCTGCCGTCTTTACCAGCCACTATCACTTCAAAACCCCCTGAGGTCGAAATAAGCCTCCTGTTATTGAGTTACTCGGACAGCGTAGAGCCTCCCCCTGCCAGTTTGCTGCACATGAGGAGGGCCGTAACGTGGCAGAATCTGACACCAGAAAGTGCTCAACGAGCACAAATAGCCAGACTCATTCTGCGGGAGCAGCAATAAGCTCAAACGTTACTGTAAGCTCATCTCCCGTCCGATACGCGCCAAACATAAGGGAGGGAGGTTTGAGGTTATAGTCGCTCATCAATAGCGCATGGCTCCCACTGAAATGGACGCGTCCATCCTCGCGTGTAGTCCCCTCGATCGGAACCATGATCTCTTTGGTCACGTCCGCGATGGTAAGGTTACCTGTGGAATTGAGCGTGAACGTGCTATCTCCCGTCATCGTGAAGTCAGATATGGACGCGAGTTCATAGACGATCTCGGCATGCTCATTGGCCTTGAGTGCTCCATGCATGCCACGGTCCATGATGGGACTTTTTCTGCTTTTCATCATCTTGGAAGGTACCACCAAACGCACGGACTCAACATTCCCCTCCTCATTCATGCTCAACGTACCATCAATCTGTGTGGCGTAGACACGCCATTCCGGTGTCTGATTTGATGTGCCATCCACATGCATCTCACTTTCCGGGGCAATCGTGTACTCAGCAGTCTGCGCATATACCGGTGCAACAAGTACAAGAATCAGAACGAATACGCGCAGGATGAGCTTGAAATTTAGTGAAGGCATAAGTGTGACCTAGTTTGGTGTGATGGATTTTAGGCCAAACTAGGTGAAAATGTTTCACTGGATTAACACAGAACAAAAACATAACGCCCTAATCAAGCCTGTGAGCAGATACTGGATATATAAACAGTACCAAATAACTGGGGCTTCGACCTCAAATCACTGCTCAATAACACGCTCCTGCCCCCATGCATGCCCTGAACCTTATGCTACACATGCGGCATGCTTGACGTCTGGACTGTGTTTGGTATATAACGTTGGTTTCCTTATATTATGGACCGCTTGTCTCCAAGAAAGCGCTTTCAGTGCTTTAGGAAACGACCCTGCACTTGTTGTTCACAACCCATCATTCAGATTAATGCTAAATAAGCAAAACTCTCGTCGCGACTTTCTAAAAAAATCTGCTGCCGGTACCGCCGCAATCATGGCCGGGGTACATGGTGCAAAAACTGCGCACGCTAAAGCGCCGGCAACTGGCTCGGTATTAGGAGCCAACGACACGGTCGTATGCGGGTTTATCGGTGTAGGTGGCCAGGGCTTTAATGCTCATCTCCTAAACGTTACCAACCCAACCAATAACGGCAGGCCCCGACATAACGTACAGCTGAATGCCATTGGTGCGGCGGCCTGTGACCTCTTCTCTAAACGTCGTGATCAGGCGCACGCAGCACTGGACGCTGCCCGTCAGGAGGCTGGCCGTGACGCAGCAGTGGAAGTTCATGAGGACTATCGGGCCGTCTTGGACAACCCCGACATTGATGCCGTCTTCATTGGTACAGTTGACCACTGGCATACACAGATCGCTGTGGATGCACTAGACGCTGGAAAGCATGTCTACTGCGAAAAGCCAATGACTCGCTATTTCCATGAAGGGTTCCAGATTTACGACAAGGTCAAGGAAACTGGAAAAAAATTCCAGATCGGCTCACAATTCTGTACACAAGGCAAGTGGCACGCAGCTGCCGAGTTGATTCGTGCAGGCCGGATCGGCCCATTGGTGCTTGCACAGGACTCCTATTGCCGCAATACACCCATCGGCGAATGGAACTACTATAGACTGGAGCCGGAGCTCGAGCCCGGAAAAACGATTGACTGGGAAAAATGGCTCGGACCAGTATCTGCCCGTGACTTCAATGCACAACACTATCATCGCTGGCGTAAGTACTACCCGTACTGTGCAGGTATTCTAGGAGACCTTTTGGCACACCGGATTCACCCGCTCCTAATTGCAACAGGTGCTCCCGAGTTTCCGAAGCGTGTGTGTTCCGTTGGTAACAAGACAATTGGCGACTCAATTCTCGGAGAAGAAGACCGCGATGTAACGGACAACTGCCAGCTCCTGACAGAATTCCCTAGCGGACTATGTATGATCATTACCGGCAGCAGCGTTAATGAACAGGGATTGGGACAGGTTATCCGAGGCAACGAAGGCACGCTATACTTCAGTGGTGAGAGTTTGGAACTTCGCCCGGAGCGTCCTTTCGCTGATTTGGTGGATGGAGAACAAATGGAAAATCTCCTTCCAGGCGCAGATGTCCCCGCTCACATACATAACTTCTTCACGGCGATTCGTGAGGATGGTCAGACGAATGGTAACATTGACGTTGCCATCCGGGCACAGACCATCATATCCATGGCGGAAATGAGTGAGCGCATGGGAGAGATGCTTTACTTCAATGAAGAAGAGCGCTCCCTGCATACCGGTAGCGGCCAGAAGATAGAGCCGATCACGTACGCCACCGAAACCCATTGATACATACTGGTAAGCGAAGAGCTTGGGGAGGATAGTCGATCTATCCTCCCCCTCCGCTTCTTTTAAGGCCAATAGATTGCCATGCAAACCGTTCGACTGGCGCTACACGCCATGGCGACGCGGTTTGAACTCCTGATCCACGGGGAGGATATGATCCAGTTGCGAGGGGCAGGGGAGGAAGCTTTGGCAGAAATAAAGCGGTTGGAGCAACAGCTGAGTTTTTATGACCCAACCAGTGAAATCAGTCAGGTAAACTGTAACGCATCAGAGGGACCCGTACGGGTGACTCCCAGGCTATACTCGCTACTCAGGACGGCTGCGGATGTCCATTACAAGACACATGGTGCCTTCGATGTAACGGTGGGCCCACTCATGCGCTGTTGGGGATTCGTTCGTGGCGCAGGCTCCTGGCCCGATGCACATGCGAGAAAAGAAGCCCTGAGCAGGACGGGGATGGATAAAGTAGTGTTAGACGATGCAAAACGGACAGTCGCCTTTAAGCTGCCAGGCATGGCGTTGGATCTTGGTGCGATTGGAAAGGGATATGCCATAGAAGAGGCTGGGATGTTTTTGCGGGACTGTGGCGTAACTTCCGCGCTGTTGCACGGAGGAACAAGTACTATGGTGGCCATCGGAACACCTCCGCAGGATGGAAATGGTTGGCCTATAGGCGTATCTGATCCGCTGGAAGACTCGCAGATGCTAACCTCAACATCTATCCGTGATGAAGCCTTCTCGGTTTCTGCCCCCAAGGGTAAAGCGTTCCAAAAGGACGGTAAGGTGTGGGGGCATGTAATTGACCCCCGACGAGGTTACCCCGTGCAAGGTGCAGCCTTATCCGCAGTAGCACATCCGTCTGCAACGATCTGTGATGCGATTTCAACCGCGTTACTTGCTATGGGTCGGACAGAAGGAAAACAGGTTCAACAAAAATTTCGTGGTATGCGTACACTATGTGCATACCACAGTACAGGTGCAATGGATATTATTTCCTTGGGATTTAACTCAACAGACTCAACCACTCAGCAATGACTAAGCACACAGTCAGCAGACGAGCTTTCCTGATGGGCAGCGCAGCGCTCAGCGGAGCAGGCTTGGTTCGCGCAGCCAACATCAAAACAAGATCCTGGCCCGGCAACCACAATGACGTTCGCTGCGGAATAATCGGGTACGGTCCCCAGGGACGTGAAATTACGGCCACGCTTGCTCGCGTACCCGGTGCCCAGGTTGCAGCTATTTGTGATACGTATGCTCCGATGCTTCGCCGTGCACAGCGGGATGCACCTGAGGCAACCCGACATGAAGATTACCGTGAAATCCTGGACAACCCGGATATTCAGGCCGTGATTGTCGCAACGCCCACGCACCTGCATCGCGATATGGCGATTAATGCACTGCAAGCGGGCAAAAATGTGTATTGCGAAGCCCCTATGGCCTCTTCGATTGAGGATGCCAAAGCAATCGCACGCGCTGCACAGAATGCAACCGGACAAATTTTCCAGGTTGGTCAGACTTACCGCTCTAACCCTCAGCACCGCTCGGTATTTCAGTTTATGCGCAGCGGTGCTATTGGTAGACCAGCTATGGCACGAGGGCAGTGGCACGCCAAGGAAAGCTGGCGACGGGCGTCTCCCAATGCTGACCGTGTGCGTGAGCTCAACTGGCGTCTGGATCCAGCCGTGACTACGGGGCTGATTGGTGAGTCTGCATTACTCCAGATGGACGTAGCTTACTGGGTACTTGGAGAGCTACCCACCTCCGTTCACGGTTTCGGTCAGATCATGGCCTGGAATGATGGTCGAGAGGTCCCGGACACGGTGCAGGCCATTTTCGAATTCCCAAGCGGATTGCATATGGTATTTGATGCTACACTGGCCAGTTCTTTTGATGACGCCTATGAAGCCTACTACGGTTCCGACAGCACTATTGTATTCCGCGATCGGGGCAAGGCTTGGATGTTCAAGGAGGTAGATGCTTTAATGCTTGGTTGGGAAGTGTACGCGCGAACGGATCGATTCTATAAGGAAACAGGAATTGCTCTCTTGGCTAACGCAACCCAATTAGACGCCCAGAATGTAGATCCCACCGAGGACGATCCCAACGTGGAAACACCACTCTGGTATGCACTGCAGGAATTTATGGACAATCACGCCTTCGGTCCATACCCGCCGGCGGCCAATTGGGAACGTGGACTGGAAGCAGCTGCCATTGCAATTACTGCTAATCAGGCCATTATGGAGCGGACCCAAAAGGACATTGATCCAGCATCCTACACACTGGATTAGCCCGGGTCCATGTTGACCCTGACGGAAAAAGTACTTTTTGCTCTTGCGGTGATCTTCACTGCATACGGCACGGGCTTGGGCTTTTCCGCCATGTTCCGAACCATACGTCATGGCCGAGCGCCATCTCTTACGACAGACTGGCAACGCACAGTTCGTGCGCTCTGGACATGGATTACAATGCGCCCCATCTGGGGAACACGCCGCATTACCGGCGCCGTACATGCGGCACTCGCATGGGGATTCGTGCTATACCTTTTGGTCAACGTCGTCGATGTAATCCGTGGTTATGTTGCCGAACCTGTGCTATTTCCAGACTGGATAGGCCAAAGCTACCGCCTTGCGGTTGACCTTGCCAGTGGCACAGTATTGTTGGCTATGGTATTGCTCCTCCTGAGACGTTTTGTGTCTCCCAGACGTCAGATTCTCTCACAACGAGCAAATGTTCTCCGTATCAAGAAGGCTCGACTCCCCTTCCTTAACCAAACGATATCGCGTGATTCTCTGATAGTCGGCATATTTATCTTGTGTCATGTGGGATTCCGATTACTTGGCGAATCCGTCGCTATTCAATTGCACGATCCTGATCCCTGGCAACCACTTGCTTCTGCAATTACTCCGATCTGGGCAGGATTGGATTCAGACACACTAACAATCTGGCATCATGTATGCTGGTGGGGTGCACTGGGGTTGATCTTGGCCTTCGCCCCCTATTTCCCGTACACGAAGCATGTGCATTTTATTATGTCGGGATTCAACTTTGCCACACAGGTAGAACGAAATTCGCCCGGTGCACTTGACCCGATTGATTTTGAGAATGAGAATATTGAAGTCTTTGGGGCATTAAAACTTGAACAACTTCCTCAACCGGGTATCGCCGACGCATTCGCTTGCATTATGTGTAATCGCTGTCAAGATGTCTGTCCGGCATACGAAACAGGCAAGGAGTTGTCACCTGCGGCTCTCGAGATCAACAAACGCTACTTCATCAACGAAAACCTGCATGACCTTGCTTCGGGAAAACCACCCGACGCTGTTCTTACCGAATACGCCATCACTGAGTCCGCTGTGTGGGCGTGTACTGCCTGCGGAGCCTGTACAGCAATATGTCCTGTGGCGAATGCTCCAATGCTTGATATCCTGGAGATTCGACGTGGATTGGTTCTGATGGAAGATCAGTACCCGGAGGCGCTGGAGACAGTCTACCAAGGCATGGAGCGTAACGGCAATCCATGGAACATGGGGGCTAGAGATCGACTGAAATGGGCTGATGGTCTGACCGTTCCAACCGTTGAACAACAACCTGACGCCGAAATTTTGTGGTGGTTAGGATGTGCCCCTTCATATGACCAACGCGCCCAGGAAACAGCCCGTGCGCTGGTGCGCGTACTTGAAGCTGCCGAGGTTCGCTTCTCTGTCCTGGGAAGCAAGGAACGCTGCACGGGAGACTCAGCGCGAAGGAGTGGCAATGAGTATCTGTTCTCAGAGCTCGCCTCAACCAATATTGCAACGCTGAATGCGGTGAATCCACCCCGCATAATGACCACCTGTCCTCATTGCCTGCACACTCTGGGCAACGAGTACCCTGCCTTGGGCGGACACTATACGGTGATCCATCACACAGAGCTTCTGTCAGAACTCGCAGAAGACGGACGCCTGCCAACTGATATTCTTGAAGAAAATGTCACCTTGCACGACCCATGTTACCTAGGACGGCAGAACGATATCACCGAGGCTCCCCGATCGGTTCTCAAAGAGTCTGGGGCAGTCATAACAGAAATGCCACGTAACAGAAAAGAATCATTTTGCTGCGGCGCCGGAGGGGCGCAAATGTGGATGGATGAACCAGTGCCAAGAATCAATGATACGCGGTATGCTGAGGCAACAGCTACGGGTGCCAACACCGTAGCTACTGCGTGTCCATTCTGCCTGACGATGCTGCGCGACGCTGCAACAAAAACAGTAGACGGCCCGGAAGTGAAAGATATTGCAGAAATTGTCGCCGAGCGGCTCCCCACGACGGTTAACGTTCCTGCATGATGCAGGCCAAGTTCTGCAAAACAAAGCTCCTCATAAACTCTTCCTGATCACGGAGAGTCCTACTATACCAGCAAGGGTATGGCAATGCTAAGGATGAATACAAGTGCGATGAATTGTTTTTCTGAGAGATTGGTCATAGGAGTCCGAGTTTGTTTGATGGATGTCGGGTTATGCATCCATCACTCGGAAGGGCTCGGCGCTCTAAAAGCGTAAAGCAAGTGTCCTCCTTATTCGCCGGTCGGATGATCAGTCCGAACCTTGTATATGGCTGTTGTATTCGGCAGGTAACCCGACGTGTCGGAGCCCTTGCCTAATGACGGTTGCACCGGCAGGATACAACAAAAATTTACTTTTGCGTAGTTTTAGGAAACACAAAACCGGAGTTTATGAATTTCCTTGATTGGAGCACCGTTATTGGTCTTGTGGTCATAGCGGGATTTCTATGGCGATTAACCCGAGATATACGCGAGTTGGAAATACGCGTGACTAGTGAAATGCGAGAAATACGCACTGAAATGCACACGTTGGGCGAGAGGGTAGCAAAAATTGAGGGGAGCTTATTTCATCCCCCACCAGGCAGAGAGCGGCAAGGATGATTCAAATGTATGCCAACGTGAAAGATGCTGTCTGGAACAAAGCTCGCTCGATACCGGGATTTAGTCCCTTGGTCTGGCGCTGGGATGACTTCGGGCGTGTGATCCGGTATGCGGATTATGGAAACCGTAGATCCCGATGGGGATGGGAGATAGATCATTGTGTGCCACTATCTCAGGGGGGAGCCGACGACTTATCTAATCTCCGTCCGCTCAACTGGGTGTCAAATCTCAAACGCTAATCTGTGTGGTACTTTCGTATATAATTCCCTGAAGAAAGCTAAACTCGGTCGCGGGCCGGTTGGCAAGGCGGCTGTGGTAGGCATGAAAATCGCGCTACAGGCCAGATCAAAGCACAGGTAGTTGAACGTACTGACAGGGCCATGCTGGACCACTTTGTGGACGATAACGCGGCGAAGGGTACGTAGCTTTACACGGATTCGGCGATTCTTCCAACGCTAAGTGCTTGAATCGCTCAGGTAATTCAACGACGTGACGGATCAGCGCCGACTCCGAAGTCGAAAACGCCTTGGTAGAGATCACACGCCCTACAGAACCATTGTCGCCGGAGTACAGGGGCACGTTTAGGTGTCCAGCCCCAAATAAAGAGGGTTGTACATGAGAACGAAGATCTAGTGAATGAGTATAGCGACGGGCGCAAGATAGCGCCCGGTTTTTTTAGTTAGACCTCGCTGCGGACAGCAATATCAACTCAAGTGTACTGTTCACCAGCTTAACCCATCCATCAACCAATGTCTAGAGCTCGACTTTATCCACGGATTGCACGAACTCGTCTGGCCACGATTGACAGAATTGGCCACAGGAGCCTACATGGCTTGAGCAGTTTGATTCTGTTATGCGCCGCAGTGGCCAGTTCCTGCTCCAATGATCAGCCCCAGATGCGAAGTGGTACGTCTGGAAGCAGTCCACCGGCTACGTTATCCATTGAGGAAGTTGTTCGCATTGGCGACGAAGCGGCCGGGGATACTGTATTCTTCACGTTTATCGAGAACATTGCTGTCAATAGTCGCGGGCAAATCTTCACCGAAGAGATCAGTCCGGCCACCATTCGCGCGTTCGATTCTGATGGTTCATACTTGGCTGACATCGGCGCAGTAGGCGGAGGCCCCGGAGAGTACTCGGATCCATTAATCGGCGGTGTGCTTACTGGCCCAGCAGACTCCGTGTACGTGTATGATAACCGGGGGAGGCGTCTGTCTATATATGAGCCGGACAAATTCGAGTTTATGCGAAGTGTTACGATGGCCCCGTATCCCGTTGAGGAGGAGAATCGTGTAGAGAATTTTGGCATTCTGGGCGTGGTTAAGGACGGATATGTTCTTAAATTGAGGTTGGTGCCCTCAAGAATGTTGGTAACCGCGCATCGCGAAACGAATGACGTTATACGAGTGGTGAATCTGGATGGCAGCTACGGGCCAGTTGTAGCTACGGGTCCAGGTCGTGAGGGCGTTGTAGCATTAAGAGAGTTACCGCTGTTGGGGCGAAAAATTCCATTTCCGGAAGGCATTCCTTATGGGCGTGGCATGAACTGGGGTATGGGATCAAGTGGTATGCTGTTCTCCGGCTGGAATGACTCCATAAACATTGCCGTGATGTCAATCTACGGCCCCGAGGAACAACACATTTCGCTGACGCATGATCCGATTCCCGTCTCAGATGCCGATATGGAAAACTGGCTGTCGAACAATGGCCCCGAAATGAGGGCAAAGTTCAGTGAGCGAGGGCTACATACAACGAAGCCCGCTTACGAAAAGCTACTGGTGGATGACAATGATCGCGTATGGCTCGAGCTTAGCGCAACTCGGGATTCCACAGACGTGGAGTGGATCGTACTGGATATGGATTCCCGCGTGGTTGGTAAAGTGACACTCCCGTTTGGCGCGAGACTCAAGGCTATACGCTACGGACGTATCTATGCTACCGAACCAAAAGGTGGCATGCCCACGGTTGCTGTGTACGAGCTCATCTTATGACGTGCTCGTAAGCGCCAGACCTCTGGTTGCGTAAGTCAGTGGCCAACACCGTGTCAACCGGAGGGGTACCACCGGAAACGTCGCACAGCGTACGTAGGCCGATAGGTGCAGAGCCAACTGACCGCCCTAACTTGAGGGTCATGTTTTGGTGCTCGGTGCCTTTGCAGGGCTCTACTGAGACATCTGATTAACATCTCGGCAGTGTGTGAATTGCACTGCCAGAAATCCTTTCTACTCAACTCTGGCTGAGTAACGCATAACGCCGCCATCGCGTCTGAGCCGTCGCAGCCCAACTCAAGTCGGTTTCTTGGATGTTGTCCGATTGCCTGAGGTTGTACCCGGAAGATATATTGGTTCTACCGCGAATGTTGCGGGTAGAGGTCTTGCTCTCCGCAGAAGAAAAGAATCGCATTCAAAGATGGCCTTGAATTTTTCGCGCTATCGCCAGGCGACGCTGACCTGCAAGTTGGATTCCTGATTGACTTTGACGATTTCGTCTTGCTTTTGCGTTTGATGCTGTTCGTTTTTCAAGAGCGCATAACGACTATGTTTGAGTTCCTCATGCTGGTTCACCTCCCTGCGGCGAACCTGATCAATCCCTTTGTTGAGGTACTGGATCAAATGAAAACGATCATGGATCAGATGGGCCTTGGGGAATAACCCCTGGACCGTAGTGATGTAGGCCTTCCACATATCCGTCGTAATGGTCCTAACCTGTCCCTTTTTCTCGGCCAATAGACGATTTAACAGGGTTTCTATACTGGTTTTGTCCCGACCTTCCCCAATATCAATGACCACACCATGCTCCGAATAGCTGACAATCGTTGCGTAGGAATGCCCCCGCTGAAAGGCCTTCTCATCTACGCTCACATGCGCAATCTCGTCCAGCGATCTCCGCTTCATCCCACGCGTTACGCTCAGGTGCATGATACGATTGACGGTGTCAAACTTACTACGAAGTAGCTTCGCCGTCTTCGTCTGGTTCTTGGTCGCTTTCAGCAAATTAATCGTCCACCGCTCAAACGCATCCGTAAACCGATTCGAGGCACTCGCCCAAGGCGTCTTATTCGTCCGCACACCCAAGGAAGATTTGATCCGGGGAATCCGACAATGGACAAAATATTCGAATTCATGGCAATCCAAGTGGCGCCATGTCCGCGCTTTCCGATGATCATAGAGCGTCCTGGTCTCTCCCGTCTCGGGACAAACCAAAACGCCCCCCAAATGCGAAATGTAGAGGTCTACCCGCTGATTCTGCTCATCCAGTAGCACCTAGTCTATCTTCCAGTCGTCTCTTAATCCCAAGGTGAGTCGCGTCAAATCCAGATAAGATTCCATTGACTGCGCTATATTTTGGTGAAGCCCAAATTCAATCATTCCACACGAATTGCGGTAGAACCGAGATATTTAGTGACATCCGGCAGATCATGCGGCAATCCCCGCTCATCCAAAATCACGCCTCTACGCGCATAGTAGACACACAACGCAATGGTCCTTTTATGCACATCCATACCGACAGAGATCGTGGATGTAGAAGTGGAAGAGTTGATGTGAGGTAGCATTGGACTGTTTCTAGTTGATCGACTAAGTTAATGCATGCTCATAGAGCTCAACCAGTGAGGAGTCCTGCTATAAGATCTCCGAAGTCGAAAACGCCGTGGTAGACACCATGTGGCCGACGGATCCATGGTCGCCAGAACACAGTTGCGGGTATGGGCGTCTAACCCCAGATAAAGACGTAGTGCATGTAAACTAAGGTCTGGTGAGAAGAGCGGACGATACGAAACATGCGCCCGTTTTTCATTAGACCTCCGTTAATTTTCCGGACAACACCCGGCTCTTTCGAAAATCCGAAGAACCCTACAAAACCATTAAACTATCCAGTTTTTCCGTGGTACTACGCCGTGCTATCCCTGTTGGTGTTGCATAGGAGGTTTCCAAGGCAACAATGAGTTTGTTCGGCGTTTTAGAGATAAACGTTATGAAAATAATCATAGAAAACTTAGGGGTTCTGAAAAAGGTAGCATTTGAACTTGGCGACCTGACCTTGATTTGCGGACACAACAACACGGGCAAGACATATGCGACTTACGCCCTGTTTGGTTTTCTACTTAACGGGCAGAGATTCATGAGAGCCGAAGTTTCCAATCAGGAAATAGATGAACTCGTTAATGACGGTGCAACGCGGATTAATCTTACAAGACATGCCAAAAAGGCGAAGAATATTCTTTCACGAGGCTGCCGGAGATACACTCGGCAGTTGCCCAGAATCTTCGCATCCAACTCAAAATACTTCAAGGAAACCCAGTTTCAAGTGGAATTGGAACTGGATTTAGAATCAATCCTGTCTCCGGCTTTCGAACGAAGAATCCGGTCTAGAAAAAGCGAACTTCTCTCATTGAGCAAAGCTGAGGGGAGCAGTAGCCTGGTAGTTTCCCTGTCGGCGGACGCCGAAAAAATCGAATTCCCCACAGGGATAATCAAGGAGGCAATCTCGGGTATCATTAACGAAATAATCTTCGGCCGATATTTTCCTAATCCCTTTATTGTTAGCGCGGAGCGTACCGGCGTCGCAATCTTCAGCAAGGAACTTGATTTTGCCAGAAATCGGTTGCTTGAGGAAATGGCTCGAACGGACAAGGATATTGATCCGATGGAGTTGCTTTTAAAATCCTACAATGATTACGCTTTGCCAGTAAAGGTGAACGTGGAGTTTACCCGCAGAGTTGCAGATATTATCAAGGAAGACAGCTTCATTGTCGAAGAACACGCTCAGATTCTGGATGAATTCACTGATATCATTGGCGGTGAATACATTCCAGGGAACAACAACTTAATTTATTTCAAGCCTTCGGGCAAACTCCTCAGGCTGACTATGGGAGAAAGTTCCGGTGTCGTGCGCTCTATGCTGGATATTGGTTCTTACTTGCGTCACATCGCAAAACCAGGCGACCTGCTGATGGTGGATGAACCGGAATTGGGCCTGCATCCTGAAAATCAGCGCCGAGTCGCGCGGCTTTTCGCCCGACTGATAAATCTTGGAATTCGTGTTTTTATTACTACTCACAGCGATTATATCATCAAGGAACTGAATACATTGATCATGCTTAATCAGGATAAGCCCTATCTAAAACGAATTGCCGAGAGGGAGGGCTACCGAAGCGAAGAATTTGTTGACGCCAAGAGAGTAAAGGTTTATGTGGCAGAAAAAGCTTTGATGAAAACAAGGAGCAGCAATAAAAGGAGAAGTCGGCACCAGACATTTAAGGAAGCCAAAGTAAGCCAAGAGCAGGGAATTGATGCCCGCAGCTTTGACGAGACAATAAACAAGATGAACGAGATTCAGGAAGCCATCGTATGGGGGAGTGGGGAATGAATTCAGACCTCGATATCTTGCAGAACCTGATCAAAGACGAGGCAGTGGTGACTGTCAAGAAGAATCAGTATGACAAAAATTATCTCGAACTAGAAGAACCTGGAGGAAAAGGATCGTCTGGGTACAAAATAAAAGTACGAAACACTCCGGATGATATAATCGCAATTAAATCTGACATATTTCCCCCTCCGAAAAAAATTTTTACAAATACCAAAGGCGAATGCAAAAGGGCAGATTTTGTCATTATCGCCAAGGGCGATAGGAAGAATTGGATAATTTACATCGAAATGAAACGCGGCAAGCATGGTAAAGAGAAAGAGATAATACAACAGCTTCTGGGATCCAGATGTTTTATTGATTACTGCCGCACGGTCGGTCGAACGTTTTGGGGAGAACCTGAATTTCTTGAAGAGAACAACTATCAACAGCGATATGTTAGCGTAAAAAACATTTCTGTGAACAAAAAACCATCAAGAATCACAAAATCGCCTTTGCATGACTGCCCTGAAAAGATGCTTAAAATCAGTGCGCCATCCTCGAAGGGTATTTGGTTTAAGGAGTTGTCAGGACGGCGAATTAGATGAATGTGCAGGCTATGATGCGCATAGACTCTGGTCGTATAACGACATTTGAGTTCTATCCCCATTTGTATGGAGTTATAGTTCTACCCACAATATTCACGGTAGTACCGCATTGTTAAATCAAAGGTTGCTTCCACTATATTTAGTGAAGAGCCCAGCAAATTAATCGTCCACCTCTCAAACGCATCCGTAAACTGATTCAGGCACTCCCCAGGGCGTCTTAATCGTCCTCACACCCACTGAAGACTTGATCCCGGGAACCCGACAATGAACAAAATACTTGATTCATAGAAATCCAAGTGGCGCCATGTCCACGCTTTCCGATGATCATAGAGAATCCCTGCCTCCCCCGTCTCGGGCAAACCAACGCACTCCTCGAGTGCGAAATGTGGATGTCAGTCTGCTGAATCTGCTCATCCAGTAGCGCCTTGTCTATCTCCCAGTCGCTCCCCAATCCCAAGGTGAGTCGCGTCAAATCCAGATAAGAGCCATTCATTGGCTATATTTTGGTGAAGCCCAAATTTAACCATTCCACACTAATTGCAGTAGAACCGATATATTTCTTCGAATCCACCAAATCATGAAAGTCAGTTTAGCCCAAGTTCGCCATTTCATAGTGCTCTGGAAGTACGGAATTTCCCCATTCCCGTTTTCGGTCGATTTTTTTCGGGGATATGGACTACTGAGATTTACTGAATCAGTCTGGGGT
>MPNB01000088.1 GCA_002238805.1 Rhodothermaceae bacterium bin80 | reverse complement strand
CACCGCTCGAAAACAAGTTCCCTCCTGCTCCGGCCCCACAAAGGTCTCAATCACATACGGGGCATACCCATATCTGGCCTCAAAGTCGGACGGCAAGCGCCGCAGCACCCGGCCCAACGCGTGACTCGCCAAGTTCTTGCAGAACACATCTGGACGAATCAGAAAGCGGCTCAGGTTCACCACATAGTTCAAATTCTCCGCCCGCTTCGTATGATCCCAGGCCATCCATTCATCCCGTGCCTTGAGATACAACGCCGCCGAAGAAAAACCGACCACACCCAGTTCGCCATGAGCACTCCGAATCAGGTACCGAAGCTGAGCACCCGCAAACGTTGTGCTCCCCTGAGGATGCTCCGAATCCAGAAGCGTATTCCAGATCGCCCGATCCTCCGAATTGGTCACCAGAGTTACTTCCAAATCCTTGATCTGACCTACCTCCGTCGGAACATCCACTGCCTTCGGAACGGGTTCTGCTAATAGACGAGGACCGTGGACAAACGAGGCCGTTTGTGGCTTCGGCAGAGAAAAGTGCCCCTCCGATTCCAGTAACACCAATGCCTTCATGCAACCCGCAAGACGGGCGCCGCCCCGCGCATTTACAAAATTGAACTGCTCACAAACAATCCGGCCCAAAGCCCGACGACTTTTGTCCTGATGAGCCGACACCGTTGCCGACAGGGACGGAAGAGCATTACGAAGAACGGAAAGTATCGTTGACTGTGCTTGCATATTGCTAAGTGACTGTGCTTGAATATTGCTAAGTTAAACAATATATAAGCCGTTGTCAAGTCACTAGTCAAAGCGTAGGGCAGACCTAACCGGCAATTTCCTCCGCTTCATGAGTACTGCGAGCCAGGAAAGAGATACGGTCAGGAAGCAGATTGCCTTGGAGCAGGATTCTCTTGTTTGGCAGTGGTATCTGCTGCGCTATTTCGACGAATTGCCGGCTACTTTATGGCCAAGACATGGCAGGCGCCTGGCCCGAGAGGCCCTCGAGTCCATCCCGACGGATTCGCCGTTCTGGTCCTATGAAGCTTGGAGTCCTGTCGGTGCATCAAACCTCATGTACCGTATTGCTCGAAGACTGAAAGGCCAGGAATTGCTCAGTGCCTACGTGCGGCGGGTAATCGAAAAACATCCCGATCCAGATGTCCGTGCGCAGTTTCTCTACCACGGGCTGTATTACGCAGCCAACGAAGGAGATGAGAAGACGAAATGGCTGTACTATTCCATGCTCCAGGATTCGCATGCCGATACACGGCAAGCAGAAGGGGCGCGCCGCGACTTCGACCGGGACAGACAGCTGCAGACAGGAAATCCTGTGCCTCAATTTTCTTTTGTCTCGTTTGATGATCCTACCGTAACCATCACGAATGCCGATCTTCAAGGCCAAGTGTATCTGCTCGATTTTTGGGGAACGTGGTGTGCACCTTGTATCAGGGAAATGCCTTACTTGGAAGAGGCGTACGATAGGTACAGCGATTCCGGGTTCGAAATCCTGAGCGTTGCATTTCTTGATGATCCCGAGGACATCGAACAGTTTAGAGAAGACCGCTACCCCATGCCCTGGCTTCATACTCGTGTAGCGCGGGAAGACGACAGTTCAATAAGGGACCTGTTTGAGATCACGAGCTTCCCTAGGCCTATTCTTGTAGACGAGGACGGTATTATCCTAGCGATCGACGACGAACTACGGGACGGTAAGCTTCTGGATGTGGTTGGTGCTGCGTACGAGGGTGCCAGGTAGCGATCCAGTATATATCTGCATCAGCAAAATGATTCATGACGGAGATCCGTTCCAAAGGAAAGTTGTTTAATCATGACTTGCTCATGAATCGTGAAATTATATCCGGTCCCCCCGACATAAACAGATCTCTGCAGTACCGAGATCAGAATACGATTCTCGGACGGATACGGTAATCTGCTAGGCACTATCTTATTTCGCGCAGAGATAGAATAGTGTATTATGGATAAGCGAACTTTTTTGCAGACCACAGCCGTACTGATCGGAGGAGGAGCAGTGGTCCCATTTTGGGGATGCACGCCGCGTGTGCCGGCAAGAACCAATTGGGCCGGTAACCTGACCTACTCAACGAATCAGCTGTATCGTCTGGGAACGGTGGAAGAAGTACAGGAGATAGTCCGACGAACTGCTCGCGTACGTCCCCTCGGTTCCAGGCATTGCTTCAACACCATTGCAGATAGTCAGCATGCTCAGTTGTCTCTTGAGCTACTCCCCCGTGAAATCACCTTTGATGAGGGGACTGTATCAGTTCCGGGAAGCATGCGGTACGGTGAACTCATCCCATTCCTGGATGAACGGGGCGTTGCACTACACAACCTAGCCTCGCTTCCGCATATTTCAGTTGCAGGGGCATGTGCAACGGCCACACATGGCTCCGGCATTGCTCAGGGTAACTTGGCAACCGCCGTTCAAGGCATGGAGATTGTGACTGCATCCGGGGAACTTGTATCCCTGTCACGCGAAACTGATGGTCAGCGGTTTGCGGGGGCAGTTGTCGGGTTGGGTAGTCTTGGTGTGGTGACTCGTGTGGCGCTCAGAACCGAGCCAAGCTATAATATCAGGCAGCACGTTTACTTGGACATCCCATTGGATTCCATTGGGCAGCACTTCGAAGAAATCTCTGCCCTGGCATACAGTGTTAGCATCTTCACCGACTGGCAGACCACAGAATCCACACAAATCTGGCTCAAAGAGCGGGCAGTCGAAGGAATGGAGCCCCTGGAACAGGAACTCTTTGGTGGGCGACTTGCCGACCGCAAGGTTCATCCGGTACTGGCATTGTCTGCGGAAGCATGCACTGAACAGATGGGGGCTGTTGCTCCGTGGCACGCTTTGCTGCCTCATTTTAAGATGGAGTTCACACCGAGCAGTGGGGAAGAGTTGCAGACTGAATTCTTTGTGGCTAAGGAGAATGCGCCAGCGGTTGTAGAGGTTCTTCGCGGCATGTCAGACCGGCTGAATCCGCTACTCATGATCAGTGAAGTGCGTTCGATCAAATCAGATGACCTGTGGATGAGTACAGCATATGGCCGGGATAGCGTTGCTTTTCATTTTACATGGTATCAGGATTGGGAAGCACTGCAAGCGCTGTTGCCCGCACTTGAAGAAGCACTGCATCCGTTCGATATACGGCCCCACTGGGGCAAGAACTTTGGCATGGAGCCAGCAGTGCTCAGGTCACGCTACGAGAGATTGAACGATTTTCGTGCACTGGTGGGTGAATTCGATCCGTCTGGGAAGTTCAGGAACGAGTTCACACAACGATACCTGTTCGGGTGATTTGCTCACTGACAGTATTCGCATTCCCGGATGATGTGGTTGTGAGATATTCAGGATATGCCGAGTACGAACCTCCAAGCTACATGTCACAATACCACCTCGGTGCCTAGGTCCTCTTGCCGGGCACGCTCTTCCAGGAAGCTGGCAACTACCAAGTCCTGAATGGCATTCCCCACCGACTTGAAGAAGGTAATCTCTGAATCATTAGTGCGGCTTGCCACATTTCCTATCAGAATATCTCCCAACTCAGCGTAAATGTGGGACTCGTCGAAATTCCCCCGACGAATTGGCACAACCAGATCCCCCGCTTCCTGAAGGCACGCCTCACGCTGATCCACAACAACCTTGGCGTTTGCAACCGTTTGGGCGGGGATTTCAGTCATGTCAGGTCTGTAGGAGCCAATTCCGTTAATGTGTGTACCGGGCGCAATATGTTCGGCGGCAAAAACGGGGGTCAGGGATGTGGTAGCCGTGCAGACAACATCAGCTTCGGCAAGCTCTTCTGGGGCCTTGGCACTTGCTGTTTTTACACCATACTGTTGCTCTATTCTTTTCACGAATGCCTCCGTATTCTCAGGCGAACGCCCGAAGACAATTACTTTTTTGATCGGTCGCACTGTACACACCGCTTCCAGTTGTGTGTTTGCCTGGATCCCGGTGCCAAACATTGCCAGAACGGATGATGATGGGCGAGACAAGACCTCTGTTGCCAGTCCTGTGCCCGCACCTGTTCGTAGAGACGTGATAAACTCACCGTCCATGAAGGCGAGGGGAATGCCCGTTTGAGCGTCACTAACCATGACTACTGCATGGATGAATGGTAATCTGCGTTCGGGATTATCTGGGCTCAGGTTAACGACTTTCAGGCCGATCTGTCCATGATCCGGAGAATACACAGGCATGAACAACGAACGTCCGCCATGCTCTTCAAGTGGCATATTCATGCGTACGGGTACGCTTGCACGTCCAGAAGAAAGTGCGATGAAACCATCGCGCATCAGATCGATGGCCTTGCGCATGGTGATTGCTGACGCGATATCCTCTCTCGAGAGTATTCGAATGGTAGGCATGATCCGCTATCGTAGAATGAAACCGTTTTTCAGGGGATCCTTTGGATCCAGAATAAATGCGTGTTGACCGGTAATGAAGGCGCGTCCTTCGATTTCCGGTACGATAGTGCGGTGCTTGCTATTTCTAGATGTACTTGTTTGCACGATTGCTCCCTTAAAGGAGCTGCCGATAATACTCTCAATTCTTATGCATTCACCAACCCCGAGCAGTCCTTTTTCGTGTAGCACTGCAAGTCGTCCACTCACGCCGGTGCCTGTCGGGCTACGGTCAACCTCGCCGTCCGCAAAGACACAGACGTGGCGGCTGTGCGCATTTGTTGACTCGGCAGGGCCGGTGAAGATCGTTCCGTACAGGAAGCCCAGATCGGGTTCGGATGGATGGTCGATAGGCATACTTGCCATAACGGCCCGCTTAATCATTTTACCTGCGCGGATCAACTCGCTGTAATAGGTCGGGGTTGTTTTCAGTCCCACCTCACTGACCGATACGTACGCGTAGTATGCGCCACCAAAGCCTATGTCGTACAGGACCGGTCCGAATTCAGGTACTTCGACAGTTTTATTGATTGTATAAGCATAGGAAGAGACATTTCTGAATCGGACTGATTCGACGCTACCGTTTTTGATACGTGCCCATGCGGTTACTGGACCAGCAGGGGTATCAATTTCTATCTGCGTCTCAGGTTCGGATTTTGGGAGCATCCCTGTTTCGATAACCACTTTTGTTACGGCGATAATGCCGTGGCCGCACATCGTGCTGTACCCCTCGTTATGCATGAAGAGTACTCCAAAGTCGGCATTATTGCGAACCGGTTCGGTAATTAGGCATCCGTACATATCTGCATGTCCCCGAGGCTCCCACATCAGGGCGGTACGGAGTGCATCATAATTTTCTTCCAGGTCTCGCCGACGTGCCAGTATGGTATTGCCTGCTGGTTGCGGGTAGCCCGCGAGAATTACGCGCAGAGGCTCGCCTTCGGTATGCGCGTCAATGCAGTTGATCACGAGCCCATTTGGGCGCCAGCTGTTTGCTGCATCAAAATCGAGTTTCATTGTATCGCGAGATTATTACACGCTATTCTTTACGTCAAACAGAAAACTGCTATAACCGGTTCAAATAGCGTCACATTCGGGCTACTGATTGTTATCGGGCAATAATTTGCAGGGTTTGGAAAAGGGGATGGTTTTATATCGACTGGCTATCGCCTTGTGTGCAGGTAGCCCTGCGAAGAATCGTTCGGCGGATTATTATTGTTGTGCAGGTGCATATAGCACGCAGTGTAACACGGATATTTGCGTATTCCAAAACGAGTACTTTATCAACGGGCTGCTAGGCGTTTCTCTCGTTTCTTTTTCCGCTCAACTTCCTCTCGTTCAAGCTGGACTCTGCTATCCAGCCGCCTGCGATTCCATTCGCTTAAGCTTGGTGTACCTGACACGATCTGCTCCACTTTGTCATCGGACAGTGGCTTCTCCCACCCTTTCCGTACCCAGATGGACCACCATTGTCTCGGACTGAGTTTAATGGGACTAGTAGAAGAGACCAAAGTACTCAATGAAATGTTGAAGCAAAGGACCACATGGACACACTCTCGCAAAATGTGAGTATATGGTCTAGAAATTGCAGCCCATTGGACTGATGTTTAATGCCAATGACTCTGGCCCCCGATTCTGAACCCGCACCCCAATGAGAAAGCCACGCAAGCCTATCAAACCGCTCCTTGCGCAAGCGGAGCAGTTTGTGAACGACGGTAGGAGAAAAGATCGTAAAAGCGCTGAGAAACGCAGGAGGAGAGAGGAAACCGAACAGCATGCAGATTTTATGGAAAAATTGCGCCAGGCCGGTGTCAACCTCGTCATGGTTAATCCCTATTCCGTTGCGCTGCGAAAAGCAGGGCCTTCAGAGCCAGTACCCGAGGACATGCCGTGGATCGTGGAGCAGGTCAAAGTGTTTGCTGCCACACTCGCCCTGCGGAGTCAGCCGGGCATTTTCGCAGATCACGAGATATTATTAGCAGATGCGAAGACGAAAGTAGAGCGCGTTACACGGGCTCACGAACTTCTGTGTCAAGCGACAGAAACCTTAGAGGAAGCCCAAAGAACCGCATTTCGGGCCTTGCCAGGAAAAGCAGGATTCGCAAAGTTCCTCGCCGAATTTGGAGCAACAGGGAAGGAATTCTGGCATCCTGAGGATGCAAGCGAAAAGTTGAACAATACCATGATGGCCATGAAAGCCAGGGGCGAGCAAGTCCCAGAGAAGTGCCAGCAAGCATATGAAGATGCGGCAAACCATATCGGAACATTCTTACTCGCCATGATCACCTACTATACTACCATTGCGGAGGCTTACAGACACCTCGACGGAGGAGAATCTCTCGCACAAATCAAAGTGCTGTTAGCCACTAGTCCTCCCACAAATTAAATTGGGCGAAGGCCCCGAAAATTTTATAGTCTAACGAGTATGTTCGTGGTGCACATGGTGGAGTGGGTGGGAACAAACTTATACGATTCGTCGCCTGCATCGCTGTAGTCGGTGCATCACTCGGTGTTGCCACTCTGCTTCTAGCTCTTGGGTCGTACGTGGCTTCAGTGAAAAGATCGAAACCGAGATTACGGGGTGCGGCCCCCACGTACGGGTTGAGAACATCCGGCATGTTCCGCTGGATTAGCTCTCTGATCTCATGGCTGAGATCAGAGAGCACGACGCCTTCGTTTCTGTTCAGCCAGTGGTCACTGAGTTTGTATGCTTCGCAGGTCCAGCTATGATAGTGATGGAGTCGGCCTATGGGGAACGGATCAACTTCCTGTTTATCTGGAAGAGAATATCACCAGCGGTTCAAGTAGCTTTGAATCAACGATAATTCTAGATCCTGTGATTGGCAACCGTCTTGCTAAAACCTTGGCCTTCAATTGGCGACTGCCTAACCTTGCTCTCCACGAGGAACTTAGGCAATACCGAAGCACTCCTCACTGCACATGATTCGCTGCGGGGTTGTGAAGAGGGGGTGATTCTAGAAGCTTGAAAGTGACCCGGGGTCTGATTTAAGCAAGTTATTTTCGTCCGCTGCATATTTACCGACTAGGCTTACATCAATTACAACGATATGGATTCTCTTGTTGAGCATCGGGTCAAGTTGTATTTTGAGCATTGACTTCAGTTCTTCCGGCTTATTCGGAACCCCACCGCTGGGTGGCAGCCATTTCATATACTTTCGATCTGCACCAAACCATAAAACCAGATAAATCCCATAACCGTCGGAATTGGGATCGCGCGTGTATTTCGGTATGAGTTGCTCGCTAATCCCGCGCCATATCTCCTGATGTGAATTCTTTTTTATTTCAATGGGAACTGAGAGGTCGGCCCCGTACGATACACGGATATCTGCTCTCTTTTCATCTGCATACCTTCCCTCTGGTTGAGCGTCAATATCGTGTTGGCAGAGAATTTTTTTCAGATCTGAAAGCAGTACATTGCGGCAATAGTTTTCGTCCCGGGGAGATGTGGGTTTTTCAGTTTCACGATCCCAATACCAATACTGACTCCAATCGTCGGTCTGCCCATTACGAATACGATCTGCCAGCTCTTCAAGGACATTAGTTGTTAGAGCAGCAAGGTCGGCGGCACTTGCAGGTGGGCCACCTCGGAGAGTTCTCTGAACTTGTTCAATACTGAAATCCTGTCGTTTAGCTGCGCGGCTATTCCATGCCTGTGCTTCCCGAGCTCGTCTAATCTCTTGTCTCCAGGTAGCCAGGTCGGGATCGTCAGCCAGCAAAGCAAGTGTCTCTGCCGCATCGTCATCGCTGCGCCTGCCAAGTTCTTCAATCCATGGGGTAAGGGGGGACAAGTTATCTCTCATTCCGTTACCAAGAACGTAAGGCCCTTCCCGAAAAACGAAACTTTGTCCCCGTTTGCCTAACGCTTGGATAAGCGAAGATAGTTCTTCTGGTTGCCAATCACTCATATCCCTGAAGATGAATTCTCTGCTGCCACTCGTTATTAGAAAATCAAAGACATGGCGTATACGGGGCTCCCCTCCAGTAGAAAGAAAATCTATCAGCAATGGAAGACAATGATCTCTGGCAACAGACAGTCCTGCACAAAGCCAATATGCTTTTTGACCTATATCCATATCTTTACGATTCAATCGTTTTAAGACAATTTTCCGTAAATTTTCGGTGGACATGCTGCCGGCTAGGATAACACTCCACAGGACGACGCGAAGCGAGTTCAGTTGGTCCCTGCTGCACCTGGTAGGGAAGACCGTGAACATCCGGCTCACAGCAAGTTGTGCAATTCGGGAATATGCCTGATCGTAAGCCATCTTATACAAATACTCATTCGGCAGTAATTTGGCGCGAACACAGGCGTTATGAATAGTAACGAGTGAATCGGCCACAGCCCCTGGATAGTCCGTTAGAATCTGCTTAAACCACGTTTCGGGGCAATTAGAATTGGCGTTGTTCTTGCCTATCCGATTGTACAGACCAGGTATATCTGTAACGAGGTAAAACCCCAGAAACCGCCGAATTCCTTTATCATTTAGACGATCTAGAACCGTGCCTGTCTCGCACTCCTCCTGTATTCCGGCTAAGAAGGGGCGTGCAAAATACGACCGCCGGTTGTTCTCGTGAAATTCAGCAATCTGTTCAAGATCCGGTAGGTCATCACGGTTCAATAGACTTCGAAATCCCTCAAGTGTCGCTTGGACAAGGCTTTGGTCACCGTTCATGTAGGATTCTAGGGAAGTCCTTGGGTTATCGTCTTGGTTAATTGATCCAGAGAAATAGATATGAGCAAGCTGGTCTAGCAGTACAGGTGAGCAGCGCCCCTTTGCTAATTCGGTTTTTTGTTGCCGTATAGGCTCAAGTTCTTTTCGTCTCCGTTCGAGAAAGGCAGCTCGGCGTTTCTTTTGTCTCTTTTTCCGCTCAACTTCCTTTCGTTCAAGCTGAATTCTGCTGCTCAGCCGCCTTCGGTTCCATTCGCTTAAGCCCGGTGTACCTGACACGATCTGCTCCACTTTGTCGTCGGACAATGGCTTCCCCCATCCTTCCCACATCCAGACAGACCACCATGCAAGCCTCTCCGCTGCTATGGGGTATATGTCCCAGAGCTCTGCCGCACGGGCAAGACACCATGACCGAAATCCAGCAGGTGTATTCTTGCCCACGAACTTAAGTCCTATCGTGTTGTCGTCATTGATCTTGGATTCCTGTGTGAGCAGGTCGTGTTCAATGAGGGCATACTGTTTTTCTTTTCGTTGACCCAGCCAATTACGGATTTTTTCATTCGCTTCATGATCACATCCACTATAAAAATTAACTGAGCTATGCATCGGGATAAATTCAGATGAATGATCATCGAATTCAACAAGCTCGAACCAGCGATATAGCTCAGGGAGATCCAGTTTATCTCCGAACAAATCCAATCCCCGTGCAAGGAATTCCAGAACGATATCCTCAATTCCGTAGTTCGCCAATTTCGGGATGATTTCGGAAGCTTGATTACAAAGAGAATTGATCAATTCTCTAATTTGCTCTTCATTTGACCTAGCTACGAGATCTACCCAGAAATTTAGATAGGCAGGAGGATCGTGCTCAGCGGGCCCGGTTAAGAGGTAACCCCATACCTCCGAGGGCTGTAACTCACCGGGATACAAGAACTCTAACACGGTACCCCGTAGACTAGTTGTTTCATCCAACAACCTGTTTTCTGCCAAGTCATCAAGGATTCTTCGTAGAGTAGCACCACGATCTGGGGCACCAGTGAGGACCCGATTCAGAGCACGAAGGGCTTGACCACGAACATCTGCCCGCCAACTGGGGTCATAGATGATATGTAATAAGTTTTCGCGATCAATTGCCAACTGATTTTCTGGAATGTTCTTCCTATCCATACCGGCGTGCATCTGTGAAACACCGCGAAGGAGTTGATAGACAAGTGTTTGCCTGTTCTCCGAGCGTATAGATGAGTCAGCCAATTCCCGTGCAAGTGACATGCCTTGATTGCCAGCCAAGGTCCCGAGAGCGGCCGCAGAAGGCCAAGTGTATGTGAGATCAATACTGCGTTCAAGATATTCAAGTAGCTTTCGCCGTTCCTCGGGACTGAAGCTACTTGTGTCACCGTTGAAAGCCACGGCAATTGGATCCGCTTGAATCAGAACTTGCCTTGCTTTGGGGTTTAAGGCAGCAAGCCAGGCGGCAAGTCCCCGAAGGTCAGGAAGGGGAACCCCGTCCTCTCCCATGAGAAGTGCAAAAACACGCCGAACGTTTAGACCATCCTGGATTTTCTCATGCAGATATCGGGCAGCCAGAAATTCGGCCAGAAGACGATGGATTGGAATTCGACAGTCGCGACTACCCTTAAAGAGCCCCGAATCAAAAGTCGCATAAAGTAAGGGGCGATCCTGACATTGCACTTCATCTAAGGAGAGTATATCGGGGTCATATGTATCAGTAGCCCAACCACTCTTATTGGCAATCAGCATGAGTGCAAAAAGCTGTCCGGCTGCGCTCAGGACTGCTTTCCTGCAGGGTTGCGGGTCAAATGAGCGGGCGTCATGGTACTCACGGTTCTGTTCTCGGACAAGCTCCTGGCAGGCATTCTCGAATGTTTTACTTGGGTTGTCGGGCCAGCCACTGGCTTCTACGGATTTCAGTAACAAGTCAAGCAACTGCGGATTGAAAAGAAAGGCGACCATGTTGTGATCATGGGCCTGCAGAATGAACGTAGTTGCATCGTGTCCCCCTTGTGAGACAATCTGCCGAACGTCCTCAATATTCAGCGGGTTCAGTTCTAGGACTGGAATTACCTCGGAGTCTGAAAGCGAGGAAAGCTCATCAAGATATCCGCTGCCCAGCCAGCTGCCGGCGCGGCATGAGAGGCGGAACCGGGGCTTTCCCAAGGCCTCGAGCTGGTTGATGATTTTATCCAGTGCAGTTCTGGGATCCCCTCCTCCAACACGCGCTTCGTCCAGTCCGTCAAGGAAAAGTGGTCCCTTTTTCCATTCGGGATGATTTCCTGGATCGCGGTTGATGAAGCGTCGTACAGGTATGAGCAGCCCACCAACCCGGTCCGCTTCCTTGGAAAACTCTGTGGTTTTTCCCATCCCGGGTTCCCCCAGAAGCACATAGCCGCGCTCTGAGTCTAAGTCACTGAGTAGCTGCGGCTCTTGTTTGAAGTACTCATCCTCATTCGATTTAATCCGCCTAACCGTACGATCTACAAAGAAAGTCATGTTTTTTCCTCCAGCCATTCGTCAGTGCTTAGCGAAAAAAAAACATTGATTGGAATCCCGCTTGGGCCCACAGTCATGGTTTTGGCGTTTGGGAAGCGGGCTTTGAATGCATCAAGTCCATGCTTTTTTGATGATTGCCCACTCTTTACCTCAATTCCCAGCAGGTGGGGGCCGCGCGAAATAACAAAATCAACCTCATGCGGAGGGTCACGCCAAAAACGAACTTGGGTTACAATGCCCCGGGTATTAAGGAGATGTGCACCTACGGCACTCTCTACAATACGACCCCAAAAAGGGGGATCGTTCTGTGCCTCATGGAACGAATAACCGGACGCAACAGTCATGAGTGCCGTATTCAAAACGTTAAGTTTCGGAGAGGAAGCTCTGCCCACATGTGGAGTTGGTGTATATCGGGATAGAGAGGCTATTAGACCTGCATCGGAAAGCAAGTCTAGGTAATGAGCAATTGTTGTTGAGTTGCCCCTGTCATGGAGTTGTCCAAGCAGCTTGTTATAAGAAATCAATTGACCAGAATAGTGTGGTGCAAGATCAATTAATTGACGCATCAGGGCCGGCTTTCTGATACGTGTGAGCTCCATGATATCCCGACCTATGACAGGTCTCACGATAGAATTTGCGATGTAGTCGCGCCAACCAGCCAGTCGTGTAGTATCCTGTCTACCAGAAATTGCACCGGGATAACCCCCAAAGAATAGATATTCCTCAACAGTCAATCTGAACACCTGTGTGATTTCCCGAAACGACCAATGCGTGATCTTAAGGGTGTTGAAACGACCGGCAAGACTTTCATTCATCCCTGTTAACATTCGCCATGCAGCCGATCCTAAAATCACAACACGGAGGGGAATATCTTCTCGACGATCTCTGTCCCAGAGCCCTTTCACGAGGTCAGACCAGCGGGGGATAACTTGAATCTCGTCCAGAACGAGAACAAGCCCCCGATCTGATTTTAGCGAAGCTTCTCGAGCATTTTCCCATATACTAATCAGTATTTGCCCGTCGGGTCGACTACCGACCCGTATGGTATTGATGGCATTCGTATGTCTGGAGATATCATGCTCTGGGTTGTCTAAAGGAACGTACCAGCACAAAAACCCTAATTTGGCTATTCGATTACATGCCTGAAGAGCCACCGTTGTTTTGCCAGTTTGTCGCGGGCCAGTTGCGGCGATGATACGCATACCCGTGTTGCTCAAAATGAGCTTTATCATTTGCTTTACATGTGGACGCTCATAGATACTCATAGATAGTATTTAATTAAAATTTTTACTCAAAAAGGTACTTTTTCATGATTTTTCGGTTCCAATCAAACAGAAGAACAGAACTGTAAGCGTTCCGGTCCAGCTTAAGCTCAAGCGAGGAGATGCAATAAATGTTACGGTTGAGACAAAATACTGGCTGATCCGATACCGGCAGAATTGGGCAGCCTGACCATGCTGTGGCACTTGTCAATTCATGGGAATCAATGGATAGGCATTGTTTTATTGACACTAATGGGATTAATGGAACTGAAAATGTTCCGGTTTTTCGGCGGATCAGGGCCAGACCATACGTGCACCACAAGGTGTATCCTTCCAGTAATGGTTGATTAACATTACGGATGCCACACTGCCCACAGCTATACCATTGTAGCACTGGATTAGCACTTTGATTTAAGGTTTGATCCACAACACTCGCCACAAACTTCATTGTATGGAATCGGGAGCTACTACTAATCAGATTCCGCTTGGCGCTATCATGGAGTATGCCAACCGAGGTAATCCAAATGATACTCAAGGCAAGCCGACGAAACGGGGTAGGGCAATCATAAACATCTTAGCCGCGGGTTACGTTGCACTGGAGACAGTGCCCATTTAGGAACCATTTCAACGTTATGACGCAATTAAATCCCGGCACAATGTGCGTATTCCGACCATGTGGACCGCTGATTCCAAGCCATGCGGGCCACCTATGTGTTGTTGAACTGACCTTCATGATTCGGTGGATTTGAGGATCAATTCTTGTTCACCTTGGACCTTGCGCATGGAGTCACCGGTCAACTGAATTTTGTGGGCATTGTTGACCAGTCGGTCCAGGATTGCGTTGGCCAATGTGGGATATTCCATGGTCTGATGCCATTTGTCTACGGGGTACTGACTGTGACAATGGTGGATCGCAGGGTATAGGGGTCTTCCACGAGTTCCATCAGATCACGCTGTTGTGCGCGGCTAATGCCATGTAGGACCCAATCGTCGAGGAGAAGTACATCGGTACGGGCCAGCTGTTTCAACACACGGAGATAGGAGCAGGCAGTACCTGTAAGCCACTGAGTACAGAGGCACTCCACACGGGCGGACCAGATCGTGGGGGATGCACAACAGTGACACGCCAAGCCCTCCCCACCGATGCCCGGGGGACCCTGGGGGCATCATGTGAGTACATGAAAGCATTAACCCTTTTCCTTGTTATGGCGTCTCATGGCGCTCATATCCCCTCCCCCCATCCCACCCCCGCCGTGATCGATCGAGGGGAGGCAAAGTATTTCCATGGCCGAAAACAGATACTGGCAGACTTTGACTGTCTGCTGGAGCATTACAACAATAACGCCTCTGGTGGGACCTTCCTAATACAAGGAGCGCCAGGTGCGGGGAAGACAGCACTGCTATCTGAATGTGTTAGCCATGCAGAGGCTGCGGGGTGGAGGATTGGGGTCATTGACGACCTGTTCCCACTCTGGCGGCCGAGCGCACTGCGTTCGGCCCAGTACAATGGGGAGTCCCTAGTGGAGGGTGGACTGGTCATTGACCAAGCTGCGGGATCTGTCCTAGAAATGCTCCGGGGAGGGGTTGGCCCCCTCCTTCTTAAGCTGGATGAAGCACAGCGCCTGGAGGACCTAAGTAGAGATCTTGACATCAAGCTCTCTGTGGGGGCGGTCCTGACGGCGATTCATAATGGCAAGGTGGGTCGCCCCCTTGTTCTGCTGGCGGGCGGACTGGGGACGACCGCGGAGATCTTTAAATCACTCTCAATTTCGCGATTCGAGCGGCGGAGCTTTGTGGAGCTGGAGGGGCTTGACACCGATGCGGAGCGTGCGGTCATCCGCGACTGGCTTACAGAGGATGGTAGGGCCAAGGGAGACCCCACGGCGTGGATTGATGCCATCATGCAGAAAACGTATGGATGGCCCCAGCACATCCTGTCATACGTTGGCCCCGCTGTGGAATACCTACACACACATGGTGGTGTCATGAACAAAGACGGCCTATCCATAGTCCTGGATGCGGGGGGCAACTTTCGGACGAAATACTATGAGCGCCGCGCCGGCGGTCTCGCCGTCGAAGAGCGGTATTGTCTGGCAAGGATATTCGAGGACATCCCGCAGGCGCGGGGCTCGACTCGTAAGACGATCTTGTCAGAGCTGGCCAGTGAATACGGGGTGGATGCAGCCGAGAAGTTGTTTCGCCGAGCACTGCACTCAGGCCTCCTACAGATGACGGCGAGCGGGCACTACGCGATCCCGATCCCTTCTATGCAGGATTGGCTGGTGGGCAATTACGCTCATCTCAATGTCGGAAAGCCCCCGATGGGGTTCACCGGGCAGCGAAGCAAAAACTTAGGGCGATGACAGCACCTATCAGCGCTCCAGCCCCTCCACCGCCCGATCTCGGTACTTTCTCTGGATAGCGTCCCAGCACCCCTCGTCCGCGGGTGCTTCTAACAACTCTTGCAGCTCGCTCATTACTTCCCTCAATCTCAATCAGCCCCACTCCAGTTCCCATATCTCAAGCGTACGCTCGTCCCGATGTATACCAGCGATATGGTCGTACGCAACCTCACCCCCGCACTGTCTGGCTCTATCACCACCCCCTTGATTCCGATCCACGCCTCCGGGTCGTCCCCCACTCTCTCCACCAACGGGAACACCTGCTCATCACACCCCAATGATCGACATTCATTGAGCATGTCCTTGATGAAGCCGCTTAGGCTTGTGCGGGGATCATGCTCGCTTGTAAAGGAGGCGTCCGCCTCGTAGCTGGTCCCGGTCTCGACTTCGTATTTGTACTTTGCCATCACTTAGGTGTGTCTTCGTCTTATTCGCCCCCATCGAGGCCGTCCAGTCAGTCCATCGACGACGTCCCGGGGGCCAACAGGCGATGCAGACGGTGATAACGCGTTCGGAAGTTTCCCAGACAGGTTTTGTGGCCAACGCACAGGCCACATAGCTTTTGAGGATAACCAAATCGCTTCCAGATTTGATGAACACGCATCAATGCTTCAAAATACCGGTTGGTAAGGTGGCCCACTTTGTTCGGAATAGTGGCCCAGTTCAATCGAAATATGCAGGATATTGGATGATTCGAAGTAAATTTGAGTAGATTAATTCAAATTACGCCTGTAAAAACACACACGGCCATTACAGCACTTATTCGTGAGCGATTCATCGAAAGGTCACTTGAAACTCCATAATCGTAACCTCAAAAGTCGAATGATGAGGATACGAACTATTGCAATTGCACTTCTACTATTCTTGAACAGCGCTGCAATTGCTCAGACCGTGGACCTTTATTCAAGGCCTTTCCAGACAGAGCGTATTCGGACCTATGATGTGCTCCATTATCGCGTTCATTTGGTTTTCGATGAAGATACCAAGTCATTTTCAGGTTCAAATACCATCACAATGGCCCCCTTGAGTGATAGCTTCGCAGAGCTCTACCTGGATGCGGAAACTTTCGTGGTAGATAGTGTGCACAATGCAGCAGGAGAGGTACTGTCCTTCTTACAAGAGCCCCACAACCTCCAGGTTATACTATCCAGACCCTATGCATATATGGACACGCTGCAGTTCACAGTGTACTACCATGCATCTAATGTCGACATCGATTCGGAGGTTTATGGCATGTCAGAGAGCTACGATCTCGGGATTGATTTCAAGGATGAAACGGATGAGAATCCGCAGTTAATCAACACACTCTCTTTCCCGGAAGGAGCTCGGCACTGGATGCCCAGCTACGATCACCCGAACGACCGGGCGTCTCATGAAACGCTGCTTACAGTCAAACCTGAGTACAAAGCGCTTTCTAATGGGCGGCTGGTTTCTGTGACAGAAGAAGAGAATGGTTTGATGACGTGGCACTGGAATCAGCAGTTGCCGCATCCAACTTATCTGTACGTAGCAGTTGCCGGGCCATATGTCATCTTGGAAGATTCATTGCGCTCAATTCCAGTCAACTATTGGGTTTACCCGAAGGATGTCGAAAATGCAATGCGTTCCTTTGAACGCACTCCAGAAATCCTGGAATTTATGGAGGAGCTCTACGGCGTACAGTACCCTTGGATCAAGTACGATCAGATCACGATTCCCGGTATAGGGGGTGGGGCGGAAAGCACGACAGCAACGGTCCTCGGGCATGTTACCATCCATGATGAGCATGCTGAGCAGGATTACCCCAGTGACTGGTTGGTCGCCCACGAAGCGGCTCATCACTGGTTTGGCAATCTGGTTTCTTATCGTGATTGGTCACAAACATGGATAAGCGAAAGCTTTGCGACCTGGAGTGAGTATGCATGGGCGTGTCGTGCTCATGGAAGTGATGAGTGTGCGGTGAATCTCCAAAACAAAAAGGATGCGTACTTCCGTGAGGCAAACGACCGCTATCGCCGTCCGGTTGTGTTTGAACATTGGCAGTATCCGAATCAAAACTTCGACCGACATACATACCAGAAGGGGGCGGTTATTCTCGAAATGCTTCGGGGCATACTCGGTCCTGTAAACTTTCAAAGATCCATTCAGCGTTTTCTGACTGATCATGCTTTTCAGCCCGTGCACACGTATGATTTTATTACTGCGATCAAGGACGCGACAGGCCAGAATATGGAATGGTTTTTTGACCAATGGATTTACAGTGCAGGTCATCCTGAAATCACTGTAACACAGGCCTGGGATGAGTCAGGTAAGCTCACGCTAACGGTAGAACAATCACAGGATATGGCCTCTCCGTTCGTGTACAAAATTCCTGTAGATAGTGCTTGCCCGAAAATATAACTCTTGGTTGGTTTAGCGTGTTTCTATAGGGGTTTTTGGTGATTTTTGGCCGTATTTC
>MPNB01000003.1 GCA_002238805.1 Rhodothermaceae bacterium bin80 | reverse complement strand
TCCAGCACTTTTTCAGCGGCATCCAGAAAAGAGTACGTTTCTTCTGGATCACCCGAAGGGTTCACGTTCCTTGGTTCCTTTGCATCGCAAACAGCAACGATTTGAGTATCCCGAAGAAAGAACGTTCCAGGCTCAACCTTCACAAAGGTCGACTGATTTCCATGCTTTTTTATCTCCGAGTAAAGCTGGGCACTGACAGTGGCCTCCGGCGTTTTGCTTTTGGTTTTCCACAAGCCAGCTTCTATAATCCGCTTGACGATTTCTTTGGCATGGAGAGGCTTTCCTTCGTCCTTCAATATTTGTGCGGCCGCGTCTTGAATGTTCATAGTAATAGTTGCAAAAAGTGTGTTTTTGTAATCCCTAGACTACTCGCAATATAACTCCCACAAATTACTACATAATCCGCGATACCCAGGTAGATCATATAAAGCCTTGGCAAAAAGAAACATGGCCAACCTAGGCAACTGCGAGGTGCTCCATGTCCAATGCAATCTGACCAAGTCCGATAAACAACAGACAATACTTTCATGCTGCAGCGCCAGCAGGGGATGTCCTGCGAAAAAACTGCAAGAATTGTGGGCCAGTATTGCCTCGGGGAGACGTAGGCATGCACACATTCGTGCTAGATTACGGATAGGTTTGGGAGTTTGAGGCTTCTATGTAGTGTCAAAAACGAATCTTGCGTCTGATCGTCCCGCGGTAATCAAGAAGCATCCACTGTGAACACGGGGCGCAGCACGGGATTGTGAGATCGACTACTAACCGTACAGCAGACCAAGGAAGACTAGGAACCCAACGAATAGACCTATTCCACCGAACAGCGTTAGTCGCTTCGAGCGCAACGTCCACAGTAGCGGCAGGGTCAATGCGACAGCCGCCAGGATGGAGGTGTTGGCGGGCCCCGATGCAACGTCCTGGAGGGGAGTAATGGAGCCGCAAATGGCCATAATCAGGAATACGTCGAATATGTTCGAATGAAAGATATGACCGACTAGGAGCTCATGCCGACCACGCCGGACAACATTCAGAGCTACAACAATGTCAGGAAGAGACGTACCAATTGCCAGTGCACTGGCAGCAAGAATCCCCGAAGCAATCCCCAAGTCCCCTGCAAGTGCTTGAAGTGCATGTACTACGATTACCCCGCTGAAATAAAGGACTACGATGCTGAGCCCCAATAGAATAACTCCAATCCATGATGGCACCGAGGCAATCCTTGCTGCTGGACTATTTGAAGATACTGATCTGGATTGGGACCATGGAGCGTAACTCCAGACCTGAAGGATAAACAGCAGAACCAGCCCGCCGATGAAGCAGAAGCGAGCAATATCTCCTGTGTCTCTTGACATCTCTTGCAGCGTCGGCCACAGGGGAGGAATAAAAATCAAGAACAATACCACGGCGGAAAGACCAATTTTCAGCCCTGCTTCTCTGCGCCGACTGCGCGAAGAAACGGTTTGTTCGTTACTCTGCTGCATGATGGATTCCGCACTACTAATACGCTGGCGGCGGCTGCGGCGGAGCTCCATAAATATGAAGGCTGCATAACAACCGAAAAACAGCAAAGCATCCGTCCGGCTGAAGACATTATCCAGACAGACTAACCAAGTCAAAAGCACAGATGCAGCGGCAAAACAAACAGGGCCGGCATTTTTTTTGCCGAAAGTCAGATGGCCTTGAGACAGTGCATGAGTTTTGGTGAACACATAAAACCGATCGTTCCCCGTCTGGACAAAAAAATAGAGTGCCAGTACGCCCAGCCCAAAACCTGCTCCTATGTTGGCAGCTATCGTTCCGAAGACTGTCGGGGTTACCAGGGTCGGGTTACCCGAGTCTACGGCAGCAATTGAGGTGAACAACTCCGGCAGAGAGGTCCCGATCCCAATCAGAAAACTGCCAATGAAGTAATCATTCAGCCGGGCTTTATTTCCAAGCCCGCTGGCTAGATCTACCAGTGAGTCACTCGACCGTACAATGGCATAGATCGATATGATCAGCAATAAAATATCTGCTACCACGGAACTCATCCTATGGCACTGGTAAAAGGATTGTCAGGGAAAAGGGGGAGGGAGTCTATTTTGAAAAAACTCCCTTCATATAAGCCCGCCTCATACTGGCAATTCCAGCCACGGAAATTCCTTTTGGGCACACCGCCTCGCATTCGGCATAGTTGGAGCAGTCTCCGAACCCCTCTGCTTCCATCTGGTCCACCATGGCTACAACGCGCCGTGAAGCTTCCACCTGCCCCTGAGGAAGTAGCGCTAGATGCGCAATTTTTGCTGCTGTAAAGAGAGAGGCACTGCCATTAGGGCATGCTGCCACACACGCGCCACAACCAATACATGCCGCAAAATCCATGGCTTCCTCCGCAGCATCCTTTGAAATCGGAATGGCGTTAGCATCAGGTGCAGATCCGGTTTTTACTGAAACGTATCCATGTGCAGTGATGATACGGTCGAATGCACTCCGATCAACAACAAGGTCTCGAATGATTGGAAATGCCCGCGCACGGAACGGCTCCACCGTAATCGTATCACCGTCCTTGAAACTCCGCATATGCAACTGGCAAACTGCTGTAAGCTGTTGTGGTCCGTGTGCAATGCCCGCGACCATTACTCCACACGATCCGCAGATACCTTCGCGACAATCACTGTCGAACTCTACGGGATCGCCCCCGCTGGCAATAAGCTGCTCATTGAGGACATCAAGGAGCTCTAGGAAGGACATGTGCTCGCTCGCATTACTGACTGTATAGTCAACGAGCTTACCTGGGACTTCGGGGCCTTTTTGCCTCCAGATACGCAGGTTTATGGTCATATTTTTTGCCATAGCACTTACTTGTAGCTGCGTGTAGTTGGATGCACGTTCTCGAAGGATAATTTTTCGAGGTGCAAAACAGGACGACGGTCGGTGTGCTCCCATGCTGCTGCGTCAGCGAATACTTCGTCATTGCGTACAGCTTCCCCCTCAGAGGTCTGAAATTCTTCACGAAAATGCCCTCCACAAGATTCCTCACGACGAAGGGCATCCCGGGCCATAAGTGATCCAAGTTCGATGAAGTCTGCTACGCGTCCGGCAAATTCCAGATTCTTGTTGAACCGATCGGCGGAGCCGGGTACGCGGATCCGCTCCCAAAATTCATCCTTCAAACTTTCTATGGCGCCTGTTGCTTCTTCCAGACCGGTGCGGTCACGCGCCATGCCTACATGATCCCAAAGGAGTCGACCCAGCTCCCGATGAAATTGTGTGGGAGATTTGTCCCCCTTGTTATTAAGCATTTGGTCAATACGTGCGCCGGCTTCTTCTTCGGCAGCGGTAAAGGCTTCGTGCGATTCGGGGATGCCCTCCGACTGGCGTATACCGGCCACGTACGCTCCCAGTGTGTATGGAATAACAAAGTACCCATCCGCCAGTCCCTGCATCAAAGCGCTGGCTCCAAGACGATTGGCACCGTGATCGCTAAAATTGGCTTCTCCAAGTACAAAGAGACCCGGAACAGTACTCTGAAGTTCGTAATCCACCCAAAGACCGCCCATTGTATAATGTACAGCTGGGTAGATGCGCATTGGAGTTTTGTACGGGTCGTCTCCGGTGATGCGCTCGTACATTTCAAACAGATTCCCGTAGCGGTCTCGAATCGTTTGAACGCCCAGACGTCGGATTGCGGCACCAAAATCAAGATAGACCGCCAGTCGGGTTTCGCCAACACCTCGCCCGGCATCACATTCTTTTTTCGCTGCACGCGAAGCTACGTCTCTTGGCACAAGATTGCCGAAGCTCGGGTAACGGCGCTCCAAATAATAGTCTCTTGCATCCTCGGGGATTGCTTCCGGTGCACGTGTATCTTTCGGATCTTTGGGGACCCACACGCGGCCATCATTGCGCAGACTCTCACTCATCAGTGTGAGTTTGGACTGGTAATCCCCGGAAACGGGGATGCAAGTCGGGTGAATTTGCGTATAGCAGGGATTGGCGAAGAATGCACCGCGTTTGTAACAACGCCAGGCGGCGGTCACGTTGGAATTTTTGGCATTTGTTGACAGATAGTAGGCATTGCCGTATCCCCCTGTGCAAAGCAGTACTGCATCACCCGCATGGCGCTCAAGCTCGCCAGTGACCAGGTGGCGTGTAATAATACCACGAGCACGATCTTTTGCCACCACCAGATCAAGCATTTCTCTACGCGGCAGCATGGTTACGCGCCCCGCGGCAATCTGATGACTGAGCGCCTGGTAAGCTCCAAGCAGCAGCTGTTGTCCAGTTTGACCTCTCGCGTAGAAGGTGCGTGACACTTGTGCACCACCGAAGGAGCGATTGGCCAACACTCCTCCATACTCGCGCGCAAACGGAACGCCCTGGGCGACTGCCTGATCAATGATGTTGCTTGATACTTGCGCGAGGCGATACACATTCGCTTCTCGCGAACGGTAGTCTCCGCCTTTTATGGTATCGTAGAATAATCGCCAGATGGTGTCCCCATCGTTGGGATAGTTCTTGGCGGCGTTAATGCCACCTTGGGCCGCAATAGAATGGGCCCTACGTGCAGAGTCCTGAATACAGAAACACTTGACATTGTATCCCAGTCCTGCAAGCGTGGCTGCAGCAGAAGCACCTGCCAAGCCTGAACCCACTACAAGAATATTGTGCGAACGCTTATTGGCTGGACTGACCAGGGAAACTGCATCCTTGTATGCGTCCCACTTTTCCTGAAGGCGCCCTGCGGGCACTTTCGCGTCCAAGCGTGGGCTGTGTGATAACTCTGACATAGAATTAGCTACTTCGTCACTCATGCCGAGAAATAGATATAAAGCGGAACGACCAAGAAACCGATGGCCACCAGTGCGCCCAACACGGCTGCAAATGTGTAAAGATATGGCGACAGGCGGCGGCTCATCATCCCCAAAGATTGTAGTGCGCTCCATACGCCGTGTCGCATATGCATACCGAGAAGGATCATCACAACAGGGTATCCGAACGCATAGAGCGGCTCCTGAAATTTTTCGGTCATGAGGCGGCGCAAATCACGTACTTCCTCACCGCTTTGCAGTATTGCAGTATAGCCTTCGGCTTCGCCCGGTCCAAACTTGAATGAATTTAAGTGCAGAATCAGAAATCCGAGCAGGATAATCCCTGTCAGGATCATAGAGCGTGCACTGTACCCTGATCGACTCGGGCTGCCTGCACTCTTGTACGCCTTGTAGCCTGTCGGACGGGCTTTACGTCGGCGCACCTGAATAGAAATGCCCACAATGGCGTGTAAAAGAAAACAAAGCGCCAGGCCGATCTCCATGGTATAGAGTAGCCATCCCCAGCTCATCAGCTTGTGCGCGTAGGCATTGTAGGCTTGTGGGTCCGGTAACAGGTACGACAGGTTGCCGATCATATGAACGATCACGAACACAACTAGGCCAATTCCTGTAACGCCAGTCAAAACCTTGCGGCCAACTGGAGACATGAGGGCCGACATCAACGTGACATCCGGACGAGACATGATTTAGCAGAGTAAACTCTATAGTTAATAATGAAGGACGATCCTGCAATATCACTGACCATCCATTTCTATGCATCGACCGAGTCACCGGTTAACCTTGAGACCCATGGGACCGGTATAAGCCGCCCGTGGTCGAATCAACCGATTATCTCCCCATTGTTCCAGCACGTGCGCAGTCCATCCAGTGATACGTCCCATTACAAAAAGTGATGTGAAGAAATTTGCATCAATACCTAACAGGTGGTATATCGGTGCGCTGTAGAAATCTACATTAGCGTTGATGCCTTTTTCCTCTTCAACAACCTGGGTCAACGTACAGCATAGATCTACCCAGTGCATGGCATCCTGCTCGCGTCCAAGTTCCAAGAGCATCTGGCGGAGAACATTTGCTCTTGGATCCAGGGTTTTGTAAACACGATGCCCAAATCCCATAATGCGCTCTTTTGCTGCGAGCTTGCGGCGTACGAACGCTTCAGGATCCTCACCGCTCTTATGGAGCTCGAGCAACATAAGCATAACCCGTGTATTCGCCCCTCCGTGCAGGGCTCCCTTGAGTGCTCCAATCCCACCGGTGATGGCGGAGTAAAGGTCACTGAGCGTGGCTCCGATGACGCGTGCAGTGAAGGTCGAGGCATTCAGCCCGTGTTCTGCATGTAGCACCAGCGCGGCGTCTAGGGCCTCCACTGCACATGGGCCAGGTTCTTCGCCGGTAAGCATATACAGAAAATTCCTGGCGGTATTGCCGGTGGTGCGTGGAGCAACGGGTTCTTTGCCCTGATTCAAGCGTGCAAAAGCTGCAATCAGGACAGGGATTTGTGCAGTCAGACGAAGGGTTTTGCGATAGTTGGCCTCGGAAGACATGTCATCGGCTTCGGGGTCATAATGCGCCAGCATAGAAACTGCTGTTCGCAGCGCACCCGTTGGATTATTCCCGGAAGGCAACCCACGAAGCATATCAAGTACCGCTTCCGGCACATCGCGTAAGCTGGTCAACTGGTCACATAATCCGGTTCGCTCAGCTTCATTGGGAAGATGACCATGCCACAAGAGATGCGCAACATCCTCGAAGGTGCTGTTAGTTGCAAGGTCCTCTATTCGGTAACCGCGGTAGACCAGGATTCCTTTTCGGCCATCCAAGAAACAGATGGACGAGTTTAGGGCGATGACGCCCGCCAATCCTTTTGCATGACGATCCTGACCAGCTGGGGCTATTTTTGGTGAGTTCATAAGTGCGGTTTATGTGCGTGCGGGCCCGCAGGCTCAAGGCACATCTAACGAAGAAACCCGAGTGATGTGCCTTAAAATCTATTGCATAAAAATCTGCTCAGTGGAAGGTTTCTGCAGTCCTGATGCCAAAGTCGGTTAATTCTATTTGACTTGGATTGTGACCGGTTGGAACTCAAACCTTCCACTCACCTCAATTTACGATGGAACCATGCTCCGATCAGATGAGTTTTTCAACTGGACCAGACACTCCAGGAGGCTGGGCAAGCCGGTCAGGCCCTGCAACTGACGCGCTTGCGTCATTTTGGCGAGCTGATCCGGGACCTGACGTACAATCTGGACACAGAGGCGCCGCTTGGGACGCCTCTTTACACAGGCAACTATGAAACCCGAATGGGAACTCTCTATCATTCTCGTTTTCGGTCGATTTTTTTTCAGGAGCTATGAACTGCTGGGATTTACCGGATCGGTCTGGGATGATTCAGGGTGATTTGAGACAACGCGTCGTACCGCTATAATACAGCTTACCATAGACCAAAAACTGGTTCTACCGCAAATGTTGCGGCTAGAGGTCAGATCTCCGCAGGAAAAAAAGAACTGCATATCTGAAGTTTTCGATCTTCTGTGCCCTCTGCCGATAGTTTTGACCGCCTGGATCTTCCCATTGATTCGCTCCGCTCTGGCATTGGGTTGTTCATGGCAAAGTGCATTACACATGCCTATGAGATGTCGTTCAAACATCTCCGCTACTTTCATGATTTCCTTCACGGCCGCTTCTTTCACACTTTCAAACCAGCGTTGAAAGTACTGCTTGCATCGGAATATGCACCTTGTCAATCTTTCAGTCGCTCCCCAATCCCAAGGTGAGTCGCGTAAAATCCAGATAAAACTCCATTGATTGCGCTATATCTTGGTGAAGCCGAAACTTAATCATTCCACACGAATTGCGGTAGAACCGAAAACTAAACACCGATTCAACAGAAAGAACGGTTATTTTGCATGATTCTCCTTATTGACTACGATAATCTTCCGAGACGTTTAATGGAGGCAAATTTGCGCTCGGTTATAGAAATACTGCTGGCTAAACTTGACTTTTCAAGTCAGGCTCCCATCAATAGAATCTTCTGCCGATTATATGGAGGTTGGCTAAAAGGAAAATCGTTGTCATTCAGGGCTCAGCGACTTATAGAGCAAATTAACGTGAATTTTCCATTAGTCCTTTCACCAACTGATCACACCAATGCAGTCGTGAGTGCCGAATTGGCACGAGCACTCGCGTGTGACCCCCAACATGATTTTACGCACACATTCAGACTACGATCTAAACCAGAGTTTAGTGTGAGACGCTTCCCGCTTAGGGAATGTGTCGAACCGCTGAATTGTAGAATTAAAGATGTGAATTCTTTCGTTTACAAGAATCTTTGCCCGCGAGAAAATTGCAGTGTAACACCTGAAACAGCATTTTATAGAGCAGAGCAGAAACTAGTCGATTCCATGATCGTTGTTGATCTGGTACATTACGCAATTCATCATCAAGAACATTTGGTGTTAGTATCTGGAGATGATGATATGTGGCCGGGTATCCGATATGCCTTGCTACAACGTGCTGTGATCACACATGTTATTCCAAAGCATCCGCACCACTGGAGAAACCCATACAAGCGACTATCTACTCAAAATTATAACCTCATAACATTGTAAGAAAAGACTAACACTGATGCAATTCGACAACTTCAAACGTATTGTTACGACTTTTGCCGATGAGGACAGCGAGATGGCATGGGATGGAGACGGGACCTTTTTGTTGGGGATTCGGGGCTTAGAGGTTGTAGCTAAGATCAAGCAAGAACCAGATGGAATTCAAGTTGAACATGCTGGTGAGTTATGGTCTGCAGAGCAGTGGATTTGGTCATACCTCGCTAAGCTTGACCGACTAGCAGATCGAATCATCAGTTCTGTTTCCCCTCCAGATCACTATGTATCTCCGAGCGGTAAGCTGCTGAACTGGGAAAATCAACCTGATGGGGAGTATCCTGACGCAAAGCAGGAACTTCAAAAAAGGTTTAGTCAACATCCGGTTGACATGACATTAATATATTTTTTGACTTCTGACGCAGGGGAAGGAAAAACCTCACTGATTGAGAAAATTTCTGTTGACCAAGCTAAAGCATTCAAAAAAAAGAAAACCCAAACGCTCGTCCTACCGATTTCTCTTGGTGGTCGTCCATTCTTACGTCTCGACGACGCCGTCATCGCATCGCTTTCAAATCGATTCCGATTCCCGTTTCTGTACTATGATTCATTTATTGAACTTGTTAAAATGGGAGTAATCATCCCGGCATTTGATGGCTATGAAGAGATGCTGGCAGAAACCAAATCAGGTGAAGCTGTTTCGGCAATTGGTGACTTGGTAGATCAATTGTCTTCTAACGGAACCTTGCTGGTTGCAGCCAGAAAAGCATATTTTGATTCTTCCTTAAGCTCCCAGTCCAAATTACTTGACTCGGTTCGCCGAGAGAAAAATGTAGATATTCGCCGAATCGCTCTGGACCGATGGAGTCGTGAAGTATTTCTCAAATATGCGAATAAACGGAATGTCTCAACTCCAGAGGAACTGTATTGCAAAGTAGCAGGCAGGCTGAAGGATAACCACCCAATCCTTACTAGGGCGGTCCTTGTTCGAAGACTCCTTGATGTTGCTAACGAGGAGAATGATCTTGATCAATTTTTACAACGACTAGGTCAATCACAGACTGATTATTTTTTCGACTTTGTTGAGAGTATTGTTGAGCGAGAAGTTCGTGAAAAATGGATTGATACTTCTGGTACAAAAAAGTCATCCCTGCTCACTAAGGATGAGCATCACGAATTACTTTCACAAATTGCTCTCGAAATGTGGATCAACGGGGTCGAAACTATTGGCCTTGAAGTTATTAGACTTGTTGTTCAAATTTTTGCCGAAGACAAGAATAAGACACCTACTGTACTACGGCAAATAAACAACCGCATCAATGATCATTCTCTCCTCCGCCTTGATGATTCTGCAGGTTCCCTCAAGCGGATACGGTTTGATCACGAAGACTTTCGGGCATTCTATTTGGGACAGGCCTTAGCTCGGACCCTAGGTTCAAGGGATGATTCAAATGCAAGACTGATTCTTGATGCTCATCAGCTATCCAATCCGGTGATTGAAGAAATTGCTCGCTATCTTATATCATTGAATACTTCAAGCCTGGGATCAAAAAAGCTAATCGAATACCTTCATCAGTTGTCAAGAGGCCAACAACATGTTTCCTACATTCGGGAGAACTGTGGTGCGTTGATGCTGGAATTAGCTGAGCGTACAATAATCGCTCATTCGATCACTAGCGTGAGTTTCCCCGAAAATGCCTTAGAACGCCGGGAAATAAACAACTTGAAGGTGTCGAATTCTTTTTTTAATTCGACTAGCCTTTCCAATTCCACTATCCTCAACTGCACATTTGAAAACTGTCGTTTTGTGGAACTAGCTCTTAATGGTGAGCACAACCTGGGTGGGACAGTTTTTGATGAAGAATGCTCCTTCGACTCCGTATCCGTTGGTAACGATTTAGACGGGGAGTACAGGAAATTTTTCAACCCGGATAAGGTAAGAGCTATACTCAAAAAACACGGATTCGTCCTTGAGTCTCAGCAGCATGCCATCTCTGAACATTCAGACCCCACAAAGATGGACAAGGATTTGAAGATAGCTCTGCGTTTTATTCGAATGTTCGCTCGTTCAACTGTCGTAGCAGAAAATACTTTGCGTAAACGAATCGGTACACAACATGGTAATTTTTTTAACAACATCTTACCGAAACTTCAGAAAGTCGACCTTATAGAACCTATCTCCGGCCCCGGCAACAGGTACAGATACCGCCTAGTGAGGCGATTGTCTGATATAGACAAACTCGTGGAAAACTCGGGAAGCACGTTTGAGCAGTTTATTGCGAACGCCTCGAATCATTGAATTGATTCTCTTCTTTGACAACCTAACCAGTACTCCATAATTCGTATCTGCCAGAAAGTACTACTTAGCTTTGCTGATAGGATCATGCTGGATCGCCACGCGACTCCAGTGATAAACGGTATTGATGAGACGTGGCTGGGAGGCCCGTCGTCGAACCACGCGACGTGATTTTCCAGAGCGGCGGGTAACGGGTGGAACGCCGCACAAACATCGCAAAGCAGGATAATTTCGTGCACACAACAAACCGGAAGCTTCCGAGAGCAACGTAGCTAAGATCACATTTCCTACGCCTAGCAAAGATGAGAGAATCTCAACGTCATGTAATCTGCGAGGCGGTCTGGAGGCAGTCTCCTCGGTGACCGGGGAGTGTGCTTCGGTCTCAGTTTGTGTGTCCTCACACGCCAAGGGGATGTCTTCGCTGGCAGACAACATTTCGATAATGGCATCCATTGCGCGCCTCGTGTCGCGGATCTGCTCTTCAACCAAGACAGTTGCCGCACAAGAACCTAGATGTGCGCGACAGCAGCCTCGATAACCCCAGGGGCAACGTGGACAGGTTTGCTTCTCAAGAGCCGGAGGGCCTGCTCCGCTGAAAGTCGCCGGCTGCGGTGGGTCTTCAACAACTTGGCCACGGATGAGCAGCGAATCTGTCGGGCTCATGCTGGGGTGGGGGCGAGCTTCCATAGTGCGATGAACCATGCAGCATACCTTCCCAGTTCAAGGAATTGCAGATAATAACGCCAGAGTTACCCCCGGAAACGATGCGCAAGCTTGGTGCGCTGCTCCGTCAGTTCCTCCGCCATACGAGACCATTTGCGCAACTGGACAATCTCGGCGTCCACGGGGTCCAGTGCGCGCAGACCCTCTGGATCGGTGCGTACGGCACTGGCCAGGACGCGCGCATCACGACGGTCATCCTTGGCCCCCGCAGGTGAAAACCGATCCCGGAAACGACCAACTGCTTGGGATTGATAGAGAAAACCTAGAAACTGCGATCGAGCAAGTTATCTACAACGGAACCATGAGAGATCTCTATGGCAACTGCAATGTGCGCAGCGTTACAGGTCGCACGGGCAAGAATCCAAGCAAGCAGTCGGCCAAGGCCTTCACCAAGGTGAGGAAACGCCGCTCGCCGAGGACCGCGCCCTCCGGTGAAAGTACGCAGACCTGATGGGACTGGGAATCCCAGTCAATACCAACAAAGAGGATCTGTTGAACTTGTGTGGGCGTGAGATATCATAGGAGGCAGGTTTCCCAGCTGGGGCTTATTATGCCGGCGTTAAACAACCTCTACTTATAATGCATGCACAACCATCTCCTGCTTCTGACAGACACCTTACCTTGTTGGACTGGACGTTCACCGTGACACGATTGCAGCGTGTGTCTATGATTCTGACACTCGCCGTTTCTGTTATGAAATGGGATTTGCAACGCAACCACCAAAAAAGCTTCACGGCTTTCGTTGAATATGTGCGTACCGTCTCGAACGAACCTAGCCTGAATTTCCAACAAGCAACTTAAAGTGACATTATGGGGGTATTTGGCCCTCCATAGATACGATTTATCCCCTTTATTGTCACTTGTTTTCGTGTTTATATTTCACTTTCCAATATATTAGCATATTGCTGTATCCAGTAAATATGTCCTGATTTGCCCATTTCTTCCAAAATATCCCCGATTCAACCCCCATTATTGATTGTTTATAATTTTATGTATTATATTGGTATGTGGATTTTAACTACGTTTTTTTATGACATACACCAACCAGGAACTCGCAAATCTCTTCCTCAAACCCCAAACTTCACCGCAAAAACAATATGAAGCCCTCCGTGCACGATTCGTGGAGCAAAAACCCTGGGCTGAGATCGCCGAACAGTTTGATCTCAATCCGGGCACACTCCGGAACCTGGCCTCCAAGGTGCGCAAATCCGGAACGCTCAGTCCGTTTGAATCCCCGAATACCCAAAAACGGGCGCAACGAGATCAACGGATCCTTGAGTTACGCCTGAAAGAGAAGCTCTCCGATGCAGAGATTGCTGAACAGCTGGCCGCGGAAGGAATCAAAGCGGGCACAACCCTCATTGGCACGGTGCTCAGAAACGCGGGCATTTCAAAACTCCCGCGACGGATGGCCCGCAAGGTGCCGAAGGTTTTGAAGGCTTCCGAGGCGGATGTCCGCCAATTCCTGCCCACCTCAGAGAAGTGGCAGACCCGGTTTGGAGGACTGTTTCTTTTTGTCCGGGATCTGGAACAGGCGGGACTACATCAATGGCTCTCCGACTGGCCCGGCAGTAAGAAGTTGCCCGCCCCCACCCTCATCCGGGCATTGCTGGCCCTCAAACTCTGGGGCATTGGACGCCCCTACCAGGTCATGCCGGATATTCTGGACCGGGGAAGTGCGCTGTTTGCGGGACTCAATGTGATGCCGAAAAAATCAACCCTCACCGAGTACAGCACCCGCATTGATGCGCCGCATTTGCGCACGCTGATGGAGGCCTGGCATGGCGTGGCCCAAGGACTCCTGCCAGCCCCGGAAGAATCCTTTGATCTGGACTTCCATACCATCCCTTATCATGGGGATGAAGCCTTGATGGAGAAACATTTCGTCTCCAAACGCAGCCGAAGGCAACGGGGGGTCTTAGCCATGGTCGCCCGGGAGGCCAGTCAGCGTGCGCTGATCTACGGGGATGCGAGGATCACCAAAGCCGCCCAGAATGATGCCATCCTGGAATTCGTGCAGCTCTGGGAACAACGCGCCGGGCAACCTCCCAAAGAGTTGGTCTTTGACAGTCGCTTTACCATCTACGCAAATCTGGCCGAACTCAATGAACGCAACATCTACTTTTTGACGCTGCGGCGGCGGGCCCCCTCGGTTGTGCATCAGTTAAACCAACGTCCACCTGAGGATTGGAAAACCATTCGACTCTCCAATATCGCGCGTAAGTATGCCAACCCCCGCGTTCTGGACGAATCCATCTCCCTACGCAACTATCCGAAGCCCCTGCGTCAGATCGCCATCAAAGGACTCGGTCACGATAAACCAACCCTCCTGATTACCAATCGCATGAAAGAAAAATCCGCAGCACTCGTCGACCGCTATGCCCGAAGGATGCTGGTCGAAAACGCCATTGAGGACGCGATTAACTTCTTCCATATGGATGCACTCTCCAGTACCGTGCCACTGCGCATTGACCTGGATTTACAACTGACGCTCATCGCCAGTACGCTCTACCAGGTCTTGGCACAGCGACTGGGCCCCCGCTATCAGACGGCGAAAAGCCGAACCATCTTTAACAAATTCGTCAATGCGCCCGCCACCATCATCACCCAAAATGACCAAATCGTCGTACGACTCACTCGACGAGCACATAACACAGAACTTCGTGCAGCTGGGTATGTCGGAGACCAAGGCCCAATCTCCTGGATGCAGGATCGAAACCTCATCATTGAATATGTCTAAATCCTCATAGGCCTGGATACCGAACCCGACCGCAAAAAACGTGGTTGGAAATTCAGGCTAGCCCCAGTTTGTACTTCTGTCTTCATTTCAATCTTGTCCTCTGGTCGTAATGGCACGCGCCTGGCAAACACAGTGCCAATCGGCCTAATGGGGTTTGCGCGCCAAAAAACAGTACAGCGGCGTGAAGATACCAGTTTTACCACCCTCGACATAGGCATCAGCGGTCCGGTCCAAGGATCGGAAGACTTCTGCGGAGCCCTTTGGAAACAATCCAACCATCTCGGCCAGCTTTGATCCTGCGATCATCGCCCTACGGCCCTGTGGAAGCCTGAACAAGACGTTACTCAACATCCCATGTCGACTCTCCATGGGTTGATACCATGGTGTGGTCCCTCCCCCTGAGACGCCTCGGTCCATCCCCTCGATGATGTGAAACCCCGCTGCTTCGAGTGCTTGATTCACTTCCCCGAACGTGGCGATACCCTTTAGTGCAATGCCGCGCTGGAGGTCACGCTTAAGGTCCCAGTGCTGTCTGTCATTCGGATCAAACTTGTCCGTCAGACACATCTCCTGGCCCCAGAACAGAGCGCCAGGTTTCACCACGCGGAATATCTCTTCAAACGCCCTTTGCTTATCCGGGGCATGGCACGTTGACTCGATGGCATAACCCCGGTCGAAGGTGTTGTCTTCAATAACGTTCATATCCATGAAGCTGCACGCCAAGTAATCAACCATGTGATCTAGCCCAGCCTCGGCGTTCAATCTTTTCGCCTTTTCCAACTGGATTTTGTTGATGTTAATCCCGACAACCCGAACATCGGCCTCACGGACGACACGACGCATCGGGCCACCGGTTCCGCAACCAACATCAGCCACCGTCATGCCCTGCTCCAGGTCCAGCTTCTCGATCATCAACCGCTGATGACGGATTTTGGAATCCTCCAAGGTCTCATGCGGCGCGAGAGGCGCGAAGTGCAGGGATTCACCCCAACTCCATGTCATTAGCTCGTTGTAAAGATCGTAGTAGTCCCTGACCAGCTGGGTGTGGTCGTAATCGCCCGAATCAACGGCTTCGGGCGTCGCTCGCTCCATCCAACCCTCTAGGTCTTGCACACGACGGGCGACATTGCCCTCTTGGTACGCATCCTTGAGTTTTTTCGATAGCTTCCATAGCATGATTTGTCCCCTCTTTCAGATTTTGGAGTGGAAAATAGAGGACCCCGCTTCACCAAGATTCCCCTTGGGATTAATCTCTTCCGTTCTCATCCGTCCCTGGAGGAAAAGCTTTAAACTTGAGATATTTTCTGGAATGACAGTTCGGTAGTGGATTGATTTTAATTTCCCCTCTCTGGGCAAAATCTCCAGTTTAAGTGTAGGCAATGAGCATGAGGTTTTACGGCAATCTGAAGATCAAGCCTAAGACAGAATCAGGCATTCTGCATATCCTGTACGGTGCGACTGGAATTGATTCGAAAGAAAGCAGCCATCAGTGCAGGTAAGAGCAGCATCAGAATTGCAGTTGTAACCATGATACCAACGCCTAATGATGCCGCAAACGGGATCAGGTACTGTGCTTGAATTGCGGGCTCCAAGATAAGCGGTACAAATGCCAGAAATGTGGTCACTGACGTTAGCATGATGGGACGAAAGCGACTTTTAGCACCTTCAATAATTGCCTGCCTTGGCGTACTTCCCTCTTGAATGCGTCGATCGATTGAATCAATCATTACTAACGCATCGTTCACGACGACCCCACTGAGGCCGAAAAAGCCTAGGAAAGAAACAGCGCTGAGCGGAAGGCCCAATATTAGGTGACCAAGGATGATTCCAATAAGACCGAATGGCACGATGGCCATCAATAGGAATGGTTTACGATAGGAGCGCAGAGGAATCGCCAACAATGCATATATCCCCAGCATGGCAAGGATAAATCCACGGTTGAGTGCACCTAGGGACTCCAGTTGTTCTTGCTGTTCCCCACCAAAGGAATAGGTTAACTCGGGCTCGGAAGCGATTATATCTGGGAGAAATCTATTTTCAAGAATCTCATTGGCCTGTGATCCAGAGATCACTTCATCATTCACATCTGCCGTCACGGTTACAATTCGTTGCCCATCTCTCCGTCGAATGACTGGTGGGGATGTTCCCATTGTCATCGTGGCGACTTGATGGATCGGTACCTTCCCATCTGATTGCGTCTGGATCAAATATCCCTCAACATCCGTGATTGCTTCCCGCTCGCTAGCGGGTAAGCGCGTATAAACCCGGACTTCTTCTTCGCCTCGTTGCAGTCTTACCGTCTCCACTCCGAAAAAAGCTGACCGCACCTGTTGTGCCAGATCTTCGACGGTGAGACCCAGTGTTCGCGCTTCAGGTCGCAACTGCAGTTGAATCTCCCCGATACCCGGGGCATGATCCGAGCGGATATCAAAGACACCGGCCACACTATATAGGCTGGTCACAACTGAATCGGCAGCAATAATCAGACGCTCCGAGCTTGGGTGAGATAGAACAACCTCCACAGGATTCCCCAGGTTGATGACATCTCCACTGAAAGCAATTCCCCGAACATAGGGCAGGAATCCCACCTCTTCCCGCCAAGCCTGCATGATTGTGATAGTGGACATATCCCGTTGCCGTGCACTCAGTAACTTGATTTCAATACCGGCAACATGTGACTGGGGATTCATGGTAGGAGATGAATCAAGTCCTCCTCCTTCTACACGAGGGCCTTGACCTATCGCTATGATCGCCCCTTCCAGCAGTGAAGGGGCTCCCTCCGGCCTTTCCTGATCCAAGCGTTCAATCACGCGTTTGCCGGCAGCTTCCAGTTCCATTGCAACTTCAAGAGTTCTCTCTGCGGGTGTTCCCTCCGGCATTTCAAGCGTAGCGGTGACAAAATCACCCTCTATTACCCCGATAAGTGTAGTCGGAATCACGCCTGCCGGAATTAGCGACAGACAGAGCACAAATAAGCCAAGGGTTCCTGACATAATAATTGCGGGATAATCCGTAGCAAAGCGAAGGGCACGACTCAACGGGCCCCGCAGGAACCTGGTCAGCCCTTGATTTACGTAGGTTCGGATACGATAAAGGAATTGATCCGCAAAATTGGATGGCGTCCATTCTGGGCCTGGCAGGTGAGACAGATGCGCAGGTAGAATGAAAAGTGCTTCAATGAGAGAAATCACCAGCATTCCAATAGTAATTGCCGGCAATGCAAACCATACTTCTCCAACACCACCCGGAATAAAGAGCAGAGGGGTGAACGCCGCCACTGAAGTGAGGACTGCGAAGGTAAGTGCCGTTTTGATTCTTCGTGTTCCCCGGATCGCAGCGACCGGTCCAGGAAGACCTGTCATGCGCTGAGAATAGATTCGTTCGGCTACGACAATGGCATCGTCCACAATAATACCGATTGCCAGGACGAATGCGAAAAGTGACTGGGCGTTGAGTGGCAGATCAAGCCACAGCATGACCGCCAAAGCGCCTACACCAGAGGTGAGCAGACCGAAAATAACCCATATTGCAAGCCGGATCTCAAGAAAGAGGGCCAACGCGATGAACACTAAGATGAAGCCCAGAAAACCATTCCGAACCAAAAGACCTGCACGCTCTGCATAGACAGGAGAATCATCGTTCCATACAGTAATCCCGATATCATTGGGAAGTGAAGGCAGGATCACATCCCGAACATGCTCATTGACTGTATCCGAAATCGTTTTGACATTCTCATCGTCTCCCCGATAGATTTCCACGAAAACTACCGGCATGTCCTGATGGCGGACAATCATATTGGTGTCCTGGAATCCGTCTCGGATCGTTGCAATATCTCTGAGGCGCACAATCGTGCCGTCGTTTTGAGCAACAACGGCGATTTCCTCAAAATCAAGTTGATTGTAATTCTGACCAATAGTCCGTACACGGACCTCGGACTCCCTTGTGTCAATGCTCCCGGCAGAAAGATTGAGCGAGCTTTGGCGGACAGCATAGGCAATGTCTTCCAGCGTCAATCCGAGCGCGCGTAATGTAGCAAGTGGTACCTCAATAGAGATCTCATAATCCCTCGTGCCACTGACTTCGACGAGGGATACGCTGGGCAAAGTTTTTAATTCATTCCTGACTTGATAGGCAAGTTCTTTCAGCGCACGTTCGGTGGCATCACCGAAAAGCATCAGTCGAATCACGCTACTGCGGCTGTCCATTTCCCAAAACTGGGGGCGCTCGGCCGTAGCCGGAAAAGATTGAATTTGTCCGACAGCAGCCTGCACCTCGTCCATCGCCTCGCTAAGATTCGTGCCGGTTCTCCACTGAATTCTGACGGATGCCACCCCGGGGGCCGCCAGGGATCTGATTGCCTTGACATCCTCCAGTGTCTCAATTCGTTCTTCGATCTTAACTATGATGGATTCTTCAATCTCTTCTGGCGTAGCCCCGGGATAGGCCATGAAGACTTCAATCATATTAAAGGGGACCACTGGCCAGCCTTCCCGCTCCAGACCCCCAAGTGATACAAGGCCCAAGGCGATAATGCCAAACATTAACAAATTGGGGGCAATCCGATTACTCGCCATGTAGGCGATTGGCCCTGCCGACTCACCTGAATAAGGGCCCTTCTGATTCATCAGCACAATCCGATTCTAGTGTCTGGAAACAACACGTAGGGGAGGAGTTGATCAGCTTCAGACCGGACGCTCATATTACTATGGTCACTATTGATCTGAATTTGAGAATGTCTCTTTGCTGTGTTCATGGATGCAATGCTCGGACCGCATGGTCTCAGCAGGCTATAATCCCCTTATAATTGAGTCCGTACTGCCATCCCATCAATGGCTGCTTGGATTCCACTCACAACTACCTGTTGTCCTTTCTCAAGTGGTCCAGTAAGGAAAACCTCATCCTCTGAGCGCTGCAGAACTTGTACAGGAACGCGGTTCAGTACATCGTTGCGTACGACCCATACCTCAGCATCCGGTTTAAGAGCTGATCGCCGTATTCTGAAATACTGGTCTGGAATCATCCCGTCAATTTCGACATTCACAAACTTACCGATCAAAAGAGGTGGGGTGCTGCTCGACTGCGTGAAATCTTCCGTGTTCAAGGCTAATCCAGCTGTGAACGGATTGGGCACACGAATGACCACCTCAATCGTGCGTGTCTGCTTTTTCAGGGCTGCTTCCGCACGATCTACGTAACCCGCCCACGAATAATACTGTTCGCCATACTTCGCGATCACACGGGTGGAACTCCGCCTGTTTTGAGCGCTTGGTCTCAATCCCCAAAGTCCAGGGATCAGCGCTGCACTTTCGTCCGGGAGTGGTACAACAACCTCAACGGTATCAATGCTGTATAGACGCCCTACACTTTGGCCTGCTGCCACGAACTGTCCTACCGTAACGGACTCGCTCAAAACCGCGGCCGTAAAGGGGCTGTAAATAACGACCCTGGAAAGATGTAGTTCGGCTTCGGTGAGTTCAGCCTGGTCCCTGTTCAGCGCGGCCTGAGCAGCTGTTATTTGGGGTTCCCACAACGCCAAGGGGCTGGGTTGTCCAGTATTTCCCTCATTTTTCCACTTCTCGAACTGCGTCTTCGCAATATTGGATTCTGCCGTCACACGCATCAACTCAACTTCTTGAGCAACTACATTAGCGCGTGCCCGATCTACTCTACCCAAGTAATCTGCATCATCAATTCGGAATAGAACCTCACCCGAGGATACCAGTCCTCCACTTTGAAAGGTAGGATTCACCCATACGATTCTGCCGGAGATTTCCGCCGTCACATTTACTTCTGCATATGGGCGTACAGTGCCTCCCCCATGTATTGGGATAGGCCCCTCTCCGCTCATAACGGAATCGGTAGTTACAAACGGCGCACGTGAGGGAACAGCCTGGCGGGCAGTTTCGGGTCTTCGAACTATGAGAGTGGCGGCTATGACCATACATCCGACAAAGATGATACCGGCAACCAAGAAGCTAAGTCTTCTACTCATTGGATCGTGCGAAATTTTCGGACTCTTTATGCTTGCAAAAAAGATTCTTTTTCTTTTTTAGGGAATCGTTCATTTTCGAATGCCTCCGGGATATGCAAATATTTTTGCAATGGAATACAGGCATTGATCAAGCGAAACCTGTTCCAGACCCCCCTTTGAACTTATTGATAGCTGTGATGAATTTCGATAATATCCCATTGAAGTGTGTCTGCTGAATCTGCAATCTATGCGCTGTGCACCGAAATTAACCTGAGATCACTATCCCTGTGCACAATTTTATAACTCAGAATCTTGCTACCGTCACCCCAAGAATTTACAAAACTGCGTTACATAAAACAGCACACACGATCATGTTTGGTTGCTTCCATCGTTTCCCAAAAATTGGTGCTCATGGCTAATTGCGCGAATGATAAAGTGGCTTTCTTCCAAATCTACTCTGTTTGACACGATCTGGAACAGAGCGAAAAATCAGGATACCTGAGGCAAACCACTCGCGAGGCTCGTTATTGGAGATCAATCAGGATGGACTGGTTGATTTACGTGGATCAACAGATATTCGCGAGTGGCAGATATAAGATACTGCCTGGAGAATTGCACCTTTAGCCCGGTCCAGAAATTTGACTGGATGAGAAGAGAAATCGTCCGCTTGCCCATACCAGTGATGCCCATATTAGCTCCATACGTACAGGTCACCCCTGTCCAAGGAGGGAGCATTACCATCTGAGTGCGATGCTGAGGCAGCCTGACGCGTTCTGTACACCTCCGAGGTAGTCACGCGAAGGCCCTCACGGCCGAAAGAATTAACGTTGCGAATCCAATAGCCCTGATCAACACATTACACTATACTTCGTGCTCTGAACGGCCAGTTGAGCATTCTATAGTATCCATTTCCGCATCGAGTTTCGCTCCGAATTGGGCAATTATATTTGCAGAGGTCGTGTTTTCAATAGTTCAGTGAGCTTCTTCCTGCACAGTAGCATAGAAGCCCGTGCGAATGGGCCTGTGTGGTTGTGGTTAATTTCTTCTGACATGATGGTTGGAGCAACTCAGGCTTCAAAGGTTCCTGGTTCATGGTGATTCAACTCTCTAACCCCATTTTCGCGTTCCGCCAATCTTGCTCTTTATGCCCACAAGACGGATTATCATGTTCTCACGAGTGTACTGAGTCTCCTCATTTGTAAGTCACCACGCCTCACGGATATATTTTCCACAGTAATGTCATTTGGTTTCATTAAATTGGAGTTGATGGCTAACATAAGAATATTATTGACAGCTGTTTGACCCCTGTCATTAAAACTACATTCAGCAGCTATCTGGATTGGAGAGTTTTAGATGTCCTCGCGGTTTCTCTGATCATGATTACCATTCCAGTGTGTGTATCTTCGTAACAGAAGAACATGTAGGGAGTATGCCCACGGCCCAGTCATTTAATTGTATTGAGCGAACCCCGAAAACACTCAACTAGAAATCGTAGTCTAGCATACGAGAAACACTTGTCTGCAATCTTTACAAAAGATCACAATGAGCGAAAGCGTTACTTCATCTGATATCAGTTTTGCTGAAGAACTAATTCTTCTCATGTTGGACGAGAAAACTGGTTACCTGGAAGTGGTACCGGGTTGGCAGTTTTCTTGTGTTATGGCGGGAGCCATGATAGCCGATCTCGCACTCAAAGGGCGAATTGATACTGATCTGGAGTCACTTTATTTGGTTGATTCCACTCCAACAGGAGATGAACTGCTTGATGTTGTGCTCCGGGATATTGAAAAGTCTGAAAAGATACAGGATACCCAGTACTGGATTGAGCGAAATGCGCAGCGGGTTGATGACATCATTACGACTTCATTTGATCGCTTGGTGAAGAGGAATATTCTCGTTCATGAACTTGGAGGATTTTTCGGTCTCACGCGCTCAATTTCCCGATCGGGTGCATATCCATCCAGTGATTCGACCGTTCGTCGAGAAGCAAAAGCACGAATCCTAGACATCATATTGCACAACGATATTCCAGATCCGAGAGATGCGATTCTCGTTGCTTTAACGCATACACTCGGGGGATTCAAACTCCTGCTTGAAGAAGAGGACTACGAAGAGGTATTGGACAGGATCGAATTGGTTTCCAAACTGGATGTTGTGGGACGAAAGGTTGCCGCGGCAGTTGAGAGCGGTGCATTCCAACCCAGGCGGGCCGCCATTAGAACCAAACCCATTCCGAAGGTTCGAATCAGTGACATTTTACGGCCGCGAGATTTTCTTGACGGGTATATCCCGAGAGGACTCCATAGGATCTACAACCGGTATGGACCAGTTGTGAAAATACCAGGGAAAATGCAGGGCCTTCCCCTATACGCAGTGATGGGGGCGGAAGCAAATCAGTGGATCAACAGGAATGCCCGATTTTATTTACGCTCCAAAGAATACATCGGAGACTTCGAAAACGCATTCGGTTCTACCAGAACACTGCCGGGCTCAGATGGCGCCAATCATTACAGAATGCGCAAAGCAGTGAAGGGAAGCTATTCTCGTTCTGCACTGACAAACCAATTGCCGGATTTGTACCATCACAGCAGGTTATCAATGAGCAAATGGAAAGAGGGCGATGTCTTTCCGATGATTGATGTAATTAGAGCGTACATGGCTGATCAGATCGGCCCTCTAGTCATCAGCACTGACTGCACCCAGTTCTCCAAAAAAGTACTGGACTATGAACATCGTGCGCTTATCGTTCACGTAACTAAGGCGATACCCAAATTCATGATGAAAACGCCTAAGATGAAGCGTTATGAAAAGCTGGTGCATGAATTAGTTGAGAATGTCCTCCTATCGCATACACCAGGACAGCGTAAAGGACAACCTATTGATATTGCTGATGCATTTCTGGAACTCCACAGGAACGATCCTCAACTTATATCAGAGACAGATTTGACTTTCCCTCTTGCTGCGGGTATGGTCGCGGCTATTTATGTGGGCGGAGGAATTTCTTTTGCACTCTACTGTATGATTCGAAACCCGGAGGTATACGAGGGAGTCTACAAAGAAGCTGAGAATCTTTTCGGGAACGGACACCTGCCCAAAGGAGAAGATTTCAATCTTAGCAACGTGGATATTACCCATCGTCTCATTTTGGAGTCGACCCGCATGTATCCCGTGATTCCCTGGCAAATAAGAGCAGTCGTGAATCGTTTTGTGGTTGAGGGTTATGAAATCCCGCCCGGAACACGACTGCTTATCGGTCATACCGCAACCCATTATGATGACACTCTTTTTAAAAAACCATACCAATTTGATATAGACCGCTACCTACCAGAGCGAGCCGAACATAAACAGCCCGGGGCCTATATGCCATATGGTCTAGGTACACACACCTGCTTGGGACGTCGTTACACGGACCTTCTGATGGTTGCAAACATTCTGCTTCTTGCATATCACTTTGAGTTGGATCTGCTACCCGAAGACCGCGAACTCAAGATCCATCCATTTCCGTCCTGCGCTCCCAGAAAAAATGTTAAACTCCGTATCCGTAGGATCAGGAACCCGATACCCAGCGCATAAAATCCTTGGGAACCCTATTCACCTTCAATTCGCTTGAAATGCGCTATTTGGATTAAAGCTGAATTGGAACGGGGATCTCACAAATTTCCTTTCTGGGCTACACGCCAAATGTATATCGAGGGAAGCACCATCAGGGAAACGATTAATCCAGACGGATAAGGAGAGACATGGTGATCTCAAATGCGCCCTGACTGAACTGATTCATCCAGGAAGATGCGGAATAGATGGGCCGTAGGAACACCAAAATGCCTGCATACCCCACCATCAACCATTTTTGAACACTCCTCAAATGTCACGCCATACCAGTTACTCCAATAAACATATACGTGAGCGTACGGAGCATTGCACGCTATAGGTACTCTACCACTACTGCTGTCCCCCCACCTGTGCCGTGGCAGAGAGCAGCAAGACCAAGTGATTTTCCATGTGTCCTGAGTGCATGCAGGAGTGTCACGACAATCCTGGCCCCTGAACATCCGATTGGATGTCCCAAGGCAATGGCACCACCATTCACGTTTAGTACCTCTGGGTCAATTCCAAAATCACGAACGAAAAGTAGCGTACTCAAAGCGAACGCCTCGTTGTTTTCATATAGATCTATGTCCTCCACGCGCATGCCAGTCACATCTAATGCGCGCCGGGCTGCCTCGGCAGGAACCTCTATGAACCGATCCCATGTTCCGGCAGCCCATGCACTACCATGTATACGGGCTATCGGCCGCAGACTGTAATCTCTCACGAACTTTCCACTGGCAAGCAGAAGTGCTGCAGCTCCATCGCTTATTTGACTGCTATTGCCGGCAGTCAGTAATCCATCCTGTACAAAAACGGAACGCAGATCAGCAAGTGTTTTTACAGTTGTGCCCGAGCGAATTCCCTCGTCCTGCTCCAGGTTGCCCTTCCTGGTAGGGATTGGGGTAATTTCAGCATTGAACCCGCCATTTAATGTCGCCCTGTGTGCACGGGAATGAGACTCCGCAGCTACTGCATCCAGCTCTCGGCGGCTTATGCAGAGCGTCTGTGCCAAACGCTCCGCCTGTACTCCCATAGCTTCACCGTTTGTGGGATCTGATAACCCATCCCTGTACAAAAGGTCTACCACCGCTTCCCCCTGTCCAGGTAGATACTTGTATCCCCATCTGGCCTTGCTAGAGAGCGCAAACCTTGTATCCGACATAGATTCCACACCTCCCGCCAGGATCAAATTCGAGGCACCCGACTGAATAAATGCCGCTCCTGCTATCAGACTCATCATACCGGAGGAACATACCATATCGATGCCAACTGCATCAACGGAGTGAGGGATGCCTGCAAGTTTTGCGGCCTGTCGAGGAACAAGCTGTCCATGACCACCTCTCAGAACATGACCCATCAAAATCAAATCGGGTAACAAGCCCGGCACTACGGACCGCTCCAGTGCTGACCGAAGAACCGGTGCCGCAATTTCCGCCGGACTCAACGACCGAAGTGTCCCTCCAAAACGACCAATTGGAGAGCGGGTGGCACTCAAAATGAAGACTTCATTCATCCTAGTCGGTGTTTAATCCGTGGCGTTTGTAATCGGGCAATAACCACTTCAGTATCCTCGGTTGGCAGATCACATGTGCTCCCATGACACACATGTATCGCCGGCTCATTACTGTCCCTGAAAGCCGGACGTGAAAGAATCACAGCATTGGGAGCGTAAGTTCCTCTAAGAGCCAATAGCATCGCTTGCGTTCTGGCGAGACTGCGGGCGCCTGAAACTATTACCTCGGTGCTGGGCCCCAATGCATAGTCCAAGGCAGACAACGCTGCATTAAAGCCATCAGGATACTGCCGTAGCCCTGTCGAATGCGCTGCAATCGCATCATGCCCAACGGCTTCCAGTTCAGTCTCACCGGTTATGCGCCCCAGACGTAACAGATTCATCATCATTACAGCACCGCCTGCCGGGAGTGCACTGTCAAATGGCTGCCTGGGACGCATCAGGAGTGTCTTGCTGTCTTGTGCAGTCAGATAAAAGCCACCATCTTCAGCTCTGAATTCGGCAAGTACTGTTTGTGTGAGCACCAGAGCCCATGAACAGTAGTCCTCTTCGCCGGTGGCTTCATAAAGTGCTAGGAGTCCCATGACCATATAAGCATAATCATCCAGCATACCGGCTATTGCAGCTTCCCCTTCACGCCATCGGTGCAGCAGTCTGCCTGACTCTGGTACCATATGTGCTTCAATGAATTGTGCGCATTTTACTGCACGACGAATTAAATCAGCATCGTTCAATACCGCACCACACCGCGCAAGAGCGGCAATCATGAGTCCATTCCAGTCCGTCAACACCTTGTCGTCAAGGAGCGGACGTACACGCTGAGCACGAAGCTCGAATAGCCGCCTGGAGGCCGCGCATAGACTTATGCTATCGGAGAGATCATCTCCAGGGGAACGATGAAATATGTTGTCACCTGTCCGATCTCGAGTAGCTTCATCGACATAATTACCTGTTTCGGTAAGGTTGAAGGCAGCCGTCACAAGTCTTGTGGCAGCTGGATCCAGTACTCTACGCACTTCATCTATGCTCCAGACATAATATTTTCCTTCGATTCCTTCAGAATCTGCATCCTCTCCGGTACAATAGGCGCCCTCAGCATTTTGTAATTCGCGGCAAACGTACTCCAATACGCTCCGAACTGTCTGCTCATACTCCAGACGTCCGGTTGCCTGAAATGCCTCGAGATAAACCAATACCAGGAGCGCCTGATCATACAGCATCTTTTCGAAATGAGGCAAAAGCCACATTGGATCCGTGCTGTATCGATGGAAGCCCCCACCCAATTGATCAAACAATCCCCCTCGGCGCATTTGCTGAAGCGTGTGCTCAACCATCTGCAGTGCTCGAGTATTTCCTGTGCGATTCCAATAGCGCAGCAAGAATCTCAGGCGTTCCGGGGATGGAAACTTGGGAGCATGACCAAATCCACCGTTGACCGAGTCATATTGTTGCTCGTGGTGTCTAAATGCTGCATCAAGGACCTGTGTAGATAGCTCCTCTCCCGCAAGATTATGCATAGAGGCGTTCTTCAACGCATTTAGAAAATTTTCTGCGACATTCTGCAGTGCAGACCGATCCTTCTGCCATATTTCTGCTACACGTGGGATGATCTGCAGCATACCATCGCGCCCATAGCGCCCGGTCTTGGGGACATACGTGGCCGCAAAAAATGGGCGCATGTCCGGAGTCATCATTATGGAGAGCGGCCATCCACCGCGCCCGGTCGCAACCTGGCAGGCATTCATATAGATGGTATCCACATCCGGGCGCTCTTCACGATCAACTTTGATGTTAATGAATGTGTCGTTCAGCAACTGGGCCACTTCTGCATCCTCGAACGACTCCCGCTCCATCACATGACACCAATGACAGGTCGCATACCCAATTGAGAGAAATATTGGTCGATCAGTTGTACGGGCAGCTGCAAAAGCTGCATCTCCCCAAGGCCACCAGTTAACTGGATTATCCTTATGCTGGAGAAGATATGGGCTCTTTTCGGAAGCCAAACGGTTGCTCATGATGCTACAAGACCTATGCCTACATCCATCACATTTGTATGGGTCGGGCCAGTGATTAAAAGTTGTTTCGTAGCACGGAGACAGTTATATGCGTCATTTGCTTCGAGGGCAGCTTGAGGATCCACTCCGTGAGCTAGCGCCATCGGAACTGTGTCTGGATTAACCCACCCCCCCGCAGCATCTGTGGGTCCATCAATTCCATCCGTACCGCCAGAAAGCAGTACGGCATCCAAAGATGTGCCCTCAAGCTCACATGCTGCCGCTAATGCCAACTCTTGGTTACGTCCACCCTTTCCATTACCGCGTACGGTAACCGTAGTTTCACCACCCCAAATAAAACACTGACCTGGTTTTAGGCGCAAAACACACCGCGCCATGGCTGCTCCCACTTCCCGTGCTTCACCACATACATCATGATCCACCGATACAACCTCATATCCCATATTCTGAGCGGTAGCCTCGGCCGCCTTCAACGCGTCAGCATTTGAGGCCAAAAGTCGAAAAATAGACTGTTGCACAAGCTTCGAGTTTGGCTTCGGCGTATCTGGTAAACCACCTTCAACTCCAAGTTGAAGATGCTGGTGCACCGCCGTTGGTAACCGTAAATCCAAGGCTTGGATAATGTCCGTCGCATCCTGCCAAGTGGTTAGATCACCCACTGTAGGCCCACTCCCAATTACTGACATATCATCACCAATAACATCCGATACGGCGAGTGTGACCACGCGTCCTGGCCACGTTGCTACTGCGAGACGTCCACCTTTTATGGCCGACAGATGCTTACGGATTGTATTCAACTGATGAATGTCCGCACCGCTCTGCAACAACATATGGTTTACTGTACGGATATCCTGCAGGGTTAAGCCTTTATCTGGTGCACTCCACAACGCCGAAGCCCCCCCGCTGAGTAACACTATAAGTGTATCGTTCTGTCCACAATCTTTCGCAATCTTCAGAGCACGCTCTGCCGCCCGCTGACTATTAACATTGGGAATGGGATGTCCACCTTCGGATATCCTTATGGCCTTGGGGCGTGCTAACTCATCCGGAAAGGAGTCCATATATCCATGCGGTACAACCACCTCGCCTTCAAATACAGCATTCGGAAAGCATTGCTCCAGCGCTGCAGCCATAGGCATAGCTGCTTTGCCCGCACCAACAACACGACATGAATCGGAGATAGGCAAGTTATTCACCTGCTCCAATAACCTATAAGCACTTACGCCGTCTACCGCAGCACTAAATATTCTCTTGGCCGCAAAATTAGACTCTGACGCCCATAAATCCCTATTTTGAGATTCATTCATCCTTTACACCTATGCATCGCCGTTCCTTTATGTCATCGGTCCCGTTGGCCGTAGCACTACCGTTTGTACCCTCTAACACTTCCGGGAAACAACAACAGTATTTTGAACTCATAACGTATCATACAAACGTTGGAGCCGGTAAATCGCGTGTTGCTGATTTTTATCGGGATGTAGCATTGCCTGCTTACGGACGATTAGGCATCGGACCGGTAGGCGTATTTGCACCTATGTATGGCCCCAACCAGCCGTCTCTCTACGTTATACTCCCCCATCAAAGCATGGACTCTGCCGTACGGAGCAGTACACTGCTCTTGGATGATGTGGAATTTCAACGTTCGGGAGCAGATTTCCTGAATGCCAAACTCGACAATCCAGCCTACGTGCGACGGGAGCACCAACTCATGCATGCCTTCGTAGATATGCCGCAAATAGCAACACCCGCCAATGGACCGGATAGAATATTCGAACTTCGAATCTACGAGAGCCACAGCAGCATCGCAGGGCAGAAAAAAATTGCCATGTTCAACGAAGGTGGGGAAATTGCCATCTTCCATAAGACTGGGCTTAATCCAGTATTCTTCGGTGAGACACTCTATGGACCTCTAATGCCCAATTTGACCTATATGCTGGGGTTCGAGAACATGTCTGAACGAGATGTCGCGTGGTCAAGGTTCATTGTTGATCCAGAATGGATCGCTCTGCGCGATGATCCCACTTACGCGGATACCGTTTCTAATATTACGGATTTCATTCTTCGACCCCTTCCATTCTCACAGATATGACATGAAGTATTTACAAATTCTGGTGATCTTGCTGTTTGCGATCATATCACTTCCTTTGCTCGCATTTGCACAAGTTACGCCGGCACCGGATCGCGGACCTGATGAAGGCGAGGGCCCTTTTGAACGCCTGATCATCCGGGGAGCTACTGTGATTGACGGGACAGGCTCACCCCCCCGCAGTCCCATGGATATCGTGATTGAAGGAAATCGCATCGTACGTGTAACCAGTGTTGGCGCCCCTTATGTGGATATCAACGAGGATCGCCGGCCCGGCGACGCAACACGTGAAATTGATGCACACGGAAAATACGTGATGCCCGGGATTGTAGATCTGCATGCCCATACAGGTGGAACTCCCAAGGCCCCCGAAGCGGAATATATCTATAAGCTGTGGCTTGCTCACGGAATCACAACAGTGCGGGGAGTTTCCTTCGGAGGCTTTGAGTGGTCACTGAGCGAAAAAGAGCGAAGCGCCAAGAATACAATCACTGCCCCCCACATGGTAAGCTATCATCGACCAGGCAGTGGCTGGGATCAAGGCCCCGTCACAACCCCGGAGGCCGCACGCGCCTGGGTACAGTTTGCGGCCGAATCTGGAGTGGATGGCCTCAAGCTTGGCTCCTATCCACCAGATATTATGGCTGCCCTATTGGATGAGGCTGCCAAGCATAACCTCGGATCCACGGCCCACCTGGGACAGATGGGCGTGGCTCAAATGAACGCGCTGGATGCAGCCAGGCTTGGACTTGGCAGTATGACCCATTTCTACGGACTCTTCGAAGCACTGTACGACGCACATGATGTGCAGCCCTGGCCTGTAGATATGGACTACAATGACGAGCAGATGCGTTTCGGGCAAGTTGCACGTCAGTGGTCGCTGGTAACCCCAAACAGCGATCGATGGCACGCTGTTATGAATGAGTTCCTGGAACTGGACTACTACATCAATCCCACATTGACCATCTATTCGGCAGGACGGGATGTGATGCGAGCTAAGAATGCGGATTGGCACAAGAAATACACGCTCAATAGTCTCTGGGAATTCTTTATTCCAAGCCGCACTGATCATGGGTCATATTTCTTTGACTGGACTACTCATGATGAGGTGGCGTGGAAGAAGTTTTATCAGGTCTGGATGCAGTTCCTGAATGAATACAAGAACCTGGGAGGCAAGGTTACAATTGGTAGTGATAGCGGCTATATCTATCAACTCTATGGGTTTGGAACAATCCTGGAACTCGAATTGCTGCAGGAGGCTGGATTTCATCCCTTAGAAGTTGTTCGCGCTGCTACCATGCACGGGGCCATGGAGATTTATAAATCCCTCCAGAAACCCATAGACTTTGGAGTCATTCGCGCCGGCATGCGTGCAGATTTACTTATTGTGGACGAAAATCCGCTGGCAAACTTTAAGGTTCTTTATGGAACAGGTGCTATGAAGCTCGACGATGAAACCGGCGAGGTTGAGTATGTAGGAGGGGTCGAGTATACTATCAAGGATGGTATCCTCTACGATGCAAAGGCCCTCTTAGAGGACGTGGCAAATATGGTGGAAAAGCAACAGAACAAGGAAACGGAATAGATCTTAGTCAGTTACACCTGCTCGTTGTTGCCTCAAAAACCATGCTTAACTGATGAAACAAGTAATTACCCTTTTCCTGATCGCGACTGTTGTGGCTCTGCCAGCCAGTGCACAGGAGCATGACAATAGTGCTTATCTCACTGCTTTTTCCGGCGATTTTGATGGTGTCTCTGGAAAACTGCATGCTCTGGGAGAAGCCATCCCCGAAGACCTTCATGACTGGCGCCCTGCGGAAGGAATCCGTTCAGTTCTCGAGGTTCTGAATCACGTATCAGATGCCAACTTTGGCATTGCCGCAGCATTGGGCCATGCATCCGACTACGAGGCTACCGCATCCGACACGAAAGAAGGCGCCCTCGAACGGTTGATGGCTTCTCAAAATCATGTACGCGGACTTCTGGAAACCTTGGGAGATGCTGACTTGGGTGAGTCTATTGAACTCTTTGGGATGCAGCTGAACGTATACGGAGCCATGTCGATCCTTGCCGGACATACCCATGAGCACTTGGGACAGCTGATCGCTTATGCTCGTTCGAATGGTGTTGCCCCGCCTTGGAGTGGTGGTTGATCGAGGAAGCGTCTGGATTGGCCTATTACTGGTCACACTGTGTGCCTGTCAACCTAATATTGAGCAGGCCTACCCTTCCCGTCCGCTGACCGTCATCGTGCCTTGGAAAGCGGGTGGAGGCACTGATACTGCCACCCGCACCCTGGCTGCTGTGCTCCAGGATGAGTTGGAACAGCCTGTGAACGTAGTCAATCGAACCGGTGGCGGGGGGATTGTTGGGCACTATGCTCTTAGTCAGGCCCAGCCGGATGGCTATACCCTGGGAGCCATCACCGTCGAAATCACGATGATGCACTGGACTGGCCTCACCCCTCTTGATTATACGAACTACTCCCCGATCGCGCTGGTTACGGTTAACTCAAGCGCTATTACGGTGCGCAATGATGCACCTTGGCAAGATGTGCATGATCTCGTTGCCGCGCTTAAGGCAGAACCAGGGACGTTAACAGCAAGCGGTACCTCTCTGGGTGGTATATGGGATTTGTGCCGGATCGGATTTCTTGAAGCCGTGGGCCTTGATCAATCAGCCATGCCATGGGTTCCCAGTCAGGGTGCAGCGGCTGCCCTACAGGAACTGCTGGCAGGTGGAGTTGATGTTGTGACGGCCTCTCTGGCTGAAACCGATGCGCTGCGCCGGGCTGGTCGGGTTCGAACACTTGCTCTAATGGCAAATGAGCGACTGTCCGTAGCGCCAGACGTACCCACGCTCAAGGAGCTCGGGATTGACTATGCATCCGAAGGTGGCTGGATGGTGCTTGCCGCCCCAGAAAACCTACCAAACGCACGCTTGGAACTGCTGCGCGTGGCCGTTTGGAATGCATCCCGACGACCTGAATTCAGCGTACCTCTTGAACGTGCAGGATTCAGGTTGCAGCACCTTACTGGAGACTCTCTTGAGTTATTCCTCCGGGAAGAGGATAGCCGTAATGGTATGCTCATGAACGAGGCAGGCCTTGCCCTGTAACAGTATTGTTTCGCGAATACCGGGGGTAGTATTTCTGACCCTCGCAGCCTTCACATGGTTGAGTGCCCGTAATTTCCCTTCCCTCCCGGAAGGCTATCCTGGACCAGGGCTTTTTCCAAATGTGCTGGCATTTTTGCTAGCTCTGGCTGGAATCGGCCTGATTTGGCGACCGTCTGTTGAAGTTGATACTTCTGCACAACGACTGCACAGAAAAGGCATCACACGCATTTTGGGCGGACTGTCGGGTGCAATCCTCTTCCTGCTGATCAACCCCTGGATCAGTATTGGCGCTGCTGCTGGTATGACCTGCCTGGTGTGTGGAATTGTCATGCGAGCTCGAATCAAAGCGGTGCTAATTACTTCTACAGCCGCCGGAATAGCGATACACCTGCTCTTTTCCGGATTGCTGGCCCTCTAATGACACTCGTGAGTTGGGAAGGATTCCTTGCACTGATTGCCGGCGCGCTTTATGGTGCACTCTTCGGAGCAGTACCAGGATTGACCGCTACACTCGCTGTTGCGCTTTTTATCCCGATAGCATTCTTTCTCGACGCCGCCATCGCACTTCCGGCAATTATTGCTATTTCTTCGGTAGCCATATACGCCGGCGATGTTGGTTCAGCTATTGCACGGATTCCAGGAACGCCAGCCAGTGCAGCGTACGCCGATGAGCTTCACAACCTTAGCAGGTCGCGAGGTGCGCTGTATGGACTCGGGATTAGTGCCTTGGGATCCTCGGTCGGTGGCATACTCGGCACGCTGGTTCTTGCCGGTGGGGCCCTGGCACTGGCCACTTTGGCCGCAATGTTTTCGTCATTTGAGTACTTCTGGATCGCTGTATTAGGCTTGACTGCTGGCGTCTTCGCTTCGGGACGTCACCTGCTAAAAGGATTTATCAGCCTCTTGATTGGACTCTTGCTCTCAACCGTGGGAATCGATCCTACGCTAGGTTATCCCAGATTTCACTTTGGAAACCCCGCTTTTCTAGGCGGGCTGGATTACATAGCCGTAATGATTGGGTTGTTCGGATTCTCCGAAGTATTGTACCATATGGGCGCCGGTACGAAATCTGCCCCGGCAGCACATGCTTCGATCCATCGTAGAGCACTCAATAATTTTTACGCAGCCCCGCTGAAATTAATTCGCAAGGCCCGCAAACTTGTAGTGCGTTCCTCATTGCTTGGGATTTTTGTGGGATTCCTACCCGGTGCGGGCGCAGATATTGGTGCCTGGGTTGCTTGCAGTCTTGAAAAAATATCTGCAAAACGACAGAAAAATGAGGAACGGGTAGTGCTGGCTGGCGTGAGCAGCAACAACGCTGCGGTCGCAAGTGCATGGATCCCTGCTCTTTCATTGGGTCTGCCTGGAGACACCGTCACCGCCATGGTTCTGGGAGTCTTCATGATGAAAGGGGTGACACCTGGTCCACTCCTGTTTCAAGAGCAGATGCCTTTGATCTGGATGCTCTTTGGCGCCTTCCTGATTGCAAATATTTTATTGTTACCCACAGTAGGGCTTCTAACGGCCCGCATAGCCCGCACAGCGCTGCGCCTGCCTTTCAGCCTGCTTTTGCCCGTGATAGCTGCAACATGTGTTACGGGCGCCTACGCAATAAACAACAACCCTCTGGATGTGGGTGTTATGGCATTGATGGGGGTGGTCGCTCTAATGTTGCGCAGAGGTGGGTTTCCGCTCGCACAAGTAGTCCTAGGTATGGTATTAGGGCCAATCCTTGAACAGCATTTTATGGTCAGTGCCATCAAATCCAACTGGAGTCCGCTCAGTTTCTTTGAACGCCCTGTTGCGCTCATCTTGATGGGGGCCTGCGTTGCGACCGTGATCCTCGGTATCGCTGCACATAAACGACGACTGACTGGCAGTGATGAAGGTAATTGACCTGCGTTGCAACACAATTATTATACTTATATTTTGACCTACTGACCTGGCTCCGAAACCCGTTTAAAATTTCTGCTGAGTTTCGACAAACCTAGTCAGATTGGTATGTCATGTATGCGATTCTCAGAGAATTTTTGTCAATGTTAGTTGGGTTTTGTGCCGCGCACGTTACTTTGGTTTTTGGCTACCAGCCACACAATCCACTCTGAGTAGGCCAGCCATCGGAATGCTCGCACAGGAATGAACTAGGACTTAATCACAATGTCTGTCTTGCACACCTGCTCTGTTAGGTATTAGATATCTGTAACAGATCTCGATCACTTTTTTCCTTTAAACATGTCAGTATCAATCTCTTGGAGTAGACTAGGGAATGCCCTTGTTGGAGGTGTCGAAGGCAGGGTTGACAGCCAAAGCGCCAACACCTTTGCCGACTTAATCAAGTCAGGAACCAAGGCTGATGAGCCGTACCTGATCTTGGATTTCTCCAAGCTTGAGTTCATCACCAGTGCAGGTCTCCGTATTCTGCTCCTTTGTGCACGGGATTATAAGAACTCCGACAGGATGTTTGGTTTATGCTCACTCCCGGAACCAATACAGGAACTGGTGGAGATCAGCGGATTCCGAAGAATTGTGCAGGTTTATGACTCTAAAGCGTCATCAGTTGAATCAATGACGGGCGAACGCCCCGAAGAGTTTGAATTATCGGACGATGAGGATTCAGTTGAACCTCAGGATTGGCGGGATACATTCGACAGAGACATTATTCGGGATAGGTTCTCTGATATCGCTCAGTATGTTATCTCGAAACATGAAAGTTTGACTGGCACGGACCTCCCTCCCGAAGTCAGAAAGTCTGCCGCCGTTGAGATCGAGGTCGAACTCCAGAATATTTCCCGAGAAATCAGGAGAAAATTGCGGAGTTATCGAAAAAAATTATTCATTACGGCAGATGTCAGACTGAAAAAAGTGGTCGGTGAGTAAGTCCACATCGTTCATTGCCAATAAAGCTGTGCTTCATGTTTGAAAATGGGCAACCAGGGACCATTGCTCAAACCGGTCCTACTATACTTGCGTATTTCTACATGAACGGATTTTTTCGCAAAGTTTTTGCAGAAAAGCCTCGGGACCACGTGCGTTTTAGTGCTCAGCCCCAAAAAGTTCTAATCTTCTCAGTTTACACATGTCAGTATCAATCTCTTGGAATAGAACGGAAAGCACCCTCGTCGGAAATGTTAGGGGTAGGATTGACACCCAAAATGCTGCCACCTTTGATGATCTTGTCAAGGCTGGGTCTGCACCTGATGAACCGAGTCTGATCTTGGATTTTTCCAAACTTTCCTTTATATCCAGTGCAGGGTTACGCATACTACTTCTTTTAGCGCGTGAGTACGGGGAATCAGGCAGAACATTTGGCTTGTGTGGCCTCCCAGAACCGGTACAAGGATTGATGGAGATTAGTGGGTTTATCAAGATTGTTCAAATATTTGATTCTCACGAGTTGGCAACCCGCAAATCAGATGAAAAATCTGGGGACAAAGATGCTGCACGCGATAGTATCCGATTCCGTGAAGCATTCAACGCAAGACTTATTAGAGATAAGCTCAATGATATAGTCGAGTACGCTATCCAGAAACACGAAAATGTCACTGGAACATCAATACCCCCGGAGAAACTGGAACAGGCACGTGCCGAAATAACAGTCGGGCTGAGGGAAGTTTCTGCGGATATGCGGAAAACGCTACAGAGCTATCGCGAGAAGCTGTTTTACGCTGCCGAGGTTAAACTCAAGGAAGTGATCGGTGAGTAATTTGCCTAATACCTTGATCGTTGTGTCTTTCCTGAACTTAAGATAGTTTGTACGGTTTGCGAGCCTGACCTCTCGAGTTCCCGTCCACCGCAAGATAGCAAAAATGACTACACCCAATCGGTCTCTAGGAAGCCTTATTCTCACGCTTGTCTTGCCCCTCAGTGCCTGCGCCCAGCAAGCACCGTCCGAAACCGTGGCCATCGACAGCTCCAGCGCACAGATCGTAACTAGCGCCCCCGCAAGCTCGGAGGCGACGTGCACATTCAGCGAGGAACCCGTCTTGGTCATTGGAGATGACGAGGAAGACGATAACCAATGGTTCTCCTCGATCCGGGGGATGGGGCGTCTGTCAGATGGATCCGTTGTGGCGGTCGATCGCACGTCTGCCGAAGTTCGCATCTACGACGCTTCGGGGCGCCACTTACGGTCAATGGGCCAGCGCGGCAAAGGCCCTGGTGAGTTTTCTAATCCCTTTATCCTGTGGGTCGCCGCAGGCGATACGCTCTGGGTGGGCGACTACCGCCCATGGCGCTACAACGTCTTCACGGCCCAGGGCGAATTCGTGCGGACCGTAGGCCTCAAGCCGACGTATATAAACTCGTCAAGGGCTGGAGGCGTGCTCGATAACGGGTATACCGTGAACGCCAAAGAGGAAGGGGCAGGGGTAGGAATGCGCACCCCGGACTTTGGCGCTCCGGACACGATGATAGTGGAGTTCCACGATCCCGACGGGAATCTTGTCGGCAACCTTGCCCGGATCCCCCACGTAACCTATGGCAAGGTCAGTGAAGCTGAGGGCTTCTCGTTGTTCCCGCTCTTCGAGGGAGCCGCGGAAGTTGACGCGCTGGGATCAACCATCGTGCTGGCACATGGGAGCAAACCCGAGGTACAGGTTCTGGACGATGAATTCAACTTGCGGATGATCATCCGCTGGTCAGAACCGGACCGTGAGGTTACGCGCGCGGACGTACGCGCTTGGCGCGAGGATTACCGGGAGCGCCGTAGCCAACCGTCATCTTCGGAGTGGAATCAGTATGATGACGCCAGGATGAGTCCAGAGCGTCCGGTGGCTGACGTTTTCCCAGCTATGTCCAGTGTCAAGATCGGTCGTGACGGCCGCATCTGGATCCGCCAATACGACCGGCCCCGAGAGGATCGTGGATGGCTCGCCTTCGGTGCTGACGGCAAGTTCGCTTGTCACATGGCCCAGCTCCCCGGCGATGTTTGGGAATTCGGAGCCGATTACGTGCTCCTGGTCCATCGGTCCGAGCTTGGCGTCCAAACCGTTCGGATGCATAGCCTCACGTCACCTTCTTAGCCTGCGCACGAAGGGCAGACGATGCCGGCTCAGCCTCGTCGAAAGCATTCTTCGTTACAGCAGCCTGGTGGATCACTGGCACCTCTCTATGCGACAAGACCGCGAAGTAGTTCGTCGCATCAATGGGCGTGACAGGAAGTATGTCCTCTTCCAGCTACTCGCCAGCGAACCTAACGTGTGCAGCACCGACCATGAGCGCAAATGAGCGCCAGACCGTCTATTCAGCGTTGGAATTCCGGGCGTGGTTTCATGGGTTCGCATGGGTTATTGCACCCCTATTCGCCCGGTCTAAGGCGAGGGCGACACCTACATTGACTGAGCAGAGCGGGTACATCTATCTGCTGTACCTGACAACAACAATAAGCACGCTGTAAAAAGAAAGAGCGCGGTCAAGACTTAATCAGAAGATGGACTTCTTCTCGAATATTCCTTACTCCTAATTAGTGTCTTTTGCAATAGACGATCTTTGTCTTCTGCGGATGCAACCTCACCTGTTTCACGCCTCTGCACCCCCAACGCCTCCACAGCTTTTTAAGTGACATATACAATACGGATACCCTCCTAAATCACACCTCTCAGGGTCACCATTGAACAGATCCCCAAAAAAACAATCAACTCAGAGAGCCAGACAGGAAAGTGGCCACATCTTGGACATCTCATGTGGATGGCATCAATTCTGCAAGCCAGTACGTTCACTCCGCCACAGAATGTGACTCTTGGAGAGATGAACCTAGCACCTCGGGATCGACAATTTTCTCCGAAGATTGCTCGGCAGTCAATCCAGCTAGAAAATTTTTCTGAAAAACCAGAATCCCTATTACTCCGCCTACAATTCCAATATCTGCCACGTTGAAGATGGGAAAAAACGACAGGTATGTATCCCCAATCAACGGGACAGAGGAAGGTAATCGACCGTGCCAAACGTCAAAATGAATAAAATCAACAACCCGCCCCTGGAAAAAGGGAGCGTAGTCAAACACCATCCCATAGAAAAGACGGTCAATAATATTACCCAAAGCTCCACCGAGTATGCACGCTAGGCTGACCGTATACGGTAGATAACCAGTCCGTACACGCAACATATAGACCGTTATCATCGCAGCAGCTATAAGCGAAAAAACTGTGATCAATCCCGCCGGACCGAAAGTAATCCCGAAAGCCATTCCAGGATTTTCAGTGTACGTAAACTTGAGCCAATCGCCCAAAAGATTGATCGCTCCAAGATGGCCAGTGTCCATATTGAGCCGTACCATCAGCTTTGTCGCCTGATCCAGTACCAATACTCCGGCGACAATCCAAAACAATCGCATGCGACAAACTAGCGTTTTTGCTTTAGTTTGGCCTCAATAGAGATCTCCGTATGGGGTACCGCCTCAAGTCGCTCTTTCGATATGGGATTACCCGTCACCCTACACACCCCGTATGTTCGGTTCTCAATACGTTCTAGGGCGCGATCCAGGTAGCCAATGTACTTTTGCTGACGCGCCAGCATCAGGTACAACTTTTCGCGTTCCATTGCATCAGTTCCGGCATCAGCCATATGAAAACTGTAGGCAGAATCACTCTCCGATTGCTCGCGCGAGTCTTTGATCTGGGCCTGCATTCGTTTGACCTCCTCGATCGCGTTTCCGCGCTTATCAAGAAGCAATGCACGAAAATGGGCCAGCAAACTGTCATCAAAAGGGGTCTCAGGACGGCTATCTTTGGTCTCAGATGCCGCTTGGGTTGCTTTCTGGGCATTCATAGTAATAATGCTCTGCTTTTATACGAGAGATACTCATATCAACCGGTTCACTCCGATTGTAACCGACTCCTTGCCAATACTGAATCGTTCGACACGCTCTCCCGTGGGAAATTGTGCCGATTTCAACGTAACTGCCAGCGTTTCGTTTCTCACATGCTCAGCATACCGTTCTATCGCCTTGGACAGAATGCCTGTCGCATTGTACTCGATATGAATTCGGTCTGTAACATTAAATCCTGCGGCCTTTCTGAGATTCTGGAGTCTGTTGATACTCTCACGCACCAGCCCTTCATGCAGCAACTCCTCAGTAATCACTGTATCCATTGCAACCGTATATCCCCCCTCCTGTCCCACTAGCCAACCTTCAATTCCCTCGGTTACGACCTCAATGTCCCCCGGCTGTAAGTCCAGGTGAAATCCATCTCCGGTGATCGTTAATGATTCACCCGCTGCATATCTCTCGAGCTGTTTCACCCCCAAAGCTAAAATCGCTTTTTTAACTTTGGGCATATGACGTCCGGCTCTACGGCCCAACTGGCGAAAGTTCGGACGTGCCTTTCGCCATACAATGTTACTGGTAGCATCAACGTATTCCATGGTTCGTGCATTCACCTCGTCCAAAATGATCGAGGCAACCGGAGCGACCATGTCTTTCGTACATTTTTTATCTACGACCACCAGTACACGACCTACAGGTTGACGAATATTCAACTTCGCCTGGTTGCGCAACCCCAGTACTATTGACGAAACCACCTGGGCCAGCTTCATTCTCATCTCCAATGAAGCGTCTACCAGGGTCTCATCCTTTTCTGGAAATATTGCCAGATGAACCGACTCGGCTGCACCCTTAAGATTTATGATAAGCTGCCGATACAACCATTCACTGTAGTGCGGAGCAATCGGAGCCATGAGACGCGTGAGCGTTTCAAGGCAGGTATGCACCGTATGATATGCTGCCCATTTGTCGACATCTGATTCGGAAGGTAGTTTAGCCTTTGCACTCCAGAATCGTCTTCTAGACCTGCGGATATACCAGTTGGATAGATCCTCTACAAAATCTTCAACAGCGCGCGCTGCCCTCGTGGGATGATAATCTGTTAGCGCTATGTCCACGAATCCAGCTGTAGACTGTAACCGACTCAATATCCATCTGTCCAATTCCGGACGTTCGGCTATCGGCGGAGCTGCTTCTGCACTCGTGAAACCATCAATATTGGCGTAAGTGGCAAAAAAACTGTAGACATTTGTCAGAGTACTGAATAGTTTCCGCTCCACCTCCTTAACACCGGTGAGACTGAACTTGAGATCTTCCCACGGCGGTGAATTGCTCATCATGTACCATCTTACCCGATCCACCCCATGCTCTTCTATCACCGCGAAAGGATCCAGTGCATTGCCTCGGGTCTTGGACATCTTCTCACCCTTAGCATCCAACAGCAGTCCATTCACAACACAGTTGCGGAATGAGACACTATCCATAACCAAGGCAGCTATCGCATGTAGCGTATAGAACCAACCCCGCGTCTGGTCTACACCCTCAGCAATAAAATCCGCGGGAAAGCTTCTCTCAAACGCCTCTTTGTTTTCGAACGGATAGTGCCATTGAGCAAATGGCATGGCCCCCGAATCAAACCATACATCAATCGTCTCCGGTACCCGGCGCATCGTTCCTCCGTCCGACCCGGTCCACGTAAGCTCATCTACAAACGGTCGGTGCAAATCAATATCCTCATCTCTGGCCGGCAGTTGATCCCCACACCGTTCACGTAACTCCTGAATTGAGCCGATCACTTCAATGATACTCGGATCACGATCAGATACCCACACAGGGAGTGGAGTACCCCAGAAACGCTGACGACTAAGCGCCCAGTCTACATTGTTGGACAACCACTCTCCGAATCGCCCCTGTCCAATAGAGTTGGGTTGCCAGCCAATAGTCTCGTTGAGTTCCACCAACCGATCACGAATTGCCGTTGTGCGGATAAACCAACTTTCCACTGGGTAACTCATAAGCGGCGTGCCCTTACGCCAATCATGTGGATAGTTATGCACATAGCTATCGTGACGGTGCAAGAGCCCACGCCCTCGTAGATCCCGGATGATATATATGTCTGCCTCCTTGAACCAGAGCCCACCCACAAGAGGCACGTTCGGAAGAAATTTCCCCCGCAGATCAATTGGATTCAAGACTGGAAATCCATGAGATTTTCCGACCACATAGTCATCTGCACCAAAAGCAGGAGCTATATGTACTATCCCCGTGCCATCCTCCGTCGACACAAAATCGCCCGCAACTATTTGCCAGGCATCGTGGCCTTGGTCTTTGAAGAAACTGAAAAGCGGCTCGTAACGCTCCCCCACAAGCTCATCCCCGCTCAACGTGCCGGTTATCTCATAATCTTCACGTAGCATTTCCAGTCGAGCCCGGGCCAAAATCAGTTCTGATTCCGGGAAAGAGGCACAACGAACCGAGACGTACTCAATGTCCGACCCCACCGCTAGAGCTGTGTTAGAAATGAGCGTCCAGGGAGTAGTCGTCCAGGCAAGCAAGTACGTATCAGGCCGATCAAGTGAGCTGAACCGAACTGTCACGCTGGGATCTTGAACTTCTTTGTAGCCCAAGCTCACTTCATGTGAGCTCAAAATCGTGCCGGATCCCGGACTGTACCAATGAATCTTATGTCCCTTATAGAGGAGCCCCTTCTCGTAAATCTTCTTGATTAACCACCATTCGGTTTCGATATATTTTGTTTCGAACGTCACGTAGGGGTTATCCAAGTCCACCCAGTAACCCATCTGACGTGTCAGTTCGTCCCACTCCTCTTTATAGATCAATACACTCTCACGGCACTTCTGATTGAACTTTGCCAAACCGTAGCGCAGAACGTCCTCGCGTCCATCGAGATTGAGAGCTTTCTCGACCTCAATCTCGACAGGTAACCCATGCGTATCCCAACCTGCCTTACGCTCAACGAGGCATCCCTTCATTGTATGGTACCTGCAGAACACATCCTTTATGGTTCTGGCCATCACATGGTGAATACCCGGGTGTCCATTTGCAGTGGGAGGACCTTCATAAAAGGTGTACGTAGGTGCTCCGGTACGTGCCTGAATACTCTTCTCGAAAATACGCGCAGATTCCCACCAATCACGAATCTGTTGCTCAATAATCTGGGCGTCAATACGCCGAATTTCCTCAAAACGCTGCATGCCCTTAGAGCTTGAAAGCAAGCGCGCTGAACGAATCTTTAGCGTTCTTGTTCGACTACCGGACTGAGTGCATATCCTAGTTCCAACCTGCTTCCTTGCGACACACCTGTTTTGGATGTCACTGCTGCTGGAGCATTGCGCTACCGCCAACGAGTTGCGCTATATGCACTTATTTATTTTTTGCTGAGCGAAGGATCAATATCTCTACTAACGTCCCACAAAGCCTGAGAATGCGAGTGGTGCGTACCTGAGAGATTTGGTTTATTTTTTATTACTCACCGTGACTGATCTTCATGGAAAGATACAACCATATCCGACATGATTGCAGTGAGCTTCGGCTCTGCGATGCCCGCCGCCTCCAAAACCTCTTCAAGCGTAACAGGCTGAAGCGTATCCGGGAAACACTCATCAGTGATAATACCGATAGCCATCACGCGTAAGTCCATATGTCTTGCAACAGTCACCTCCGGCGTTGTAGACATACCTACAACATCCGCACCTATAGTACGCAGAAATCTATACTCTGCCTTTGTTTCCAGGTTGGGACCCAATACAGATACATATACTCCCTCGTGGAGCTTGATTGCATGCTTATCTGCGATCTGCTTCGCGCGAACTCGCAGCTCTACATCGTACGGTTCACTCATATCAGGGAATCGTGGTCCCCACGCATCCACATTTGGCCCAACAAGCGGATTGACTCCTTGCAGATTGATGTGATCCGAGAGTAGCATCAACTCGCCGCGGCGATATGCTGGATTCATACCACCACAGGCAGTAGATATAAGCAGGCACTCGATACCCAGGCAGACCATCACACGGATAGGAAAAGTGACCTCTCTAGCACTATACCCTTCGTACACATGCATCCGCCCTTGCATACATACAACTGGAACACCCTCCAGAGTACCAATAAGCAGGCGACCCCGGTGAGATTCTACCGTTGAAACCGGGAAATGCGGAAGTGAATCATACGGTATGGCATGCTGAACATTAATTCTTTCGGCTAATTTCCCTAGACCGGTACCTAGTATCAAGCCAATCTTAGGCTTAAAATCCGTAACTGCACGCACAATCGCTGCCGCGGCGTCTACCCGTTCCACCTGTGTTTTGGAATCTGGAATGTCTGTCTCCATCGAATTAATTGGATTATATATCAACTATCGCCGATGCCCAAACAGCGCAGAACCAACCCGCACGTGTGTAGCCCCTTCTTCTATCGCGATTTCATAATCCCCACTCATGCCCATCGAAAGGTGCTGACAGCCTAAGTGCACATACCTAGACTGTATACTCCGCAGTAGACGAAATTCCTCTCGTACCTTGCGAGCATCTGGGGAAGCCAAAGTCATCAATCCAGTCAGTCGTATATGTTCGAGACCATTCAGCTGCGCCATAAACTCATCAACCAATGGTGGATGCAGACCGAACTTGGAATCTTCTCCAGACACATTTACCTGCACGAAACAGGGCAGTACGCGCTCCGCTTGTTCAGCGTGGCGATTTAGCGCCTTGGCCAGACGTAAGCTGTCCAATGCGTGAAACTCCCGTGCGTGTGCCACAACATGACGTGCCTTGTTGCGCTGCAGATGCCCGATCATATGCCAATTGGCTGTTGGGAAAAGCGGTGCCTTAGTAACCAGCTCCTGTACTTTATTTTCTCCAAAGTCTATAAGCCCAGCCTCCAATCCAGCCTGTACAATTTCGGGAGGCCAAGTCTTGGTAACAGCGACGAGCGTTATCTCCTCAACATCGCGCCCGGCACAATGGCAGGCTCGGGCAATGTGTTCTTGAACTTGATTGACCCTTTCGGATATCTGATGCATTATGCCTCACTATACTACCGATCAACCTTCTGCACGCAATACAGAGAGTGTCGACCGATCATAAATGCTCCTGCTGCTCAAGAAACCAACCATTACGGTTAAAGCAATGACCACAGCAATTACCAATAATATGGACTGCCCTGAAATTCTCAATGGAAGATCAAATGCTGTCACAGATAAAACCCATCCAGCTACCAAAGATAATATTAGACCGGTAGCACTGGACAGAAGACCCAAGACGGAGTACTCCGTGAGTGCAATGATTAACAATTGCTTTCTGCTGCCCCCCAAGGTCTTGAGTAGCCCACTCTCTTCAATTCGTTGCAGACGTCCAATCAAAAGAGCACCTATCAGTACTAAAATTCCAGCAGCAAAACAAAAATAAGCCATAAACTGAATGGCAAAGCCAATGCGATCAAGCACTTCACGAATGATCCTCACAATCGCCTCCAAACTAAGTGCGGTAACATTCGGGTAAGAGGCTGCTACAGCTGCCTGCAACGAGTCAGGTGTAGTACCCTCCCCTCTACGACTTGAGATTACGTGCGTTTGCGGTGCCTCTTCCAAGACATTAGTTGGAAAAACAACGTAAAAATTCGACCGCATCTGCTCCCAGTCTACCTCACGCAAGCTGGTGACCCTAGTGGGAACCTGCATTCCCTGGACATCGAAAATAAGCGTATCACCAATCTCTGCCAGTAATTCGTTGCGCGCAAAATCTTCTTCTATCGATATCTGAACGAAAGCTGAATCCGTGTGATGTACTCCTGCAAACGTACCGCTGACAAGCTTCTCTGCATCAGTGAGTTGTGCGCGATATGTGGACCTGTATTCACGGATTAACGGCCATGTAACTTCACGGCTGGAGTCCTGCATAATTTCTTCCACAGTCTGATCACCGACAGCATGCAGGCGCATGTTTACCACCGGAGAACTGTCAACAATTGGCCAGCGCTGCTCCTCAATCAATTCAGTGATTCCCTCTAACTGATCGTTCTGGATATCAAAAAATATCATGTCTGGTCGACCTTCAGCACCTACCAAATCAATCTGACCGGTAATCATGCTCTCGCTTATAAGCAGCACCATGACAATAAATGTACCCAACCCTAATGCTATCATCACCAATACGGTCTGATTGCCCGGCCGATGTAGGTTGGCCAGTCCCTGACGAAATGGATAGAATGGTATACGATTTGTGATACGCCGTGCAAGCAGCATCAACAGCTTGGCGACCAGCAAGAGTGCACCCAGAGCAACTGTAATAGCCAATGCATAATAGGCACTAGCCGCCCAGCTTCCGGACTGCAGAGCGGCAATTACAATCAAACCACCCACTATTACCACATAAGCAAGTAATCGTACACGCGCCGGGGTAAGCGGCTCAATACTAGAGCGAAGTGCACGTAGAGGCGAAACACCACGTACATCCAAAAGAGGCAAGATTGCGAAAATCAGTGTCACTGCCAGCCCCACGCCAAACCCCATCGCCATGCTTGGCCAGGATACACGAAGTGCAATCTCAAACGGCAGGAAGGAGTCCAATGCATACGGAATCAGCATCTGTGAAAGCGCCCCCCCAATACATCCAAGTACTCCGGCAATGCACCCGAGCATGAATGCCTGGACGAAATAAACAGCAAAAACTCCCCCACTACCCGCACCCAAACATTGTAGCACTGCAATATTGTTAAAGCAGCGGCGAACATGTGCCCTGATTGCACCTCCCACCCCAAGTCCTCCAAGTATCAGTGCACCAAATCCTGCCAAACCTAGAAATTTGCTAAAAAAGTCTAAAGCCTCTTCCCAATTTTCCCGCTGCTCTGCCACCGTATCAATTCCTGCGGCAAACCCGGAAGGAGAGCTATACAAGGAATCACGTATCTCCTCAGGATCCTCGTCAGGTGCAAGCTTTACGTAGACTTCGTAGTTCGCCATTGCCCCGAATCCAAGTAACAAGGTATCCAGCGTTTCCAGCGGAACATAGATGGAAGGCATGACGATCATACTGATCTCCGACTCACCCGGCGCGCCTATGAGTGAGCCGGCAATAGCATATTTGCGTCTGCCTACTTGAACGGTGTCTCCTACCTCAATCCCCAACATTCGCATCAACCCCCGGTCAACCAGGGCGCCCGAACCGTTTCGGAATTGGCTGACAGCCTCTACTGGATCTGTCTTAAGTGACCCGTAAAATGGATATTTATCCTCCGTAGCGTGTATGCCTGCCAAACGTGCCTGGCCCTGTGCCGGAAAATAGGCTACAGATAATGTTGAGATTCGCTGTGCCTTGGCAATGCCAATTGTGTCGATAGCCGCGCTTATGGTGTCAGCAAACGGCTGGTTGCTTGAGAACCGCATATCTGCACCGAGGAGCTCTCGTGCCTGTTCATCCACACTGTACTGGAGACTATCTGACGTGGAAGATATGGCCACCAGGAGAGCAACACCGACCACCATTGAGGACAGGAAAACCAATAGCCGGCGACGGCTGCCCCGACTTTCCCTCCATGCCATGCGCAAAGTCCAAGTACTGATCATGCCGATACAGGTACTTCAACTTCACCGTTATAGTCGCGAACAATTCGACCTGCCTCAAGCTCCAACACCCGATGGCATGAATGGGCCAATCTGAGATCGTGTGTTACAACAACTAACGCTGTCCCGGCTGTACGATTCAAATCAAGCAGCAGTTCTTCGATCCTGATACCTGTAGTGGTATCAAGATTACCCGTAGGTTCATCAGCAAAGAGAATAGCTGGACGGTTGATGAATGCCCGGGCCAATCCGACCCGCTGTTGCTCTCCACCACTCATTTGCACGGGGTAGTGATGCTCGCGCCCTTTCAGCCCAACCTCACGGAGTAATTCCAAGGCACGCTTGCGGGCGCCGCTTTGACCACTGAGCTCCAGAGGCACCATGACATTCTGCAGAGCCGTAAGTGTTGGGATCAATCTAAACGTCTGAAAAACGAATCCGACAGCATTACGCCGAATTTCTGCACGCTCATCCTCGGAACATCGACCAAGATCCTTCCCTGCAAGCTTTACGGTGCCTGAGGAAGGCGAATCCAGGCCTGCACACAATCCAAGTAGTGTGGTTTTTCCGCTACCGGACGGCCCTACTACCGCACAGGTATCTCCTGCGTCAATTGCAAAGGTAACATTATCAAGGACCGTCAGTAATCGGGACCCACTTTGGTATGTCTTGGTAAGCCCTGTAATTTCGAGCATTATAATCCCACTGTCTTGACTGGCTTTCTCTCAACCCGGCTCCTATACACGAGTGGCCTTCTTTGTGTTCTGTTATCTGTACGACCTGCTGTCGCACAGGATTCAATCAACCCCGTGCGTGTGGTTTTTCTGGGTAACAGTCTGACCGCAGGCTATGGGTTGTCCGTAAACGAAGCCTATCCTTCATTCCTGCAGACACGCGTAGATTCGCTGCGGTGGCCCGTGATCATGGTTAACGCCGGAGTGAGCGGTGACACTTCTTCAGGAGGCCTCCGACGGCTGGGCTGGCAGCTGCGCAACCCGCCCGATGTCCTGGTTGTAGCTTTGGGCGGCAATGACGGTCTGCGGGGAATTTCGCCAGCACTCACAAAGGCCAACCTGCTACAAATCGTCAACCAGACGAGAGCAGCAAGCCCTGAGGTTAACATCGTTATTGCGGGAATGCAGCTACCCCCAAACCTAGGACCACAATTCCAGGAAGAATTCAGGGCAGTGTTTCCTGCCGTGGCCCAAGAAACCGGCGCTGCTCTGATCCCATTTCTACTGGAAGGAGTTGGTGGCATTGCCGAACTCAACCAACCAGACGGGATTCATCCCACCGCTGCCGGACAACGGATACTAGCTGACAATGTCTGGGAGATTTTGGCACCCATCCTTCAATCACGCATAGTGCGTTAAACGGCCTTGGCGCATCTTTATCATTGCAGTGGATTTTTCTGCTTCTGGTATTCAGGGGCCAGAATGGGCTACTTTTTTCTTTGTGAGCTACGCTTCCAAGATGATTTTGCAGGACGTTTTGCCTTTTGTCTGTGGGTATAACTCCCAAACGTTTCCTCATCATGCCCCATATCCCATCATACAAGCTCGCTCCCTGAACTTTTCACTGCCAACCCAAGGTAGCAGACTCGGCAACACGAACAAGTCTACCCGCTACCGGGAATCCAGAGGTGGAGTGAGAGAATCACGCAACCATCTTCGTCAAACGTTACCCCTTCCCTCCGGAGCAACTGTTCCATAACGTTAACCCCACCAAACTGCTTCGCCCCCGTCAATGCACCGTACCGATTCACAACCCGGTGACACGGCAAATGGGCCCCCTTGGCCGCCTTGAGGGCCCACCCAACTGTGCGCGCTGCACTCCTACTTCCCAAGTATTCGGCAATATGCCCATATGTTGTAACCTTTGAGGTTGGAATTATGGCAACCGTATCCCAGACCTGCTGGAAAAAATCTACCCTGCTTACAATCATCAGCGCATCTCTACACTAAGCACCCTGGATACTTCCATACCTGATATTTCATCTCTAACCCTGACCCTTATACGAACCATGCCTGTTCTTCTGCCGATATCCAGCACAACCTCTGTCCGCTCCACCCGACTCTGACCCTCAAACTCCACACTGGTCGATGAAGTACGCCTGCGCTCAGGGGTAACTTCGTAGGTCACAGTGTATGACGTTGCATCTTTTACACCATACGTAAGATGATAAATTTCAAATGCCAGCCCGAACCTCATGCTTGGAATAACCCAGTCATGAGGCCATGGCAACGGGGCCCCGCTTTCGGTGTGAACAAGAGGCTTCAGATCACTCATTTCCAAAGCAAAACCACTCGCATCCAGCGAACGAAGTGAGTCTACCCGTCTGGAAGCAACCTGCAATCGAGGGCCAATTCCCTCAGAGTTAACCCCATACTGATCCCATTGAAGGGCTAAGTGATACAGACCAGTATCTCCGGTCACCTTAATTGTTTGTACCGGAATCGTTACTGGCTCACCAGACGGCGGGATATGAATACGTATCGCATCAGTACTGCTGCGCCGCAATGTATGATCAGCACTCTCCTGCGCCGCGTAGGTTTGTATGAAGTATACCGGTTCAGATGCATGCCCCGGAGCAATCAATCCACCGGATTCAGGATGCCAATAGATCTCTGTTGTTGTTGTGCCATCGGGCTCTAGGAATCTCGCATAACGCACGCCCAATGGCAATGTAGGCAATGTTGAAAGGACATCCGAAGTACTCGGAGGTAGCAATATTTCCTTTTGATAGGCGGCCTGGTCGTCTTCAATTCGAGCATTCGTGATCATGCCTTGGGCAAAGATATGGGCAGGCTGGCCCAAATCTTGGTCAAACTCTGTGGTTTCGGGACGCTCACCCTGAGTCAGTAATGTAGCACCTGTGATAATCTTCGCGTTCTCCATCATGTCGCGGCTCTGCAGACGTCCTGTCTCTTCGTGTGCAGCCAACCATCTATCAACCTCATTGAATCTCGACCCAAAATGGTAATGCTCTAAAGCAAGCTGCCTGTACATAGAACGCATAACAGCAAGTACCATTTTGGACTTAACTAGTCCACGCCCTCCCTGTCCTAGACCAGACCGAAGTGCTGTTGGCAATAGATCAGAAGTGTCACCAAGCCGGTATGGTTTGCCATCTCGAATAAACAGGAAGTAGGCATCGCGGTTGATATTCAGATATCTCCAGAATTCATTCTCTGGAAAATCTCCGGGGCTCACAGCAACACCTGGTTGGTAAATTGCGTCAATGAGCAGTGGGTCATCAAATACAATCCGTGTAATGCGCTCCGGTGCACCATAACGAACATAAATTTCTCCGCGTGCATCATAACCCATCGGACATGTAGCACATACATAGCGCTCCAGCGCATATTGCACACGCCGGACATGCTCCACCATTCGCTCATTGACCTCAGAGGCTGGTAACGGATCCTGAGTTCTCCACCAGCCCAAAATGGCATCCCGGGCGTCTGAAGTTATGTGGCCGGAATCCGGTACAATCACCTTCTGAGCAACAGATTCAGGAAGTAATGGAAGAAGCCGCCGTACTTCAATGGTCTGAGAACCATCATCCATCGAGGGTTCAGACGCCAGAACAATCTCGTATTGCGCGACGGACTCGGCTATGGCTTCCAGATCTGTCGACTGTGCACGGGTAGCCTGTATAGCCACCAGATAAGCAGCTAAGCAAAATACGTAACGCATTCCCAGAAACTTCTCAGTAACCATAATCCTCGACTAAGGGGGAGGTACTCCCAATTGTACGGATATGAAAGGTACCCTTTCGATTGTAGATGTTTCTTCACGGATGCCAATCAGTTGCCGCATCGGTACATTCTCAAACTGCTGTACTATGCCGGTAGCCGGCCATACAACCGTTACCAGCTCAATTGCTGTAGCTTTGCCAAGGCCAATTTCCAAGCGAAGTGGTGACGACCCAAAGCTCGCACCTGTCCCGACCGTACGATACAGGGTATCCACATCCGTGACGAGTGATATACGCGCCCCAATGGCACTTCGATTAGAACCTGTACCCTCTAGAGAAAGCACAACCCAGGCATTCGTATGTCCCGGATTCTCGAAGAGCACATTGCGCGCGAGGTCTCCCTCAAAGGCTCCTCCCATGACCTGATACACGTCCTGAGCTCCGTCGTGATTTATATCTCCAAATGCTACGCCATGTCCCTTCTGTAGATGGCCAAAACCTCCTGCGACCGTGACTTCTTCAAAGCGAGATCCCTCAACATTTCGAAACATCCTGTTGGGCATGAGTGCCCGGAGGTTTGGATCACCGGTTCCCACATAAAAATCTAGCCATCCATCTCCATCCAGATCCCCATAGTTGCACCCCATCGTGTACATAACTTTATTCAATCCCATTGCTTCTGTTACATCTTCAAAGGTGCCATCCTGCCGATTCCGGTACAACCGGGGTTTCTCATCTCCGCCAGGCAACTCAAGATATTCGGCAGCTATATCACCGGCTGTAGCACGCCAGCCAGAAACAAACAGATCCAACCAGCCATCCTGATCAAAATCCCAGAACCACGCCGGGAAGCTATCTATTGGTTCATGCACACCTGCAGTACTGCTTACATCTGTGAATACCTTTCCATTCTCATTACGTAGAAGCAGGTTCGATTCGAGATACCTGCTGACGAACAGGTCGGGCCATCCATCATTGTCATAATCTCCCCAGGCAACGGCCTTAATGTAGCCAATAAGCGCCAACCCATATTCCCGAGCGGACTCCACAAAAGTCCCATTGCCCTGGTTAATAAACAACTCGCTCGGATGCCGCCCTGCTTGCGGATTGGACTCATTCCCAATAAATAGATCTAGATCCCCATCACGGTCAAAGTCACTCCATGCAGCTGTCTGTGTCGGGTGACGGGAATAAACTCCAGATTCTATGGTGACGTCTTCGAACTTGCCTCGACCATTATTGCGCAGGAGCGAATTCGGGTGACCTTCGCTTAGCCACGCTCCACGCAGCACAAACACATCCTGATCGCCATCATTATCGTAGTCTGCGTGCACCAGATTCAGTCCCCCTGTCAAACCGGTTAACCCGGCTATATGCGTACGGTCCTCAAATTTGCCTTTACCGTCATTCTCAAAGTACCGAAGCTGATCACGCAACCCCCAAGAAGAAATCATAATATCCAGCCATCCATCACCAGACAAATCTTCCAGTACGATGCCTCCAGACAGCCCCATAACATTTACACCCAGGAGTGGAGCCACATCCACAAATCTCGGAATTGATGCCCCTTGATGAAATGCATTCACTGGAATCCTCCACCTAGAATCAACCCCGTCTGGATGTGTACCCAGCGTCATGTGGGCCAGATTCAGCAACCACAAAGCATTCATATCCTCTGGGGCTTCTTCAAGAATTTTTTCATACCACTGAATGGCCACTGCTGACCCTCGCTGCCGAGTATGAACGCCTGTGGGATCGATTGGGAACAGGCATCTGGAGGCGCTGTGATCCACCAGGCAGTTTTCTTGCTCTCCAATCCGCAAGTGGCTGAGCGCGAGGTGATCCATAACAGCCAAACGCCACGACGGATTAAATTCATCGGGGGATGCGTCCAGTAATTGCAGAATCTCTTCGAATACCCCGGCTGCGGCTTCGCTATCCCCTGCCCGCAGCAGCTCGGTCCCGAGTAAAGCGCTGTACTGTATACGATCGGGAAGAGCTGTTGGAATGGTCTGTATGCCCAACGCGGCTGCGCGTGCCACATTTGCATGAGCATTCTGACGGGGATTTCGGTCGGTTTCCGCGGCAATTGCTTCAAGCTCCGCAGCCATTTGTACCGTGCCCTCGGGCTCGGTTGATCTGCATGCAGCAAGCAACAAAAAGAGCAGCGTCAAATAACGTGACATGAATCTATTGCTTCGTCAACAACACTCTTCTGCCCTCCTCCAGTTTCACCACAACCGGTTGCTGACCACCGGGCCAGATCACTTCAATTCCAGCCGGAGTACCACTGAATCCAAGGGTAGTCGTTGTCGCATTCTGCGACCAATATCCCGTTCCCCCAGTTACTGAACGGGCTGGTCCTCGACTCCCATCTGAATAAACCACACGAAGAATCGCCCCAATAGCATCGGTGGGAGGATCAAATTCAACAGAAATGCCCTCCCTGTACAACGTTCTACGATACACGAGTGTCGCACCATTGTGCTGCGAAAAAGCAATCTCATCCTGTCCGTCTCCATCAAAATCTCCAACAGAGACAGCCCGCCCCTCTCCATAGATTTCAAATCCGGATTGGGGAGCCGGGGTGAACGTGCCATCACCGTGGCCTAATAGCAAGAGTCCCCGACCCGCATCCTGCCTCGGTGTTGACAAAGGATAAGCGAACCAATTCTGAGATAAAATGATGTCTTCGTGCCCATCAAGATTCGCATCCAGTACAACAGGGCTGATACTTGTGCTGTACTGTACTTCCGCAGGCAATGGACGGTGCTCAAAATGATCCCCCCTGCTAAGAAAGATACTCGATGCATACATGTCTGCTTCGGCGATCTGAGCATTCTCCCCTGCTGATGGCATAAGTTGTGCAACCTCCATAGTGCTGAAGTCCTGGTGCGAAGTGACACGCATCTGTATTGGGGGGATGGCCGGTATCAGATCAGCGAGCATACGTGATGACCGATATTTATTCGTGACCGGATCCAGAAATGATTCCAGAATGTCAGTCGTGCCATTAGCATCGAAATCACCGTAGTGCAGACGCACCTGTGTACTGCGACTATAGCGACTGTTCCATCCGGCATTTGAAGCGACAATATCAAGTCTGCCATCACCGTCAAAATCACCGACTGACACACCACGCCACAAGCCCCGGAAGGATTGCAGACCAAAAAATTCAGTCTGATCTGAAAAACCTTCCTCTACTCTTATAAGCACCCGAACTGGCCCCCACTCCGTGGCAAGCACGAGGTCCTCGTGTCCGTCGCCATTCATATCTCCGAACACACTGCCGCTTACGAGCCCTAATCCATTTAGAGACTCTCCAAGCCTATAAGCCCCGTCTTCGTTCAGATAGATGCGACTGTTTGCAACTCTCGGATATGCCCCGGGAATGAAATGCCCCCCGACAAAAAGATCCAAATCCCCATCAGAATCGATATCTGCCACAGACAACGGTCCCGGCACACTCAGACCAAAGGAAAGCCTTTGATGCTGTAATTCTTTGCCATCCGGCGCAATATCATAAATATGGATCCAGGACGAGTCTGGAAAGCGCTCATAGCCGGACTCACCCACCATCACACGTATACGACTACGGCTGATGGGAAGAGCAATAATGCCTGTTGCATCACCTAACAGTGGGGCTAGGATGGGTCTGCCCTGCAGTCTGAATGCCTGATTCTGCCCCCCGCCTTCCAGTAACTCAAAACGACCATCCCAGTCAACATCTATGGCGGCGAGTGCCGGCCCCCGCCGACTGAGGCGCCAAGGCAGCAGCGGCTGAAGCTCAAAATCATCAAACTCATGTTCTATCAGCGGCTCAAGCTGCGAATGCAGCGTATACATGGACACCGCCGGGGAAAGCAGCTGTGACTGAGTTGGATCCGTTGCCCCTGATTCTTCAATCACATAAAGTCTGTTACCCGCTTCCACGTTAACACTCGAGTGTTTACCCCTCGGCCAGGCAACTTCAACCCGGCACGGCCAAGATCCTACTGCAAAAACCGCGATCAACTGATTGGATGACAGATAACTTCCTCCCGAAGACATTTGCTTAGACTGCTCCGGTAACCCCGCACAGTGTACACGTATCGCCGCTCCAACCCCACCCGTGTTTGGAGGCTCGCCTTCCAACATAACCACCAACCGATCTGCCTTCCCCGTATTGCGATAAACGCCCGGTGCCGCATTCAGCCTGTTCGTAACGATGTCCAAATCGCCATCTCCATCCAGATCTCCCAGTGCCATTCCATGCGCCACATCAGCGCTTTGACCTAACCCCCATCCTCCAGGCATATTCTCGAACGTCAAATCTCCACGGTTACGAAATGCTACGTTTTCGAGTGCGAGAGGCGGAAAATGCAGGAGCAGTCGCCTGGCTGCCTGCCAAGAGGGGGCCGCTGCCATGCGACGCTGCTCTACTCCTTGTGCATCTAGATCCTGTACGTCGTACACATGTCCCGTCGTGATTAAAATGTCTTCCCAGCCATCCAGATCGACATCCATGAAACTCGTAGCCCAGGACCAGTCAGATGCAGCTACCTGCGCAAACCAGGCTAGTTCTGCAAAGGTGGTGTCCCCGCGACCAACCATGAGTGCGTTTTGCATTTCCTGAGGACGGAACGACAAATCACCTGGAGGACCTTCCAGCGGGATGCGCGTATTCCGCTGACGAAGCCTCCGGGAATAATCGCGACTCAACATGTCGGTCATAAAAAAATCAACAATACCGTCACGATTCACATCTGAAAAATCTACCGACATAGTCGCGTTACTTGTCTTACGTAACGCATTATCTGGCGCATGTCGAAAAACACCATTTCCGAGCCCGATCCAAAGTGCATCAGGGCTGTCAAAATCGTTGCAAACATACAGATCTGCTATACCATCCCCCGTCACATCATAAAACTTGGCCGTAAGTGCCCAATCCTTTGGGGCTGATGCTATCGGATCTCCTGCCGTATCCAAAAAAGCCCCGTTAGTCCATGAGACCGGAGTAAAATGTCCCGAACCATCATTGAGATAAAGCCCATCCGGTTCTGCAAGCTCGCTACGTATGATTTTGGTCCCGACCTGTGTAAACTTGTAATGTGCCTGGAATTCCTTTTTTGGAATCTGTTCTCCCTCCGATAGTACCGCTTCCCAGCTAATGGCCGCAGGGGGCAAACTGTCGGCCAGTGCAATTCGCTTGTACCGGGCAATGTATGCATCTAAATCTCCGTCGTGATCGATGTCGGCCAAAGCTGCGGTTGTGCTGGCGTACGAAGAATTTAGTCCTGAAGCGTTGGGAACGAGCTCAAACCTGCCCCCTCCCAGATTGCGATATACCGCCCCCGGACCAAGAGGCATAGTGAGAAGTAAATCCAAATCATAATCACCGTCCAAATCAGCCATTACCACACCGGCTGTGGCGCGAGCCGTGCTGTCCAGCCCCGCCCGGACAGAAATATTCTCAAATTTCCAATCACCAAGGTTTTGGTAGAGCACATCCGGTGCCGATAACCGGGCTACATACACGTCGGGCAATCCATCACCCGTCACATCCCCAATTGCAATACCGGATCCATGCATCATGTGCCGGTTTGCTAATATCGCGTCCTGTGATACAGCATTGACTGCCATGATCCCGGACCGCTGCGAAGTAACCTCTTTGAAACCCGTACGCGACCGACCCTGCACATTCAGCTCCCGGTAACGAAAACCATCTCTCTGTGTCCAGTCGGTTGGCGAATCAGTACAGCCTACTATCGCGATAACTGTCACGATCGCCCATTTTCGATAACTGTCATACATCACACTATTGCTGTGCGATTACAATTGACTGCACATCCGGCTGGATAGCTGTCGTGGTAGCTGCGCCATCCGGCCAGCTAACGTGTACTTTAACAATCCGATCACGCGGAGCCAATATCGGTGCAAGACTGCTCTGTGACCAATATCCGCTTCCTGCAACCACAGGCACTGAAGCACCCAGGCTGCCATCCCGGTATTCCGCACGGACATGAGCCCCAATTGCAGCCGTATTCATGGTATTCTCCTGCAATTCGACACGAAGACCCGTTACTGCAGTCGTATTCCGAAGGTGTACTATCGGTCCAGCATTCTGTGTAACAGCAAGATCCAGCCGACCATCAAGATCGAAATCTGCCCCCACCGCAGCCCGCTGTGAACCGTAAATGTAAATACCTGATACCTGCGCCGGTTGTGGCACAAGTCTATGGGATTCATCCGCCAGTAATAGCAATCCAAGACCACTGTCCAAGCGTGGATAGCCCGAAGCCACCGCAAAAAAGTTTTGACTTAGAAACAAGTCTGTACGGCCGTCACCGTTGAAATCCCCCGGAACCGGCGCAAAGGCGGGCGACCATTGGGCCTCAGCGGCAAGCGGCACCGCCTCATAGTGAGATTCCCGGTTCAAAAATACCGTTGTCTGCCATTGTGTGACCTCGTGCTGAGCAACTCCCCTCAGTACAGAGCCAAAGATATCCATCGCCGAACGTGTCGCAAATTCCTCGTAGGTCCGAATATGCTGCCGCAGCGTTGGCAAGGCATGCGTGAGCGTACGAAAATCCCGTACCAGGCCAAAAGCATCTAATTCCGAGGTATGCTGTACCTCCAGAATATCCAGGCTGCCATTATTATCCAAGTCTCCGTAATACGCACGGAGCGGTACATCCTGGGCATATGGGATGTTTTGCCCCCAGTTCGTTGCAATCAAGTCCAGTCTGCCATCCCCATCAAAATCTGCGGGTGCCACGCCATTCCACCATCCAGTATACTCGGCCAATCCCAACGCACGCGTCATCCGCACAAACTGCCCGTCTCCTCGGTTGTGAAATACATGTACCGGCCCCCACATCGTCGCGAGTGCCAAATCAGTAGTGCCATCGCCATTGAGATCGGCAGCAGTAGCCCCGGAGACGAGCCCTATCGTTTCAAATGGCACACTAAGAGCGTCATCTCGCACCAGCATTCCATTTTCGATCCGGTAGATGACACTGCTCACATTCACCGGATACTGTCCGGGCATGAAATGACCACCTACAAAGAGCTCAAGCAAACCATCGCCAGTAAAATCTCCCAATGCAAGTGCCCCCGGGCTCTCCGGCCCGAATATATGCAAGGTCTCAGAACCATATAGTGATGGTAGCCGAACAATTTGCGAAACTTCTGCGGCTTCCTGCGGCGTGCGTTCATAGTTACTTACTCCTGCCAGCACCGTAGAGGTACCCGGTAAAACTACTATACCCCCGTGATCTCCTGAAGAAAAATTGCCCAATCTCTGGGTGGTTGTGAACCGCCCGCCGTCGTTTATCGATAACTGAAGCCGTTTGCCCTTACCTCCACCCAGGATCAGATCCTCATCACCGTCTGCATCCACGTCTGCTGCCACCAGCGCAGGGCCTCTCTGGCTAAGTTTATGTGGCAAAAGTGGTTGTCGATTAAAATCTGCGTAACTGGTTTCTTCGTGATGCAATCCCGTGCTCAACGTTGTGAACAGTGTCTCCGTAGCCTGAACCGCAGACGGTTCGGTTGCTTCGATTTCCGGCTGAAAGATTCTGTACTCGTAACTAGATATGACCTCCTTTATGACACTGCGACCGCCACCTGCCCAATGCACCTCAATCTGTGCACCCGGAGCATAGGCAAACGTGAGCGATGCGTCGTTTGAGGAGAGGTATTGTCCGCCTGCAAGAATTTCCTGTCGCTGAGGGGGCAAACTATCGCTAACAACATGCACCACTGCACCAACCCCCTGTGGGTTCGGTTCATTCCCTCGAAGACGAACGAGAATTCGCTCACCCTCTGCATCATTACGAAATACCCCCACGGGAGCATCCAAGCGATTTATGATCACATCCTGATCTCCGTCTTCGTCAAGGTCTGCGAAGGCCATTCCATGTGCCACATCAGCGATTACCCCAAGCCCCCAACCTTCCTCAACCCACTCAAAACGGGCACCACCGAGATTGCGAAACGCAATATTTGGTAGATCCAGGTCTGGAAAATCCAACAGAACCTCTCGCCAGGGGCGTCGGGAAGAGCCTGTGGCGATTTGTGCGTCTGCATCCATTGCATCGTATGCATGACCGGTGGTGAGGAGCAAATCCTGCAGACCATCCAAATCCACATCCATGAATGCACTGCTCCATGTCCAGCCCGTCGCGGCAACGCCACTCATGCGTGCTATCTCGGAAAAGGTCGTATCGGAGCGATTCAACAGCAGCATGTTCTGCATCTCCTGCGGACGTGCACGAATATCTCCCATAGTTAATACCTCGGGAGGTATTACAAAATGTTGCTTTTGCCGACGTATATAGTCCCGGCTCAGCATGTCCGCCAGAAACATGTCCACATCTCCATCTGCATCAACATCTGCTGCAGCCACGGACATCGTCGACTGACTGGTTTTCCTCAGGGCCAATGTGGAGACTGCCCTGAAAGTACCCTCTGCACTGCCCAGCCAAAAATGATCAGGGCTTTCGAAATCATTGCATACATAGAGATCCTGGTACCCATCTCCATTAAAGTCCTGGAAGCGTACTGCTAGAGTCCAATCTCGCGGGGACTCCGTTAACGGATGACCTTCTTCGTCCAGAAAAAGTCCATCTGTAAAGGATATTTCGGTAAAATAGCCTGCCCCATCATTGAAGAATACGCGATCTGGCTCTGCCAACTCTACACGCATCAGGCGGTCGCCCTGGCGTATGAGCTTGTAATCATCTGCCCAGTAATCACTGACCACGAACGAGTCGGCAACCTGTTTTACAACGCGTTCGAAGGTGATTTCATTGGGCGGCCAGATATCTTTGACCGTGGCCTCCTTGTAGAAGCCTATATATATATCCAGGTCACCATCCTGATCCATGTCTGCCAGCGCAACCGTAGTTGCGCCTCCGGATTGCGGAAGGTTTGCCTGTGCGGTATGGTCTGTGAATTGACCTGCACCATCGTTCAGGAACAGTTGTGAACCGCTTTCAAGCGATGTCACAAACAGATCCAAGTCACCATCTGCATCCACGTCAGCGAACGTTGCCCCGGTTGCCCGCGGGTTCACCAAACCCAGGTTAGCCCCGAGGGTCACATCCTCGAATTGCCAATCCCCCTGGTTGCGATGGAGCGTACTCCTATGCTCCATGCCTGCCAGAAAAACATCGGGCAGGCCATCTCCGTCTACATCACCCGTAGCTACACCCGATCCATTCACAACATGTCGGTTGGTTACGAAGGCCGAAGTGCTGATTGCATTGCTGAACGCAATGGAGTTTGAGACTTCCGTAAACCCTGTACCTTTACCGATCGGGGGAACAAGCGGACGCACTTCATACCCTTCGAAAGGCACCCACGTACGTTCGGACTCTCTACCGCACCCTACAAGGACGAGCGCACCAAGCAGGACGAAGCACAGGGTGTTATTTAAAGGCCGGCTGAACATCCAGAAAGGCCCGGCTACATCACGCCACCCTTGAACTCATTCTCGAGGTACTCGGCAATCTCTTCAAAATATGCTTCCCGTTCAGACGTAATTGGTACTTCTACCCAATTACCTCCCACTGCAGGTTGTCCCTCACACTCGGCTACCATACGTGCGGCAAATGTACTACCTATGCCTCCTGCACGGCTGCGTGGACGTGCCGTAACCGAAACGCGCACTCTCACCTGGGTATACCCGGATAGTCGTTCATCTTCAAGTGCGGTAACTTCTTTCCATGATGTCTCCAATCGTACATCTTCAGCCGTATCTACGCGTCGATCCAATCGATATCCGTACCGTGTTAGCAGAGCGTTTTCAGCTGTTGTGACGATATGATTCCGCGCTGAGGTCCCGAGGTTGAACCTTAGCGTACTACTGGCAGCACGGTCGCCATCAGAGCCGGGACCGGAACAGGCCCCCAAGAATAGCATGATGCCCAAAGCCAAAATCATTACTCGATGCATAGAATTCACCCATATTCAGTCGTGATTATCCAATATACACAGGGAGGTCAGCGCTTTCGACGCACTGACCTCCCCGACCTTATCTCCTGTCTAGATATGCTTAGCGGGGACGGACATTATCGGAATCCTGCCGATAATCGTCCCGCTGATAGGCAATTGGAGCACCTCCAGTACCTCCAACACCGCCAAACGTATAGCTTTGTAATCCCAGCGTTTCCAATTCTCTGCCTGGCACAGGGAAATGGATCGGCGTACCCGTAACAAGATCACCCAATCCCCTATCATCATAATATGCCAAGCCAGCCCAAGTCTGGAACGTCTCTATACGCCGCTCATGCTTAAGCTTCGCCCATAGACTGGCTGAATCCATGTGACTCTGCGCATCTGTAGACGAACCGGGTGAATCCGTAGCAGAGGCTGGATTAAGCATCCCCCGGCTCACGCGAGTTTTGTTAATCAGATCAGCAACCACGGACGTACTGCCGTTCGTACGCAACAGTGCCTCAGCTTTGTACATATCCATCTCTGCCATAATCATGTGGGGCATTGCTCCGTTAGAATTCCCCAAATTGTAGTACTGATAGCGCTTATGATTGTGCGACGAATAGTGATAAACACCACGGGCGGCAGGGAATGGCCCATTGTTACCTTGGTATTGGAAATCAGAACCATCAACTGTCAGATCGGTGGCGTCTCCTACGATCCTACGATCCGCTGTAGCAATGTCGAAGACTAAGCGTTCTCCAAGGGGTTTTGCCAGCCATGCATCGTAACCGCCAGACTCATCCGCCGGCCCAATCGTGCGGTAATCAGCCCTGCTCCAAGTGGTTCCGTTTTGCCCGTAAAACTTAAGACAATCCCATTCCGTAGTGCCATCGTCGTCACCAATGGGCGAGAAATCTTCGGTAATACCGGCATCTATACGACTCATCACTTCACTCCAGTTTACCGCGGCGCGCTCAGACTCATCACGGGCAACCTGAACGGTTAACCGCGCAATGAACGAGTTAAGCAGTTTAACCATGTCATCTGAAGTTACATCAAGACCCCAGATCCAGTCTTCTGTCGCCGTAAACGAGAATGAACCTGCCTGCGCAATCGCACGTGCCTCTTCAAGCATCCGAATAGCCTCCTGGTTTACTTCCATGTACGAACGCAATTCCAGCGCATCATTCTCCAAATCTACAGTCTCATCGACAATGAATGCCTGATCAAAGATCAAAGAGAGTGTCCCGTGCATGAGGCCCTGGTTCATTTTTGCAAATGCTTTCAGGCGCGCTGTATCATAACCTTCGCGTGTGAAAATGTTATTCTCTACACTTTCTTCTTCTTCAGCACGCGCGATAGCCTGCAGGGCGTCGTTTGCATTCGAGATACCACGGTAAGAGTCAAACCACGGTTCCCTCGTAGAAGCAGCACGACTATAGGTTGAACTGTTATCCCAGGCAATGCGAGGCTCACTTGACATGTCTCTCATCCCCCAGTTGGCCCACGATGAAGAATTCTCATCTGCCAATGTCGAAAAAAACATCGCACCATTGCCGCAATTCTGGATGCTGAGCCAGTAATCAGCAAAAGTACCTTTGACCAAGTTTACAACATCCCCGGGCTGCGCGAAAGCAACCTTCCGGTCTGGAGCATTATTATTTTCAACGGCCAAATCCTGGCAGCCAGCAGCACTCAACGACAGTAAGCCGACCAATGTGTAAAAAACGATTCGTTTCATCTGATTTATGTCTTCAGGTTTCATGTTCGGTTACCTCACGCTAAAACTGGAATTCCAGCTTTGCCCGAACCGTGCGGAAGGGTGGGTAATTGAAATTGTCCACGCGGTATAACGTCGCGTCTGGCCCGGAACCTACTTCGGGATCGAACCCTGAGTAATCAGAGAACGTCAACAGGTTACGCCCAATGATGCTGGCCGAAACGGAATGCAGCACATTACCAAAGACACGTGAGAGCTGCCGACGGTTCAGTGTATATCCCACCGAAAGCTCACGCAGCTTGATATATGTCGCATCTTCTACAAAGTGACTGTTCTTTGCGGTAGCATCGTAGAGCACTTCGTAGTACGTGGTGGACTTCTTCATGCCTTCCTGCTTACCACCCTGATCCTGGTCGGTGTTGCGACCATCACGGTAGCTCCACTGCTTTGTGAAGTTATAAACGTCACCGCCAATTTGAGCGCCCCACAGCATATACAGTGTGAATCCTTTGTAGCGGAATGTGGAATTCACTCCAACACTGAAATTCGGAAGGGCGTCAGCGATCTGGACCCGGTCCGTCTCATTAGCCTCGTCGTAGTACTTGATCGGGATTCCCCAGCGATAGTTGTCGTCACCCACAGAAACAGTCGTACCCCACAGATCATCCTCCCCGCCCAAAGTGCCATCTGTACCCGGGCCACTGCTGTAACTGTTCCCTTGGCCAACCGCTACAACGTAGCCGTCGTCGTTCACGTCAAAGTAGCTTGCATCCGCACCAGCGGGCAGTTCAGAGAGTTCTGTGATGAACTTATTGCCGTACATCGAACCCAGAATTTCGCCTTCTCGATAGAAGAACAGGTTCTGTGGTCCACCCAGATATGGATTGGAATGGAATTCGGTGATCTCCTGACGCGTCCGGTCGAAAATGACACCGACCTCAAAATCCATATCTCGAGAATTGTAGATGTTCGCATTCACACTGGCCTCTACTGTATTTGATGCCAGATTACCTGCATTACGCCACTGTGAGCCAAACCCGAAGTAGCCTGCAAGCGGAACTGCCAGAAGCAGATCCTCCACTTCGGTATCCGCATACACCAACTCGATAAATATGCGATCTAGAACACCCACATCCAATCCAAATTCTGTTTCTGTCTGCAATTCCGGCTTCAGGAACGCATTCCCCAAGGTCGCCTTTGAGAGCTGGCCATTACTGAGTGAGAGTGTCTCATATTGCGCCTGGAAGCGAGGACGACCCCCGGCTGTTCCGATTGAGGCACGTAACTTCAACTCGGTTACGGGGCTGTTGGTTGGCCAGAAGTCTTCTTCCGAGACACGCCATGCAGCGCTACCACGGTAGTAAGACTGCCAGCGCTCTTCTGCACCAAACAACGAACTGCCATCCCGGCGGAAGAATACATCCACGATGTACTTGTCCTCGTAATCCACCCCGACAGTTGCATAATAGCCCTCAGACCGAACCGTTGAGGAGCCGTTGCCAAATACTTTTTCGCCTTCTGTCTCCACGTTGGAGAGATCCGAGATACCCAAGGTTACGATATCGGTCCCTAATACAAATTCTGAGAACGAATCAAAATCTTCCACCTGCGCCTTGAGTTGAGCACGTGTGGTGAAGCTTTCAAACCGCTTACGGAAAGAAGCCGTAATATCGTAATTGATTGCCTCACTGACCGCGTTACGCCGTTCAATGCGACCATCATTTAACGGGGATGGATCAATAGTTGCGAACCCGATGTCGTAAAACTCCAACTCATCCCTGTCAGAGCGGTCGTAGCTGAAATTGCTCTCTAAGTCCATCCAGTCAAGCGGGCTCCAGCGTGCCCGGAAATTCCCAAGGATACGCGAGCGGTCCTGATTCATATCAGCGTTCTCAATCACATACAATGGATTTTCCTCTACGGCCAATGGATCTGCCTGAACTTTGAGTTCACCTGCTTCATCCTTTGCTGACAGATTGACCAGCGGATTTGTGAACATCAAACCAAAAAACGGATTGACGTTTGAATCTGAAGCCAAAGATGAGGTCATCGCATCGTTCTTCGACTGGGAATAGAATCCCGAGCTTGAGACAGTAAGGTTAGGCCGAATACGGTGATCCAAGTTAACCCGGACATTCCTGCGCTCGAGGCCTGTCAAACCCTGAATAGCACCCTGCTCAACAACGTTCGTGAAAGAAGCCAGAAAATTTGTCTTGGAACTGTTCTGGCTTACACCGACATAGTTGGTCCACGTATTTCCGGGATTGAAAAATTGATCGAACGCGTTATAGAGTGCGCCTTGATACGGTTTGTCATAAAAAGCAGCACCATGCGGGTTCGTATCCTGCAGCGTGCCTGGGCCATATCCATTGCTCAAACAGGTCGTACATTCATTTCTTGCTCCCGCATTATCCAGGAAATTCCCAGATCCATCCACTTGCAGATCATGGGATGTATTGGCCTGGAATGACTTGGCCACACCACTCACACCAAACTCGTTACGAACCGTCACGCGGGTCTGGTTCAGGGGAACAGCTCCGCCCCGCTGCGTTGTGATATTGATCACACCATTCTGGGCACGTGATCCGTAGAGTGAAGAGGCCGCAGCCCCCTTGACGATCTCTAGATTATCAATGTCAAGCGCATCAATGTCGACCTGATTAGCACCAAGAACGACCCCATCAACAATGTAGAGTGGCTGATTACTCCCGGTAATACTGGTAGCACCCCGCAGACGAACAGAAACCGCATCCCCAGGCGTACCACTGCGTGCTTGAACAGCCACACCGGCAACCTTCCCTTGGATGGAAGCAATCGGGTTTGATGCCGGCGCCAATGTAATGTCTTCAGAGCCCACCTGGCTCACGGTGAAGGCCAGTTTCTTCTTGGGTGTAGCTTCGGCAACACCGGTGACCACAAACTCGTCCAACTGCAATAGATCAGCAGCCAGAACAAAATCCTCTGTCATAATGCCCTCGCTGACCGTGATGGTTCGAACCTGGTCTGTAAAACCAATGTAGCCAGCGGTCAGCTCCAGTATTTGCCCGACATTTGCAGCAGGCACCTGGAAGGTGTAGTTCCCATCTAGGTCGGTGGACGCACCTATAACCAATGACTCAATGAGCACATTCGCTCCAATGAGCGGCTCACCTGTTTCATCGGTAACCGTTCCCGAGATTACACTCTGTGCGCTCACCAGCCCCGGAAAAAGCAACGCACATAGCACTGCCACGAAAGAAAACCATTTCATAAGTATCTCCCTTATGTTTTGTGAGTGGATTAGTCTGAAGGGACGAGGAGCCAGCAGATCACATGATCTGTAAGTCCCCTCACCAAAAAATAACACTTTTTTTGCAATTGGCAGTAGAAAAACCATCCCCGCTATCCCAAGAATCCGTTACCCCGGAACGGGAGAACCTTGCCCGACGGATGGCTGAGTTCCAACTACCGTAAATATACTCTGCTACTGACCACCTAGGATCAGTGGCAGCCCATCGCTGCCGCTGCCCACGATTACGGTCTTAGCATTAGTAGAGGTTGCCAGTTGCTGCGTGGCTTCGATCCCTTTGAAGCGCAGGAACTGAGACGAGAGACTTGCAGTGATTATCTGCTGATAGGCAGCTTCACCTTCTGCCTCAATGCGTTTGCGTTCGGCCTCGAGACGTTCTTTCTGAATGGTGAACTCGTAACGCTCCGCCTCCTGCTCCTCTTTTAACTTGTTCTCAATAGCCCCTTTAATTTGCTCGGGAAGCCGCACATCCCTGATAAGGATGGCCTCAACAATGACATCCTCGTTCTCTACATTCTCCCTCACACGGGAATATATCTGATCCTGTAATTCGGTCCTTCGACTAGAATAGAGTTCTTCGGGGGTGAACTGACCAATTACCTCACGCACTACACTGCGGAGCTCTGGACCAATCAGCTTCCGGAAATAATCGACCCCATAGTTCACATGTAACAACGGTAAGGTTTCCGATCTTGGCCTCCAGCGTACGGAAATATCTGTACCAATCGACAATCCATTAGAGGATAGGGCCTCCATATTTTCCAATTTCTCCTGTACCCGAACATCGTATTTGATCACTTTCACCCATGGGGCGTGAAGGTTGAGCCCTTCACCGTATATATCACTGGTATCTGTGCCCCCAAAGGGAGAATAACGAACTCCAGCCTGCCCCGAAACTATGGTCGTAGTCATACAACCGCCAGCCATCGCACCAACAACCAGAATCACGGCAAGTAATATAGCCCCTCTGGTCAATAAACGTGTCGGGTTCGAAAAATTTGCTCGGTTGTTCATTTCCTCTGTCCAGGTTATAGTTGTAGTGTGGTATGTGAGATACGCCGATCTCCACAGTAGAAACGTAGTCAACGATCTGCTTTGTTGCAAGTTGCACGTTCAAACGTTTTATTACTGCGTATGAAACGAGCGCTTGAAAATCTTCTTGGTACAGGCTCCGTTCAGGAGAACGTTGTACTGGCACCGTACACAACGATGCAACTGGGAGGTCCGGCCGATCTTTTTGTCGAGGTTACAAGTGCTGGCGCACTCGCGCACGCAATCAAAACCGTGCGTGAACTTGATCTCCCCCACTTCCTGTTAGGCTGCGGAGCTAACGTGATCATAGGAGATGCCGGTTTCCGCGGTGTCGTTATCTACAATGCTGCTCAAAACATTGAATTTGACGGCAACCAAGTTACCGCGGAAAGTGGCACCATTGTGTATCCCGACCTGATTGAGGCATCTGTCGCTCGTTCACTGTCCGGGTTGGAACACTACGTTGGCATCCCCTCGACTGTGGGGGGTGCACTCTGGCAGAACCTTCACTTTCTCTCCCCAGCTCCGGCTCGAGAGCGAACCATGTTTATTGAGGAAGTTCTTGAACATGCAGATCTCATAACCGCGGAGAACGATCTTCAGCGTGTAGATGTGGATTACTTTGAGTTTGGATACGATTACTCAGTCCTGCATCGGCGAAATGACATTGTGCTGCGTGCCACCTTCCGGCTTACACCTGCACAGGAGGTAGATCTGCGCAAAGTAATGACCGAAAACCTTGCCTGGCGCGCCCTGAGGCATCCTCCATTGGATACTGAACCCAGCGTCGGGTCTATCTTTAAGAAGATCCAAGGCATCGGAGCCGGACGCCTGATCGATGAATGTGGACTTAAAGGTGCAAGTTTTGGAGGCATTGTAATTACGCATCGCCATGCTAATATCATGATCAATCAGGGAGAAGGTACGGCCGCAGATTTACAGGCACTGGTAGCCTACGTTCAGAAGGAGGTAGCTACGCAGACGGGCTACCATCTGGAAACTGAAATTGATTTTGTCGGTGAATTTGATCCGCCAACCGGTGGATCACCCGTGTTTCTACCGCGCCCGGCCGGACTGATTACGGCCGAAGAGCTGGCTGCACGCCGTAAAGCATGATGGCTTCCAGGAAATCCTCAAGTTGGACAAACGGAGCTATAGCAGTGCTACGCAAGGATCTCCAACTGGAACTGCGTAACAAATCCGTCTTGGGTATGCTGCTCATTTTTGTCCTGAACACAATGTTCCTGATCTTGGTCACAGCAGGCAGAGGTGACCTTGAACCACGAACAGAGGCAGCATTGCTCTGGATTGTGATACTCTTCACGGCAGCCCTGGGCCTAGGACGGGCATTCCTGTCTGAAAAAGAGCAGAAAACCGGACTCTTTTTGCGGATACATGCGCAGGCCACCATGGTCTACGCCGGGAAACTGTGTTACAGTTTTCTTACGATCCTGTGTGCGAATGCCGTTTCAGCATGCATATTCCTGCTGCTACTGGGCGTGGAGGTTGCCTTGCCAAGCTTATTTATACTAACACTTCTTCTGGGTACATTGGGGCTTGCGGGGGCAACGACGCTGTTAGCTGCTATCATTGCGAGAACAACACGGAGCGGGATTCTCTTGCCCGTATTGTTGTTTCCGCTTTTGGTCCCCCTTCTGCTCGCAGCTGTTGAGTCTACATACTTCAGTTTTGTTGGTCAATCATTTACCGAAGGCGGTTGGGCTGCATCCTCTGGATCCTTACTCATTATAACTAGTTTTTCCGGCGTCGTGATCACTGCATCCGTCCTATTGTTTGACTACGTCTGGCAGGACTAACAAAGTCTTCCACCCTAATGCCCTGCAAATACAAGACAATACGCCTTGCAATTATCGTCTGGATGACGCTCGTACTGTTGGGAGCATTTTCTTTTGGCGGTGTGTGGCTGAACATTCCAAAATTGGCGATGCTGGAGCACACCGCCCGGAACCTGTATTTTCATGTTCCCATGTGGTTCACCATGATGGCGCTGACCGCCCTTTCGGCAATACATGCTATCCAGTGTCTCCGAACGAATAATCCTGTCAGTGATATCAGATCCCGTATCGCAGCGCTGATTGCGGTAATATTCGGCATACTAGGTCTTACTACAGGTAGTGTTTGGGCGCATTACACTTGGTATGAGGGCACGAATATCTGGTGGAATTTTGATCCCAAGCAATCAATGGCTGCTGTTCAGGTGTTGATTTATTGCGCGTATTTTGCCCTTAGAAGTGCACTGGATGATCCCCGCAAGCGGGCTCGCATCTCTGCTGTGTACAATATATTTGCCTTTGTAACCGTACCCTTCCTGCTTTATGTGCTTCCGCGTCAATTAGAGAGCCTGCACCCTGGTGCAGAGGGCAACCCCGCCTTCAGCGAAATCACGGATCCAATCATGCGGGTAATCTTTTACCCTGCAGTCCTTGGATTCATAGGCGTTGGCTGGCTACTCTACACCCAACGTGTCAGACTGGCCCGTGCTGTAATGACGCTGCAAAACATTGAGGAAGACGAGCATCTCCAAACAAAAACATGATCACCCTGTTAATACAAGCAGCCGGTAGCATTGAGACCGTTATGTTGGACAACGACAAACTGATGGTTGTTCTTGCCGTTGTACTTATCATCTGGATTGGGATCACTATGTTCATCTATGCCACAGATCGAAAGATTGATCGACTGGAATCCTCCGTGAAAACCCTACTCAGTGAAAAAAATCCACCGGTTGATCAGAGTTGACTACTGACTTAATCATGCGCAAACCTCGCACCATTATCAGTCTGATTGCCCTGGTGGGCTTTGCATCCCTGCTTCTCTTCAGTTTTGGGGACCAAGTGGGGGTGTATATGCATTTTTCTGAAGCCGAAGCATCCGGTACACGCGCGCATGTCGTTGGCAGCTGGGTACAGTCCGAGACGGCGCACTACGACCCCGAAAAAAACCTTTTCAAGTTCCACCTACGGGATAACGAGGGAGCAGTACGCGAAGTGCATTACTGGAACCCAAAACCGGCGAGCTTCGAAGATGCCGAAAAGATCGTCGTAGAAGGATACCTGAATGGAGGGGTGTTCGAAGCCGAACATATTCTCATGAAGTGCCCCTCCAAATACAACGCTACGAGTGCACTGGATCAGGCTTTACCCACATCAGGTGAGGACGATTCCGCTCAGTGAAGCTGCCGAACCACAGTGAACTTCCTTGCGTCCCGTGATAGAATAACCACGCGCCCCCCAAACGTCTCAATTATCGGGGGAAATCTCACTCCAGAGTAATTGAATAAGAAGGTAACTTCTGGAAAGAAGCGTCCGTGATGGAGATCATGAAAGTAGCTGAGATGTTTGAACGATATCTCACAGGCGTGGGTAATGCACATTGCCGTGAACAATCCAACGCCAGATCGGAACGAGTTGATGGGAGGATCCAGGGGGTCAAAACTATCGGCAGAGGGTACAGAAAATTTGAAAACTTCAGATCTGTAATTCTTTTTTTCCGCGGAGATCTAAACCTCTACCCACAACACTCGCGGTAGAATCAAACTGCTAAATCCGTTATTCCGTGACGGGAACAAAATACGGACGAAATATCTAACATCACTATGAGCGTCTTCAATGGTTGCGTGTTAATACTGATCGGTTTAACAGCGTGTGCCGACGGAGGAAATGCCTAATACCACTATGAGCGTCTTCAATGGTTACGTGTTAATACTAATCGGTTTAACAGCGTGTGCCGACGGACGAAATGCCTAATACCACTATGAGAATCTTCAATGGTTGCGTGTTAATACTAATCGGCTTAACAGCGTGTGCCGACGGAGGAGATCGTGCACCGGGCGATACACAGCCGCAACAACAAACAGACATGCTATCCCGGACAGAACTTGAACACGGAATCGGACCTATTGACGAGCTTGAACTGGACGCAACCATTGACACCTCACTAGTCTCTCAAGGCCAGGCAATATTTGCGACCAAGTGCGCCGCCTGCCATAAGCTGGACGTACGTTATGTAGGGCCGCCATTGGGACAAGTGCTGGACCGACGGAGCCCTGAGTTCATTATGAACATGATGCTGAATCCAGACGAAATGGCAAAAAAACATCCTGCGGGACAGGACATGTTGGCGGAGTACTTCACTCCAATGCCTAACCAAAACCTGACTGAAGCCGATGCGCGGTCAGTACTTGAGTTTCTGCGCAGCAGTCAAACTGATGCTGCTGATGTGATTCAGTAATCGTACGCAATTTTCCTGCAACCACTAAAACATGAAGCCTAACACGATGTTATCGATCCTGACCAATCGATTCTTGGCCGGCTGTGGCCTCCTCCTCTTGTTATCCGGAATGTTTTTCTTTGCCTGCCAAAATCCGGGCTTGCGGGACGGCTTTAGCGATGATGCGGCTAGACAAGTTTACGTACCTCCGGGTGAGTATGATGAATTCTACTCGTTCTTTTCTGGAGGATTCAGCGGCAACCTGACGGTTTATGGCTTACCTTCTGGACGTCATCTGAAAGATGTCCCCGTTTTTTCACAGTTCCCAGAGAATGGATGGGGGTACACGGAAGAAACGCGCCCCATGCTTAATACCTCATATGGCTTCGTACCGTGGGACGACGCTCATCATCCTGAACTGTCTATGACAGATGGCGTACCGGACGGACGCTGGATATTTATCAATGCCAATAATACGCCCCGTGTCGCGCGGGTTGACTTGACGACTTTTGCAACCGAGGAGATCATTGAGATCCCAAATTCTGCAGGCAATCACGGCTCTCCCTTTATTACGCCCAATTCCGAATACCTTGTCGCTTCCACACGCTTCAGTATACCGATTCCGCAGCGGGACATGGCAATAAGTGACTATGCTGGCAATTTCAGAGGCTCACTTTCCTTCATCCATGCGAACACCCCAGGAGAAATGGATGTGGCATTCCAGATTTTAGTGCCGGGATTCAACTATGATCTGGCACACGCTGGAAAGGGACCGTCCTTCGGCTGGATGTTCTTCACTTCATACAACTCGGAAGAGGCCCACACGCTGTTGGAGGTCAATGCCTCGCAGAATGACAAAGACTTCATTGCTGCAGTCAACTGGCAACGTGCAGAGCAATGCGTCGCTGATGGCAACGCCCGTCAAATGGATACCCGCTATTTCCATAATCATATGGACCGGGCCACACAATCAGCGGTCTCCACGGAGAAGACGAGTGTAACGGTTCTTGAGGCTGCCGACTGCGATCAAATGGTCTATTACTTACCGACGCCGAAATCGCCCCACGGTGTTGATGTGGACCCCACAGGTCAGTATATCGTTGCCGGAGGCAAGCTGGCCACCGTGATCCCGGTTCATTCGTTTGACAAGATGATGCAAGCCATCGCCGACGAAGCTTACGAGACCACAATAGAGGGAATTCCCGTACTTCAGTATGAAGCCATCATTGCCGGCGAGGTTGAGAATCCGGGGCTGGGGCCGCTCCATACGGAATTTGACGGACAGGGATTTGCCTATACGACTGCCTTCATTTCATCAGAGATCGTAAAATGGCGGGTAGCAGAGCCTTGGGATGTCGTGGATCGCATCCCCGTGTTCTATAGCGTTGGTCATCTGATGATTCCAGGCGGTGATAGCCAGAATCCCTGGGGCAAGTATCTTGTCGCAATGAACAAGATCACCAAAGATCGCTATCTGCCGACTGGCCCGGAACTGGCCCATGCCGCACAACTCATAGACATCAGCGGGGATAAGATGCGGATGTTGCTGGACTTCCCAACAATGGGCGAACCACACTATGCGCAGGCATTACCGGCTGAATTGATCATGGATAACCAAGTCCAGTTTTTTCCCATTGAGGAGAATGAGCATCCCTTTGCTACCAAGAGCGAAGCTCAAACGCGCGTTGAACGCGATGGCAATACGGTGCATGTTTACATGACATCCATCCGTACCCATTTTGCACCGGACAATATCGAAGGCGTGCAGGTGGGTGATGAAGTATTCTTCCATGTTACAAATCTGGAGCAGGACTGGGATGTCCCGCATGGATTTGCAATTATAGGGGCGAACAATTCAGAACTGCTGATCATGCCCGGGGAAACGCGCACATTAAAGTGGACACCGCGAGGAGAGGGAGTATATCCTTTCTACTGCACGGACTTTTGTTCGGCACTGCATCAGGAAATGCAGGGTTACGTCCGCGTTTCGCCGAGGGGATCGGACGTACCGCTGAGCTATGCCACGGGCAATTGATGATGTGGCTGCGACACAACCGTGTGCGCCTGCCTCATACATTCAATGGTCTGATTCATGTGAGACCCCATGCGCTACAAAACTGCCCTGCGCTCATGGTCTTCATGACTGATCGTACCACCACGACCAAGTCTGCATGATTATGTGTTCTGGAGGGATAATTCTCGCTGACGGATCACTTCGTCCGATGTACTATCATAATCGTGAACGCGTGCAGACATGACTTCGCTCTACAGAATAACCCTTGCTGTTGCATCACTTGCACTTTTAGTCGCGTATGTCGCGCCAATATGGAGTATCTCGCTGGAAGCACCACAGTACCCGGAAGGGATCGGGATGTATATCTGGATCAACCAGATCACTGGTCAGAAGCCCCACGACCTGCAGAACATCAACGGCCTGAATCATTATATCGGGATGAAGGCCATCACGCCCGAAACGATTACGGAACTGAAAGTGATACCATGGGTCATCGCATTCCTGATCGGTCTTGGACTCGTCGCTGCCGCAACGGGCAAACCCGTTATGTTAGGTATATGGGTTGGGCTATTCCTTACATGTACCGTCGCTGGACTCATTGACTTCCATCTTTGGGAATATGACTACGGGCATAATCTTGATCCAACTGCAGCCATCAAGATTCCTGGGATGCATTACCAGCCACCGTTCATCGGCACGAAGAAGCTCCTCAATTTTACGGCCCACTCTTGGCCTGCACTAGGCGGTTGGATTGCATTTTCGTCATTGCTCACCGGTATTGTACTATTGATTTCCCAAATCAGGACCAGCGCATCTGCCCGCAGTCAGAAAAATGGCATCCATAGTGATCCCCGACCACATGAGTAAACGGGTAGTTATTCTGGGATTCATGCTGGTTGTGCTTGCAGGCTGTGCGCTTGAGCCGCAACCATTAGACCATGGTCACGACCGGTGTGCCTATTGCAAAATGACGCTTTCGGATGAGCAATACGGTGCGGAACTTATTACATCAAAGGGAAAATTTTTCACCTTTGACTCTGTCGAATGTCTGGCGTCCCATCTGGCGACCGCCGATCTGTTACCGGATCACATTCACTCTTTATGGGTGGTTGATTATGAAAACCCACCCCAGTTGATTCCAGTGGACGAGGCTTTCTTTCTGCACAGCCGAGATCTTCCCAGCCCTATGGGCATGAACCTGACAGCATTTGGTCCTGGAATCACTCAACAAGCTGTACAGCATTCCTTTTTCGGCGAAATTCTGGACTGGCAAGGCGTAGACAGTCTTGTGCGGGTCAGCATGTCTGGAGATAGGTCCATGCACCTGCTCGAATCAATGCAGCCGTAATGTTAGGGGATAGCAATGCACCGCGTCTTGTGCGCTAGAAGATTGAGCCGATTACTCGCACTGCTTGTCGCGTCAGTTACAGTTACCGGTGCGCTCGGACAGCATGTGGTGGTCTCCTCCGAAGGCCCTTTGCACAGCATCGGCGCAGCAATCCGCCAAGCTCAACCGGGTGATTCGATTCTAGTCTTGAAGGGCGTTTATAATGAGCCGACGATTCTGGTAGACAAGGCCGTCACGATCATCGGGAAAGATTTCCCTGTGTTGGACGGGAAAGGAGAGAACCAGATCATGACCGTAGTGGCTGACAGCGTAACGATTCAGGGCCTGGAGTTCCGCAACGTAGGGGTGACTTTCGTTGAGGATCGCGCGGCACTCAAGATAGACGGAGCAGCTTTTTGCCGAGTTGAAGATAACCGCATCATCGACGCCTATTTTGGGATCTACTTGGCCAGAACTAGTTTCTGTCGCTTGTCCGGCAACACGATTCAAGGATCCGGCTTGACGGAAACTCGCTCAGGGAATGGTATCCATCTTTGGTATTCGAAGGAGATCGAAATCGTTAGCAATGAGATTCGAGGACACCGCGACGGCATTTATTTCGAATTCGTGGAGGACAGTGCAGTAATTGATAACATAAGCGAATCCAACCTCCGCTACGGGTTGCATTTCATGTTTTCGGACCGATGCACCTACCATAGCAATGTCTTTCGCGCAAACGATGCCGGGGTTGCTGTAATGTACTCTGAAAACGTAGAAATGGTAGGCAACAGATTTGAACACAACTGGGGTAGCGCAGTCTTCGGGCTCCTGCTCAAGGATATTACGGACAGTATCATTGATGATAATGTCTTTGTCAAGAATACGATCGGCATATACGCAGAAGGCGCCAACCGCAATGTGTTTGAACACAATGACTTCATCGAAAATGGCTGGGCTGTCAAGATTATGGCAAACGCCCAGGACAATTGGTTCACACATAATAACTTCATTGATAACACCTTCGATGTGGCAACCAACAGCCGGCACCATTCCAGCCGGTTTTCAAAGAATCATTGGGATGCCTACCAGGGCTACGACCTTGACCGTGACGGATACGGTGACATTCCTTTCCATCCCGTGCGCCTCTTTTCACTGATTGTTGAGCGAACGGAGACATCTATCCTATTGTTGCGAAGTCTGTTCATTCAAGTGCTTGACGCTGTAGAGCACACCCTGCCTTCGTTAACACCCGATACGCTGGCTGACGAAATGCCGGTAATGGTACGATTGTGATGGGTTTACTTGCTTCGGAGCAGTGCTTTACAGATGTCTCTGTCAGTGATGCTCACCACTCTGTCCACACAAAATCAGAGCTATGATTGAGATTGTAGGCCTGGTGAAGTCCTTCGGGCAACTCAACGTACTGGACAAAATAGATCTGCAAATAAAGCGAAAGAGAGTCACTGCAGTTGTCGGTCCGAACGCATCCGGGAAGACGACCCTGATCAAGTGTATCCTGGGACTCACGCGGCAACAGGCTGGGACGATAATATTTGACGGCAAGCCACTTGACGGGGCATGGGACTATCGCAGGCACATTGGCTACATGCCGCAGATCGCGCGCTTCCCTGATCACCTGAAAGCCCGTGAAATTTTGATGTTGCTGAAAGAATTGCGAGATCAGCCAGGAGCCAAAGGTGAACGACTATGCGAGGCTTTTCAGCTTGATTCCGAATTGGACAAACCGCTCGGCACCCTTTCAGGAGGGACACGCCAGAAGATCAATGCCATCCTGGCCTTTTTATTCGACCCGGATGTACTCTTTCTAGACGAACCTACGGCGGGCCTTGATCCGGTCGCAGGCAGTTTGCTTAAGGATTGGATCATGCGGGAGCGGGATGACGGAAAGACCATCGTCCTAACTTCGCATATTATGAGCGAAATCGAGGAATTGGCTGATGACCTAGCCTTCCTGGTGAATGGGCGTGTGAGTATTGCTGGCTCAGCAGTCGACATCAAGAATAGCACTGGAGAGGACAAGCTCGAACGTGCCATTGCCCAAATCATAGTTGGTACAAAGGACTAAAGAATGAACTTGAGGGCGGTAGCGAAGGTCATCAAGTATGAGTGGCGAGATATTTTTCGAAGCCGATGGACACTGCTGTATGCACTGTTTTTTCTAGTCACGACGGAAGCACTATTTCGCTTTACGGGCAGTGGCGCTAAGGCATTGCTTGGTCTGTCAAGCATTGTACTGGTGATTATCCCACTCGTCAGCATCGTGTTTGGTACGATATATCTCTACAATGCACGGCCATTTACTGAATTACTCCTAGCACAGCCAGTAAACCGGGCGATTCTTTTTTACGGACTGTTTGCCGGGCTAACATTGCCGTTGTCGGGATCTTTTCTTATCGGAGCTGGAATTCCGATCGTACTTCGCGGTGGGCTGGTTGATACGCACATGACGGCGGCACTACTCATGACCGGATCTGGCGTATTGCTGACGTTCATATTTGTCGCCCTGGCTTTTTTCATTGCGCTGCGGTTTGAGGACAGACTTCGAGGCCTGAGCGTATCGGTTCTACTCTGGATCTTTTTCTCTGTGGTCTACGATGGGTTGGTGCTCGTGATCGTAAGTGTTTTTGCGAATTATCCCCTGGAAAAACCGATGCTCGCGTTGATGATACTCAACCCGATTGATCTCGCTCGTGTTTTGCTGCTATTGAACCTTGAAGCGTCGGCCCTGATGGGCTACACGGGTGCAGTATTCGAGCAGTTTTTTGGTAGCTTGGGAGGTGTGATAACTGCCATAGCGGGACTGGTGGTTTGGGTGACCGTACCACTGATAGCGAGTGTCTGGAAATTCAAAAGGAAGGATTTTTGAAATATCTTACCGGTCATACATAACTGTGGGCGAGACAGGACCATTTGCTAGCCTGATATAATAGGATACTCCGTCAGTAGATCAGCGCGACCCAAAAGACGGCTGTGAGCGATAGCATTGCGAACTGGAAGAAAACGTCGAAATGGCCCACGGTGTCTTATGATTTCCCATCGCCTTGACAATTCCCTCCGCTCTCTCATCTTTTTCCCAGTCCCCAAGTAATATCAAAAACATGGCCAATCCTACGATTGCGGATGCCCTGTTGGACCGACTCGTCTGGAATCCTCCGTGAAAGCCCTGCTCAGCGAAAAAAATCCACCGATTGATCAGAGTTGACCACTGACTTAATCATGCGCAAACCTCGCACCATTATCAGTCTGATTGCCCTGGTGGGCTTTGCATCCCTGCTTCTCTTCAGTTTCGGAGACTAGGTGGGGGCATATATGCATTTTTCTGAAGCCGAAGCGTCCGGGACACGCGCTCATGTCGTTGGTAACTGGGTGCAGTCCGAGACGGCGCACTACAACCCCGAAAAAAACCTTTTCAGGTTCCACCTGCGGGATAACGAGGAAGCGGTACGCGAAGTGCATTACCGGGACCCAAAACCGGCGAGTTTCGAAGATGCCGAAAAGATCGTCGTAGAGGGATACCTGAATGGAGGGGTGTTCGAAGCCGAACATATCCTCATGAAGTGCCCCTCCAAATACAGCGATACGAATGCACTGGATCAGGCTTTGCCCGCATCAGGTAAGGGTGAGTCCGCTCAATGATGCTGCCGAATCGCAGTGAATTCCCTTGTGTCCCGTGATAGAACAACCACGCGCCACCGACAATACTACATCAGCCTCGGTTTGTAGGTGAATTTCAGTATTACGTAGCGTCCCTGTAACGCAATACGTGATTCTTGAATGTAGTTAGCCCCACTGGAGACAGTCTCGTTCCGAAGTGTTATCACCAAAATCGCGAGAGCTTGAAAACCTAGACCTGCTTTGTAATCCCCAGTTTATCCCTTGCATGTTGGCCGAAATGGAGGTACGATCAGGGCCGTAACTGGACAAAGGAGTGGGGGGCGGCGATAGCACTCCCTGCGTCCAACCCCGGTTCTGGATGAAACTTTACGGTCCCACCGGGGTATACAGGGGACGTTTCTTGAGTTACCCATCCAACGCGTCTCCAACCAACTAAGAACAGACAGTAGGAGATATGAGAAGCATTCCTTGGAAGGCAGTAGTCACAATCGTGCTGGCCCTCGCCATCGTTGCATGCGGCACCAACGGCACTGGGAACGACACCATGCGGCAACCTTCCGTCGAGGGCGAGGGCGAACACGCCGGTGAAAGCGGCGAGGGCCATGCCGAGGGGGCCGAGGGGGAGGAGGGCGGCACGTACATCGGCCGCACCGAGCACTGGGATGCCGAGCGGCGCGGCGTACGCCTGCAGCTCCACTACGATGCGAGCACGGACCAGTTCGTCGGATCGGTGACCAACACTACGGACTCGACTATCTGTGCGGTGCGAGTGGAGGTCCACTTGGCGGGCGGACCTGAGCTTGGCCCAACACCCCGCAACGACATGCAACCCGGCCAAACCCGCACGATCACCCTCAGCACCGGCGGGAGCACCGTCGGCGACTGGACCGCCCACCCCGAAATGTCGGCCTGCGACTAGGCCGGCGGGAAGATAGGACCCAACCATTAAACGATTACACCTTGCATCGCTGCTGCTCGTCCTGCTGGCAGGCGCCTGCGACAGCGCCTCGGAACCCGGTGAGAGCGGCACACGCTATAATATGGACGAGACGGCGATGGAGACGCGCAGCGGCGTGGACCTCACGCTGAGCTACAACGCGGGCATGCAAAAATTCATCGGCACGATCCACAACACCACTGCGAGCACGGTCACCAATGTGCGGGTCGAAATCCACCTGTCGAGCGGTAAGGAGCTAGGGCCGACGCCCCGCACCTCCCTCGAACCGGACGAGACTAAGGAGGTCACGCTTGACGCCAGTGGCCAGCGTTTCACCTGGTATAACGTACACATCGAACTCGGGTCGGGTTCGAGCTAGCGGCCGTCTTTGGCCGCTCCGCCCACGGACGATATTCTAAGGCCGCAAACTCGCCGCCCAAGGAGGTCCGTCGCCATCAAACGGCAAGGCGCCCGGAATGCGACACCCCCTTACTCGTGGGTGGAAATAGTGTGAGCTTGATGAGCATGTCGGCACGAGTCAGTTCACCATCAGCAAGATCGAGCGGGGCAATGCTTCCACGTCGATGAGCGCGACATCAGCGCGCTCAACACACTCGGCCTGCTCTGCTCTACGGAGTTGATGCCCTGGCCGATCCGCACAACCTTCCATAGCCCCAAAGGGTTACCCCATGCGAATCGTCATTATCCTCGCCGCCCTGCTGTTTATCGTGCTGGCAGTCGTGGCGACCACGAACTGGGAGGCGTTCATCGCCACAAGCATGTTCGTAGCCACTAGCTGCTTCCTCTGCGACATGGTGCACCGGAGGGGCTTTGGAACACGCCACAGCAGTCCAGTCCCTGTTCTTTCAAGTATTTCATATTCTCCTTCGTCGCAATGCCAGCAAACTCATCGCCAGCTTCATTGAAACAGCATAATAGGCCCAACCTTCGCATTTTAGGTCTCGTTTACATTCGTGTACAGTACAATCATCATAACTATCCGCACTAGAATTCAGATACGTTCTGATCTCCCCCTTTTGCTTGTTCCAGTTTTATTGCGACCTGAACCTGAATTCTACGCGAAGAATCGTACGCCTGGAACAACGGACCTTTGTCCAATATGCATATGCTGATCTCAGCTGCACCTATCCTAAACAAAGGAAATGTTTGCGCTCATCTGGGACAATCAAGTTCTTTTGTACATCGTACAACCCATCGCCCCAACTTGATTGCATCTGCTGTGACCAGAGCACTGCTCTTTATTTGCCTGATGTTTGCCGCTCCCTGTATGGCACAGGAGTACGCTCTGTCTGTCGCACGTGTTAAATATGGCGGAGGAGGAGACTGGTATAGTGATGAACAGTCGCTCCCCGAGCTTCTATCCTATGTCCGAAACAAGACGCTGGTAAATGTGAACCCGAGGCCGGACGTCGTCGAACTTTCGACTGACCGGCTGTTCACCTTCCCCTATCTGTACCTGACAGGACACGGAAACGCTGTGTTTACGGAGCACGAAATCATCCGCTTACGGCAATACTTGGAGCACGGAGGTTTCCTGCATATAGATGACAACTATGGCTTGGACAGTGCCATCCGCCGTGAAATGGCCCGCGTATTCCCGGAACAGGAATTCATAGAACTCCCGTTTGATCACCCCATTTTTCATACACATTTCTCATTTCCTAACGGTCTCCCAAAAATTCACGAACACGATGGCAAGCCGCCTCAGGGATTCGGGCTGTTCGACCAGCATGGGCGTCTATGCGTCTTCTATAGTTACGAGAGCGATTTGGGAGATGGCTGGGAGCCAGAATCAGTGCACGACCTCCCATTGGACATCCGGGAACCTGCCCTGCAGATGGGAACTAATATCTTGGTGTACGCTCTGACGGGAGCCAGTCCATACAACTAAAACTCACATGAACTATCTCGTATCGCAGGATCCCAAAATCTTTGCCGCTATTGAACGTGAAGTGGACCGACAAAACCACGGACTGGAGTTGATTGCCTCGGAAAATTTTGTATCCCGAAGCGTCATGCAGGCTATGGGCTCTGTATTTACCAATAAATACGCGGAAGGATTACCAGGACGACGCTACTACGGAGGCTGCGAGTTTGCAGATACGGCAGAAGATTTGGCTCGCGAGCGCGCCAAGCGACTCTTTAAGTGTGACTGGGTTAACGTTCAACCACACTCCGGCGCATCAGCCAACGCGGCTGTGTACCTGAGTTGCTTGAATCCCGGAGATACATTCCTCGGCCTGGATCTTGCGCACGGTGGGCATCTGACCCACGGAAGCCCTGTAAATTTCTCCGGTATATGGTTCAAGGCAACCTATTACGGCGTCGAACAGGATGGGCGTATTGACATGGACCGTGTCCGGGAAAAAGCAAAAGCTGTGCGCCCGAAACTTATCTCTATCGGAGCTAGTGCGTACTCCCGCGACTTTGACTACGCTGCCTTTCGTGCCATCGCTGATGAAGTGGATGCCCTCCTATGGATGGATATGGCCCACCCTGCTGGATTGATTGCCGCAGGACTGCTTAATGACCCGTTGCCATACGCTCACATTGTTACAACAACAACCCACAAAACGCTTCGTGGACCACGTGGTGGAATGATTCTTGTCGGACGTGACTTTGAAAATCCATTCGGGAAAATTGCGCGAAAAAGCGGCCGCGTCCGCAACATGAGCGAGCTGCTGGACTCAGCTGTGTTCCCCGGTATGCAGGGGGGACCGCTTGTGCACGTAATCGCAGCTAAGGCCGTCGCCTTTAAGGAAGCACTGAAACCTGAATTTGTTGAGTACTCGCGACAAGTGCAACGTAATGCAGCTGAGATGGCAAACGCCTTTTTGTCGCGTAGCTATGATGTCGTGAGCGGTGGAACTGACAACCATCTTGTTCTGGTCGACCTTCGAAGCAAAAACATCACGGGAAAGGACGCAGAGCGAGCATTGCAGGCAGCTCACATCACTGTCAATAAAAACATGGTTCCCTTTGATGATAAAAGCCCCTTCGTCACAAGTGGCATTCGTCTCGGAACTGCCGCTGTCACCACGAGAGGTTTTAGCGAAGCAGATATAGAGAGCATCGTTGCTCTGATTGACCGCGTGTTGAGTGCACCGAATGACGAGTCAATTCAGCATCAGGTACGGAAAGAAGTTTATTCGCTCTGCACCGCCTATCCACTGTACGATTTTGTGATCGCCTAAATGACCTGCGTGTGCGTGCCCGATAGATTATAGAACGGTCTGCTTGGAAGCCAACGACGAGCCCTGTGTAAGCCTGCAGTAATTCATGACTTACCGTAGATGATTCCGCGCGCTGCGAGTACGGTTTTCATAGTTGAAAGGAGTAAAGTTCGCCCTTCAAACGATTTAGACTGAGCACGCCACAACGATATCGCACCTGAACCGAGTATCCTACGCTTGGTATACGTAGGTCGCGTTTTGCGCGGATACGTTACGACACATGACACGAGAGAAAATAGATTATTGGCCCCATCTGCACCAATCCGGTCTGTCCCAGAAGATTTATGATAAAGCCTTAGTGTCAGGTAGTAATGAGACACTTCTTGACCCTGAAGGCAGGGTAGTTGAGTGGCTCCTGGATATGCGTATCCCTCTCCTAGATGGAAAAATGTCCCGTGAGATTGGTAAGCTGGTTGCCAACAGATTGCGTGGGATCGGGATCAGGCAAGTCGCCGGTTCCGGTATTGGGGCCAGCGCCATGGTCTGTGCAACAATTAACGCATCTGGCTCACCGGCCCTGCAGGGAGGACTGGTCCGACTTCAGCCCAAACCCTACGGACGTCGCCGCCTGATTGAAGGACCACTGGATCCTGCGATTCCGGTGGTAATTCTTGACGATCTGCTCAACAGTGGCGGAACGGCCAAGCGCGTTCTCAAAGAGCTCCGAAGGGAGGGGTTTATGGTTGAAGGATACTTGACAATTTTCGAATTCGCATGGGGTGATGGCCGAATGGCACTTGAGCAGGAGGGGTTGTGGGTTGATACATTGATGGAGTTGACATTAGGTCAAGAAAATTCGGGAAGCTCCGATTCGGCTACGCATGCATAAGGGAAATGGGTTTCAATTGGCGAAAAACATTTGGACGTGCCCTAAAACCGGAAACATCCAGCGCAGTTCAGGCAGCAGATACTCAAGCGCTTGCTGAACCACGCGAGGATACGCTGCCGAAGGGCAGCGAAATGTCCTTCCTAGATCACCTGGAAGATCTACGCTGGACGATCCTAAGGGGCATAAGTGGCGTGGTCATCATGACTATCGTCGCAGCAATATTCCATGACTGGGTGGTAGATGTAATCCTCATGGGCCCTGCAAGATCAGACTTCATCACATACCAACTCCTGGGGTTTGATTTTGAAGAGCTACACCTGCAAAACCGTACGGTAGCCGGCCAGTTCTTTGCACTCATGGGCATTGTTATGGCCGTAGGACTTGTAGCTGGTTCCCCCATCCTCATTTACTCCATCTGGAAATTTATCGAGCCCGGCCTCTATCCGAAAGAAAGAGCTGGCATGCGATTCATTGCAGCCTTTGCAACCATCTTCTTTGTGATCGGCATTCTGTTCGGCTACTATGTGATCACCCCATTAGCATTGAATTTTTTCAATAATCTCAGTATCTCTCCCCTTATTCGGAACGAGTTCGACATCACACGTTACTTCAGCAGCGTGACCTGGTGGGCCTTTGGCTCCGGGATACTCTTCGAACTCCCTGTCATAATCTATTTTCTTACAAAATTGGGGCTCGCTACACCAGGGCGGTTACGTGCCTTTCGCAAGTATGCGTTTCTGGCCGTTTTCGTACTTGGCGCCCTCGTCACTCCTGCCGACCCTTTCTCCATGTTCGCCGCTGCCATTCCGTTGTACCTGCTCTACGAAGGTTCAATACTCGTGGCTGCCTGGGTAGAGCGCAAACGAATTCGTGAACTGAACAAAGCTTTTGGTGATACAGCTTAACTCAGCTGCCCCCAAACCCAAATAAGCGTCCGACCACCAAGCCCAGCACATATAAGTGTCACCAGGATTCCAAGGCCTAAGTACCAGTGCGGTAGAGTTACGGCTTTTTGTCGCGCAGCCAGGAACAGCACGAACCCAGCTATGAACGGCAGAAGTAGTCCATTGGCCGCTTGGGCGGCGATAATAATCTCCAAAGGATTCCGTCCAAACAATGCAAACACCATCCCAGTAAGCAGAACAGATATCCAGACAATCCGAAACCCGGGATGTCGCGCATCATCTGGCCATCCAAAAATTTCCCGTACACCACAGGCTGCTGCCAAGGGGGCTGTCACCGCTGAAGTAATTCCGGCTGCAAACAGCCCCACTCCAAAAAGTATCTCTGCAAAAGGACCCACAGCTGGACGAATCACTGGGGCAATCGCCGCTACCGACTCCACTGACTCAACCTCCAGAGTGGCACCGGCAAGAAGGATAGCGACAGAAATTATTCCCCCAAGCGGCAGGAAAATAGCCATTCCAGTAAGCTCACGCCGCCAGGCAAACTGGGGATCATCCTGGGCCCAATACTTCTTGGCTGCACTTCCGTGCAAGAATAGATTGTAGGTCACAACTGTGGTACCAACCAGCGCAATTGTGCGCACCAGACTGCCGTCAGGCATTCGGGGAATAACGAGTCCCTGCAATGCAGCCTGCCAATCTACTGGTGCGAGAAACACTGTGACCAGGAAGACTGCGCTCATAAGCGCAACAAGCCCTGCCAGCAGTTTTGTCACCATTTGCAGCTGCAGTAAGAGCGCTGCGGCCGCCAACAGACCGATGAGCAAAATCAGCACACTTCGCGGAAGTAAGCCGCCCGTAAGGCTATTTACTCCAGCCACAGCACCAGCAATATTACCCGTCTCGAATGCCGCAGTACCAGCCCAAAGTCCCAGAACTACCAAAGTGATCACTATCCACCGGACTGGTGACTGCTTTGTGTACACACGCAGCGCTTCCCCCATGCCAAGCCCGGACAAAATCCCCGCTCCAGCAGTGAATGACTGCAGCACAAACGTAGCTCCGACAGAGAACAACAATACCCAACCCAACGCATAGCCGAAGTCAATTCCCGCAGTGGCACATGTCAATACCGTGCCTGGACCTACAAAAGCAGCTACAACCAGAGAGGATGTCCCCAGTTTTAATCTAGACTGTTTCACGGCACACCAGGAAGCTATTGGATAGTCCAGGTATCGGCCGCGTACAGTAACGCGTCCAGATCTCCCTGACCCTGTTTCTCTGTGATTGCTGCAATCTGCTCCTGTAGCAACTCCTCGTAAGTTGGGCGTTTTTCGCAGAAAAATACCCCAAACGGTCTGGGCATATCCGGCCGTTGTGACATTCGGCTCACGATCCCAGCAAGCTCCAAAGAGGTTTCGTCGTAAATAATGGCTTCGTTCACCGAGGCGTCTCTCCCTTCAATATCGAAAACGCTTGTCCTGAATCCATCCAGTCTGATGCCTCGTTTTCCATTTGCAAAAAGCATAGGCTTTCCGTGCTCCAGGTAAACCGTCCGATCAGCCTTGGTGGCTCTCTCGGTGAAGTCAAAAAAAGCTCCGTCGTTGTAGATATTACAGTTCTGATAGACCTCCACAAACGCACTGCCTGAATGGGTATGTGCACGCTTGAGCACTTTGGTAAGGTGCTTCGTATCCCGGTCAGCGGTTCGCGCTACAAAAGACGCCGAAGCGCCAAGAGTAAGTGAGATAGGGTTGAACGGAGGTGTAATCGAGCCAAATGGACTGCTCTTGGTCACTTTACCGATCTCACTTGTTGGACTGTACTGCCCCTTGGTGAGCCCATAGATCTGATTGTTGAACAGTAGGAGCTGCAGGTTCACATTCCGACGCAGCAGATGGATCAAGTGATTACCCCCAATAGACAACGCATCACCATCCCCTGTTACAACCCAAACATCCAGGTCCGGCCTCGAGGCCTTGAGCCCTGTAGCTATCGTAGGAGCACGTCCATGAATGGAGTGCATTCCATACGTGTTCATGTAGTACGGGAATCGGCTTGAACAGCCAATACCACTTACAAACACTACATTTTCCCGCTTCACCCCCAGCTGCGGCATTAACCGCTGCACGCTCGCGAGAATTGCATAGTCCCCACAGCCTGGGCACCATCGTACATCCTGATCACTGGTGTACTCCTTGCGGTTTATCCTGGCCTTCGGTGGGCCCGCTCTGCGCGGTCCACGACCTGGTGGTAGTGTGGGTTTCCTGGAAGGGGGGAGTGTTGGCATTTAACTGATCTCTTCGGAATTATTGATGGCAGCTTCAACAATTTCACTGGCTTTGAATGGTTGGCCCTGAATTTTGTTAAGAGCGGTAAATGGCAGCAGGAAGCGGTCACGCAGAATGCGAACCAGTTGTCCTTTATTCAACTCAGGCACCAAATAGCCGTCAAAGCGACCCAGAATAGATCCTAGATCTGGAGGTAGTGGATTGATATAGCGCAACTGAACCGTACCTACCTTCAATCCATGATTGTGCAGTTGATCTACAGCGGTCTTGATAACCCCATCTGTTGATCCCCAACCAACTATGAGCAAATCTCCTTCCTCATGACCGTATATCTCTGTGGGTTTAATGAATTGTGCTACCCGCTCAACCTTGTCCGCCCGAAGATTCGTCATGAATTCGTGATTCTCCGGATCGTAAGAGACATCCCCCGTCTCGTGTTGCTTCTCCAAGCCACCTAGGCGATGTTCCAAACCTGGCGTCCCAGGCTTTGCCCAAGGTCGAGCCAAGGTATCCGGATCTCGCACGTAGGGAAGAAATACATCCTTACCATCCACCTTACGATTCGTCTTCCCTGCAAAGCTAATATCGAAACCTCCGAGTTCGCTGGACGATGGAATACGCCAAGGCTCAGAACCGTTCGCTACATATCCATCTGCCAACAAAATGACCGGTGTCATATGACGGATAGCCACCTCACATGCCTCATATGCCGCATAGAAACAATCTCCCGGAGTTGCGGCTGAGAGTACTGGTAATGGTGCCTCACCATTGCGGCCATACATGGCCTGGAGCAGGTCGCTTTGCTCAGTCTTGGTCGGCAACCCCGTTGACGGTCCCCCACGTTGCACATCGATGATCACGATGGGCAACTCCATCATGGCCGCAAGTCCTGTACTTTCCGCCTTCAGTGTCAACCCCGGACCACTGGTTGCACAGACTCCCAGATTTCCACCGAAGCTGGCTCCAATAGCTGCGCCAATGGCTGCAATCTCGTCTTCTGCCTGAAACGTCTTTACGCCAAAATTTTTGTACCTGCTTAAATGATGAAGCAGATCCGAAGCAGGGGTAATTGGATAGCTGCCATAAAAAAGATCCAGCCCACTCTTACTACTGGCTGCAACCAGTCCAAGGGCAAGGGCCTCCACTCCGCGAATCGCTCGGTACGTACCAGGCGAAAGTGGCGCCGGAGCGACCTCATATCGTACAACAAAGTCCTCCGTGGTTTCGCCGAAATGATATCCCTTCTTCAGCAGATGTATATTTGCTTCCGCAAGCTCAGGACGCTTGGCAAATTTCTCTGACAACCACTCCATCGCAGGCTTCAGTGGACGAGAATAAAGCCAGAGTGTCAATCCCAGCGCAAACATATTCTTGCTGCGATCGACAGCTTTCTTGTCGAGTCCAAAGCCCTTGAGTGCCTCCTCGGTCATCCGGGATAACTCAACCTCAAAGACCCGATAGTCCTTCAATGCTCCTTCATCCTCCAGCGGATTGTTTTTCTCATACCCTGCCAGTTTCAAGCTGTGAGGCTTAAAGGCATTCACGTTAACTATGATCGCCCCGCCTCGTCGAACGCGTCCCAGATTGACCTTCAGCGCAGCCGGGTTCATGGCCACCAGCAAATCAACTTCGTCGCCCGGAGTCCGAACATTCACTGATCCAAAGTGTAACTGGTAGCCACTCACACCGTAAGTCGTTCCTGCAGGTGCACGGATTTCCGCCGGAAAATCTGGCAGGGTTGCCAGATCATTCTGGGCAAAGGCAGTCGCCAAAGTGAACTGGGATCCCGTTAACTGCATGCCATCACCTGAATCTCCGGCAAAAAGCACGGTGACCTCATCGAGTAACTCCACGGATTTCGTGGCAGCAACGGTACTTAAGGGAAGGTTTTCCATGAATTAGCCTACTACGTTCACACTACAGCACAAATACACTTGTTTCCTTCAACAGCTTGCTTGTTGGCGTGTTGCGATATTCCTCCATTGTGCCAACGCATATAGCAGCTGCCCCCGAAGAGGCTTTTTCCAATGGCCAATCTGCCGGTGCGGCAAGCTCTATCACGTTCTAGTCTGATCGTGAGGGAGCCAAGTTCAGTGAACAGCAACACCAAGAGATCAAGAAAGCGGGGCCTGCAATAAACAATCCTGATAGTACTAAGCGTAAATTATTGCTACAACATTCTCTGTATTCTGCGGGGATTTGAGGGTACCATGGAGAACTACTTTATCTCATCCTGCAACAGGAATGTAGAAAGCAATCACACACGATGGCGTCCAACTCACCTCGCAGACCGCAATAAGTTAAGCAATACGAGTCGATAGTGTTTCGCTGATTGGAGGTAAAACCGTTGACCGGGGGGCACGTGCGCGCACCATGTAGGCCTCTAGGAAACCTCTGTGTTTACTTGGAGCTTCGACTGCTTCAACGATTCGCTCGTGGTTGATGGAGTTGATACGATCGCACGCAGCACGTATGGCATCCATCGAAATCTTGAGCGCTACATCCACCGGCATGCGCTCTGGATTAATGTCCAGACCGTACCAAGCATTGTACCCGTGCATTTTGAGCACGTAAAGTCCCGCTTCCATTTGCTCTGGCGATATTAGGCCTGCATTAAGGTCCTGATCGTAGTTGCCCAGCGGTTGACTATTCCAATGCGTATGCGCCAGACGTCCCTCCGATAAGGGCCAGCTCAGGGCATATGCTGTGTCTTCGAAGCCCATAAGCAAGTGCCCGATTTCGGGATTCATACAGACCAGTTTATGGCCATCCGCGAGCAGATTCTGGTTTTCCCCATGCTGCAGCATTTCCTCAACCTGCTGTCCGAGCAATACACCTTCCGGGGTCAGGCTGTAAAGAATACGTCCCCTGGGCTCATAAGGCTTAGGCTCAAAAGCGATACGCATACCCGGCGCTGCGTCCAGCGCTTCCGCCAATCCTGCAGCAAATCGCTGACGCATATGGGCCATGTTCATCCCAAACGGGTTCTCATAGCCGTCTATTCCGGGCCACACGACTGAAAAATCACACCCTAATTCCCTGGCCAGACTCAGCGAGCGCGCCGTTCGATCAATCGCCATCTGTCGAACCTTATCGTCGGGATTTGAGAGCGAGCCAAATTCGAACTCTGCATCGTAAAAAAGTAACGGAATGACCGTCAATAGACGGATTCCGGTATCCTGGGTGAAGGCTTTCCAGAGTGACAGATTATCTTCGTTAATCTCGTTCGGATAATGTGCTTCCAGGGCATCCAGACCGTAATCTTTCAAAGACGCAGCGATCTCAAGCCTGGCCTCAATTGATTCATCCGGCTTGTACTTGGCATGAAACCTCGAATCTGCTGGCGAAAAAAACCAAATACCTGCAGAAAACCTGGGTGTGAGATCAAACGAATTTAAGTGAGAGACCAAGGCTTCGCCCGTCCGTATCGTAGCCTGTCCGCGTAAATCAGTGAGGGGCATCAGTTGAAATTATTTTTCGTCGAAAGATAGACGACAGCAGCATCACCGATGATGCTCCTCATAGTGAGCTCCCAGCCAATCTTCTCCGTAATCGTTACTCGGATCCCTGACAATCGTGTGAATATGATTACTCCCACTCTTATCTCCGCCAACTCCTCGTTCGCGCACATATTCAATCAGTAAGGACGGACCATGCACCCGATAATAGTATCGGCTCTCTAGACGCTCTGTTGGACCAATCCACGCGAAGCGCAACGCTTCCAGGCCGTCCGAGCGAATTTTCGCCAATTGTGTATTTGCGGCGTGATGATCTGCATTACGGACATATTCTTCAATCAATTCCCACAACAAAATCTGTTGGGTTTCGCTTAATGCAGAAGCTTGTATGCCCTCAATCGATTCAAGTCTGTTACGCTGCCCCGGACCTTCGAAAATGTCATTTGGCACAGCTTCTCCCAGTACAGCTAGCGCACGCTGTTCATTGGTAAGTGTCTGTACGAGCTTGTATCCACGTTCCCGTTCGTGGGAAAGGATCCGCCAACCCGCATAGGGACCTGTTTCAACTGTATACGGTTCTGCACCCAAGAATAAGGGGGTGAACGCAACATCATCACCAACTACGGTGAAGCTGGCAGCCAGGTGATGCCCTGTAAAAAGCCAGCCCCATTGCTCATCCGTCTCGGGGTTTCCAAAAATGGACACCCAATAGTTCTCCGTTGTCCAGCTCTCAATCAGCTCAGCCATTCGACCGGAAGCGCCGCGCTCCGAAGCCGCTTCACTGAGTACATCATCAAGCCACATCACACCTGCTATTTTCAAGTATCCCTGACTGCTGGTGGATGCCCTCATCAGGGCATGAAGATGATGACGCTGAGTTACGGTCATGTCTCCGGTGCGCAGCCCTCCACGCTCGTAAAAAATACTGGGCAAGTTGCTCCACCGTGTGCGGGCATCCATATCTGACAGTTCAAACTGAATTTTGGACAACTGTACCCCATCAAGTGAGCCAAGAAATGCCACCGCCATCGCACGCATATCCTCCGGGTTATGTGGTTGAGCCATAACAACTGGCTGTGCCGCAGCATTTTGCATAGTCCCCGCTTCCTGTGGTGAGCTGAAGGGAAACAGACTGAGAAAACCGAACAATACAAGCAAGCGACACGCTGAACAGTTCATGAATAAAAATCTGCTTTGATCAATGCCAGATTGGAGGATGTTACACCAGTGCAATGTTTGGGTTTCGGAGATTTTTGATGTTTACCCCGAGACAGGAGGGATCTGGTATGGCTTTATTTCGAGTCCTGGGTAAACTGTAAAACCGTGAGTCAAACCAGGTTTTGGAGAACATTATCCTGGGATATGACCCGCCCCCACAGGATCACGGGCTCCTTATTCTGGACTAATTGGTGCTTGCCGGAAAAATAGGGGTTAGCTGGTTTATGGTGATATAGGGATTTTCAGGAGTAATATTGGCCGATTTTCGGCCAATGGCACTCCATGGCATCGTGGATGTGCTCGCTGTTTAGATGAATATTGGGTGAGGTTAGATCTTGTAGTAGAAGGTGATGGTTCGGCAGCGGAATGCGACTATCGCCAATCTTCGGAGGATCGCATACCGCTGGACAGTACTCTAAGCAGTAGCGGCGGGGAATGTATCTTGAGGAGATTTCCTTGGTTTTAAAGTTTTTCAATCATCTACTCGCCTAACGCAATGACAATACCCGCGGCCATATTCAGAGGAATGCCAGTTCTACTGACGCTATCAATACTGGGGACAGCAACAGCTCAGCTGCCGAATATGGAGATCCTAGAACAGATGTCTGGAGTCGAGGTGCTTTTCATAGGAATAAGCCCGGTCGACGAGTCTGTAGTGTGGATAAGCGGAACAAACGGTACCTATGGGCACACCCTTGACGGAGGTGAGCACTGGGAAATCGGCGTAGTACCGGGAGCAGATTCGCTTCAGTTTAGGGATGTTCATGCCGTAAATGACAATACGGCCTACCTGCTTAGCATCGGCAATGGAGATCAGTCCAGGATCTATAAGACAACGGATGGAGGAAAATCCTGGACACTGCAGTTTATGAATGCTGAGCCTTCTGGATTTTTTGACTGTATTGATTTTTGGGATGCACACAGTGGGATGGCCTTTAGTGATTCCTTCGAGGGTGCATTCTACATAATTACTACAAGCGACGGTGGAGAATCATGGCATCGCGTACCACCTGAAGTGTTGCCGCCTGCTCGGCCCGGAGAAGGAAGTTTTGCTGCTAGCGGGCACTGCCTGCATGCAGGAGGAGACAGCACGGCATGGATTGGTACGGGCGCTCACGAATCGGGGCCTGCTAGAGTGCTTAAGACAACGGATCGGGGCATGACTTGGACGTACCACGATACGCCCATTTCGGGAGGATCTGTACGAGGAATCACCTCTGTGGCATTTCTTGACCAGGCAGCGGGTGCAGTATTGGGCGGAGATGTTACAGACATGACAAGTCGTGAAGACAACATTGCGCTGACCGACGACGGGGGCATTACTTGGATTCAAGCCGGCCGTCCTTCCTTTTCTGGACCAGTGTACGGGGCCGTTTACGTGCCTCATGCTCCCATGCCCACGCTGGTTGCCGTGGGGCCAGTGGGCTTGGCCATTACAACCAATCAGGGAGCATCATGGACAACGCTTTCTAACGAGGATCTGTGGACCGTTGGATTTGGCGGACCCTCGACAGGCTGGGCTTTGGGAAGGGATGGACGGATCCTGAAGATTTCTCTAAGCTGGTGAGAATGACCTTCCAGGAAGGATGTCTATCCACCTCAGCAAAAATGCAATGACTGAACTTCCCCCCTTATCCTAGGGTTTTTCTCTTTTTGTTCTGATTTTGGGACGTAGGGTCGAATATTTGGGCCTTATCGTTGAACTTTTCCTCTCATTTCGCCTCTTTTTCGGGCTTTTTGTGGTGTATTTCTCTGTTTTCGGCGTGTTTTTTGGCGATTGGGTTTCAAACAGGTGTACCCATGTATGTAGCGTAAATCCCCAACCGGAATTCCAATCCCACTTGGCTCATCCGTGAGTCCAGACGCGTCAATGGAAAAATCCAACGTCACAGCTCCATACGCTGTTACCCCATCACTGGAAAGTCGACCGAGAGGTTACGCGCGCAAAAGCAGCATAGCTCCCTGCCTGCACGCAGGTTCCCAACGTCCCCAGAATCCGACCAAACGGCGCACTGGGTTCACCCCACAATATTCATCTCAATTTAGCAGTTCGGTATAGATAAACCCATCTGAAACCTTTTCCTTTTACATTGGTTCCATTAATTGGGCGGTTGATGGCGTTTTTCGTGGATTTTGACCGAATAAAACCGTGTTTTCGTCCTGAATCAAGTCTCCCGACCTGTTTAAAAATTATCCACTCATTTCACCCTCAAGGTGGTAACATGTCCCTGTCTATTGTGCTTCCCTTCAACCAGTCAATTCGGATCAAATCGGCTAGTCACAACCATACGACCTCGGACGCGGGCGCCTTCTTGTTGCGGTCGGTGATTGATCGAACCGGAATCCTCGACTTTTTGACCGA
>MPNB01000087.1 GCA_002238805.1 Rhodothermaceae bacterium bin80 | reverse complement strand
TTTATCCATCTCTGTGTATGGCGTGAGTTCGGATCTCCCAGCTTCCCCTTGGGTGGGGACCTTGGCTCCAGCGACTCCGCAGGTCTCCCCTTGTTCGCCGCCTTCATGGCTACTATGTCCCCATCTGACTGCTCTATCCCGTGCATCACAGGCTTCAGCGTCTTCCGCCTTCCCTGCGCGGTCCCAACTCTGCGTTTAGGACAGGATAGAGCCCTCCCAGGTCCCGACAAAATGCGTACGTACGTCCATGAGTTCTCGGACACCGTGGGCCTATATGACATCTCACCTTTACGATGACATACATGTTGCCTTCGACTAAGCTGACAGCCTCGGCGACCCAAATGACAACTATTTCGATGCTCATTAGCTCCGGCCATTCGCACCGCTACCGACGCTTCGCGTATTCCCTCACGAGAATACCCGCACGGCTCGCGGAAGTATGTGATTGGTTGCATCTTCATACTACGGGACTTTCACCCGCTACATTTTGCCAGTTAGCCTGGCGCACCAGCATCCTATCCAACGAGCATTGTTACGCAGCGAGGGGTAACCCTTATCTATGCTGCACGAAACAATGGAGGGATAAAGCGCCTGCGCCTCCTGGATGAAAGGAATAATCATGTCCGAGTGCTACGCATCATAGATATTATGGCTTTCGGGAAAGATGACACCATGAATATTGCGCCAGCTGGAAACTTGGACGCGCAAGATGTGTAGCCCATGGATACGTGTTTTTTGTTGATTGCAGTATTCCCCATGTGAATCATATGGCTGGCAAACAACGACCGACTACGGTTGAAGAGTATATTCTGGCTGCTCCGAATGAATCGCTTCCGCACCTGCACAGGCTTCGTGCGATCCTTCAGAGCGTTGCGCCAGAAGCACAGGAAGTAATCAAATGGGGAAATCCCTTCTTCGTGGAACCTCGCTTCCTGTTTGCCTATTCTGCACACAAGGCACATCTCAACTTTGCTCCACACAGTGCGTCGCTGGAGCATTTTCGTGAAGAATTGAAAAAATACAGAACAACCAAGCATTTCCTCCAGATTCCCTATCGAGAGCCCCTCATGGAGGATTTGATTCGAAGGATGGCCGAGTACTGTGTCGAATATGTGAGTCAGCGGGAAGACAACCGTTTCTGGTAATGTAAACTCGAACTTATATCCCCAAAATTGCTATTAATCCCCTGTTCCGCTGTGTTGGTTTATAGTCATTTCCCTATTAGACTGTTCGGTACTTCGAAAAGAACTCGGAGGGCGACTAAAGAAAAATCGAAATTCGGAGATTCTCGGAGATATGCTTTCATGAACAGAGTACATCGGCCGCCGGACCATTTTTCTCCCGTGTTTTTGGTTGATCTTTTTCCTGTACTGCTAACCTTAAAGCCGGATGTGATTTGTTTCGCTCCATCGAAATCACTGCTCCCTTTGATAGCGATTCAGGACTTAATCTCCCAAGCCATGGTATCTTATACTCTGGCTTATCGTTTAAGCAGTGGTTTGCATAAGAGCGTAGCGTGAAGGCACGTTGATGGGTACCCGATGATTTATGAGCTCAAGCTTCTCCCTGAGGCCAAGAGGTTGGATTCCAACGCGTCATCTGCATCGCAGGCACCTGGAGATTTCTCGTTAACGTACTCACCCGCCAAGAGCCGGGCAAATGTCTTATCCGACAGTTTTGGGAGGATACATAAGTACCTGAGAATTTCGCTGGTTGAACATTGCAATTTGCGATGCAGCTACTGCATGCCGGAAGGTGGGCTTGATTGGACGCCAGCAGAGGAATTATTGACAGACGACGAAATCATCCGTCTGGCACGACTCTTTGTTGGACAGGGAGTAACCAAGATTCGTCTGACCGGTGGAGAGCCGCTGCTGAGACCCGGAATTGAAAAGATTGTTAAAAAGCTGGCTTCTTTACCGGGGCTAAAAACGCTCGCTATTACCACTAACGGCCTACTTCTAAAGCGCAAGCTACCTAAGCTTCAAGCGGCAGGGCTTAACCTAATAAACCTGAGCCTGGATACACTGCATCCTGACCGGTTCAAGGCGATCACGCGGCGAGATGGGCTCGGAATCGTGTTGGAAGCCATTGACATGATGCTCGAGTCCGGGTATGATCCGGTAAAAATCAACTGCGTCGTGATGCGGGGCATGAATGAAGATGAGTTGGTAGACTTTGTTGGCCTCATACGTGAAAGATCAATTGAAGTCCGATTTATTGAGTTCATGCCCTTTGACGACAATCGTTGGAGTGGGGGGAAGTTGGTCCCTTACCAGGAAATGCTTCGGATCATCCGTCAAGTATATCCGCTTGAAGCGCTCACATGCAGCCCTGGATCAACTGCAAAGCTGTATAGAGTGCCAGGCTTCCGTGGTCGGGTAGGTTTTATTACGTCCATGACGGAAGATTTTTGCGAAGGTTGCGATCGTCTTCGAATCACCGCAGACGGTAACCTGAAAGTTTGTCTGTTTGGACGGGCAGAAGTCAGTCTGCAGCACGCCATGCGGAACGGCGCGAGTGACCAGGAGCTCCTTGAATTGATAAGCACCGCGGTGGGCGGTAAACATGCCCGACATGCAGGCATGCATGCAATCGCAGCGTCTAGGAACCGTCCGATGATCACAATAGGGGGATAGCCATGTTTAGTCTGATTGTTTTGGCACTTGCATTCCAGTCTGCCCCGGCAGACTTTACGGCCATGTCCTTCAACATTCGCTATGATAATCCCGAGGACGGTCCCAGTGCATGGCCGCATCGGGTAGATTGGGTGGCAAACGAGATGGCCGAGGCAGACCTTATCGGTGTGCAGGAAGCGCTTGTCCATCAAGTGGATCAACTGGCAGCTCAGCTTTCAGGCTATGAATGGGTGGGAGTAGGAAGAGACGATGGCAAGGATGCGGGTGAATTTGTCCCCATCTTTTTCAAAACAGAGGTTTTCGAGCTGCTGGAAACGGTTGCTTTTTGGCTTTCAGAGACCCCCGATGTACCGGGTAGTCGGGGTTGGGATGCAGCACTCCCCAGAATAGCCACAGCAGCTTATCTGAGAGTACGAGATACGGATGTTCATTTTTGGGTGATCAATGCGCACTTTGATCACCGGGGCAACCAGGCACGGTTAGAAAGCGCAAAGCTTCTGGCCAGGCGTGCCCAAGCGTTATCTGACAACGCACCAGTATTGGTACTCGGAGACTTCAATACAACCCCGGACACTGAGGTTTATGCAGCATTGACCGAGGATCTGTTGCAAGATGCGAGAACGGTCAGTCAAAATCCGCCTGAAGGGCCAACAGGTACGTTCAGTGGGTTTCTAGAAAGTGAGTCACTGCCCAAAGCGCGAATTGACTACGTATTTGTATCGCCTGCCTGGACTGTACAGAGCTACGAAGCCGTAGTAGCAATCAGTGAGGGCAGGTACGTATCAGACCACCTGCCTGTAAAGGTCAGCGTTCAACTCGATAAATAGGTGTCTATCCCGTACTCTGCATTGCTGCGGCGACACCATTAACACTCAGAAGCAATGCATGAGTCAACCGCTTTTCGTCTGCTTCCAGCTTATTCCGGCTTCGTCTGATCAACTCGATCTGTAAGAGATTCAATACGTCAGAATAGGGATTGCGAAGCCTGATAGATTTTCTAACAACGCGTACATGACCATAGAGTCGCTCGAACCCGGTGATCTCTAGGATAGCTGCTTCACCTTTCTTAAAGTCTTCGCCAATCTGATCATGGATTCGTTTTCCGACCACGGGGTCAGCTGCCAGTGCAACATATTCTGATGCAATATCCAACCTAGCCCGCGCCATCTCGAGTTGAGCACTGTCTAGAACCGCTTGAAAGAAGGGCCACTCCTTATACATGCGCTTCAAGGTGGAAGCGTGATCTTGAACGAGTGCTGTAAGGCCTTCTCCGGCTCCGTACCATCCTGGTACTACATAACGTGTCTGTGTCCAAGCGAAGCCCCAAGGAATTGCCCGAAGATCGTCAAAGTCCACCATATTTACTGAGCCGCGAGAGACTGGCCGCGAAGCAATTGGTAATCGACTGATTTGCTCAATTGGAGTACACGAGACATACCATGCCCAGAAATCAGGATCATCAATGAGTGAGCGATAGTTCTTCATCGACACTGCTGAGAGGCGTTCCATGATTCCTGCATTCCCTTCTTCATCTGCTGCCCGAAGTGGGGCAATCAACATGGCCCTCACAATCTGCTCCAAATGGCGGTGTGCTATTGCAGGCAGTGCATACCTGAAAGAAATTACCTCACCTTGTTCAGTGAACCGGATTCGACCATTATGTATCACGCGTGGCATCGCTATGATTGCCTGACCAGCGCGACCTCCACCACGGCCAACCGTTCCTCCACGTCCATGAAACAGCCGCAAATCAACCCCGAAATCCTTGCAGATGTCGCCAATACATCTTTGTGCTTTATGCAGTGCCCAGTTCGCCATCCAATAGCCACCATCCTTATTGCTGTCGGAATAGCCTAGCATGATTTCCTGCATGTTGTCACGGTGTGCAAGATGCTGGCGATAGATTGGATTTTCAAATAGCTTGGTCAACAAGACGCCAGCAAGGTCAAGGTCCTCTATGGTTTCAAAAAGTGGAACGACATCAATGGGGAAATGCACGGCATCTCCCTCTGTATGCCAAAGGCCAACTTCTTTTGCCAGTAATAGGACCTCCAAAATATGACTCACGGCGTGAGTCATGCTTACTACATAGCTCCCCAATGCACGGGGAGATGATTCTACGATATCTCGGATTACGGTGAAAGTGTTGAGTACCTCCTGTAAATCATCCTCGACCTGGATGCCACGCGGCAAGAGAGGCCTGGGGTTGCTCAGCTCTTCTGATAAAAGCTCTAATTTAGCCTCTTCCGTCATAGTTGCATAGTCGCCACAGACCCGGCTAACCCTGAATAGGGTATCTACCGCATTAGTATGGACTCGGCTATGCTGTCGGATATCCAACGCAGCCATGTGAAATCCGAATGCCTGCGCCTGCAAGAGGAGTTTGCCCAAGCGTCCATGGGATACCAGATCCCCATATCCAATCTCTTCAAGGGCATTTGCAAGGATTTGTAAATCTGCAACAAAACGGTCGCTGTCGTAGATGTCTTTTTTTCCTTCTCTTACCAATTCAATACGCTGCATCATGAAGCTGATCTTCCGACGGAACGGCTCCCGGATGTACAGGCGCTTTTCGTGTGCCGTCAGATTCACTTCTGCCTCGTCTACCTGAATGGATTCGTATAGCATACCGGGGAGCGTCAGCTGTAACTCAGAAATACTAAGATCCCGTCGCAACTCACGTAGATCGTCCAGATATCGGGATAATACTGTTCTGCGGTGCATAGAGAAGGTTGTTCTCGTGACCGTAGACGTCACATTTGGGTTACCATCCCTGTCGCCCCCGATCCATGACCGAAACTGCAGGAAAATCGGCACCTTCACGCGTTCACCGTAATGGCGTTCAATCGCACTTGTCACATCGGCATGAATACGCGGAATTGCTTCCCAGATTGCGTTCCGCAGATAATGCAGCCCATTTGCCACCTCATCAATTACTGTTGGCTTGCTGGCTCGAACTTTGTCAGAAGCGATCAGGAGACCGACTTGGTTCTGTATTCGGTAGAGCAGAGCATTACGCTCTTCGGGAGTCGGATTGCTGTGCCGAAGCTTGTCAATAAGTAATGCCAGGTGTTCCTGCTTGTACAGAATTGTTCGTCGGCGAGCCTCCGTCGGATGTGCGGTCAGTGTAGGCTGTATATCAAGCCGTGCGATAAATTTAATGACCTCCTCCAGTGGATAATTTGCCCTACGCAGAATTCCCACAGCTTCATCAATTGAGTCTACTCGCCCCATTTCAGGGAGCAGCCGTGCACGCTCACGGTTGATCCGAATGATCTCCTGTTGCTCACTCTGATTGACTAGGTAGAAGAACGTTGTAAATGCGCGCAGCAGCCACTCAATCTCCTGGAGCTCTAGTTCTTTGATCTGTTCTACTGCTTCACGCCGAAGAACTGGATCGTGTTCGGAGATAGCTTGCTTTGCCAGATGGCGTAATTTCTCGACCATATCCAGCATTTCTGGACTGGCCTGTGTTTGAATTACATGGCCTAGCATGCCGCCCAAAAGATTAATCTGTTCGCTCAGAGGAACAGAAATGCCTGTTCCATGCGCCTTAAATCGCAATTCCTGCCAAGAACTCATTTGTTTGAATTTTAATGATCGAACTTTAACGACATTTCATACCTAATTAGGGCATATCTTATCTCCCTTCACAAAAAATCTCCCCCCTGTAGGGGGAGATGGGCACAATTATGCCTCTTACGTGTCAAACCTATTGCAGGCTTGAAGGGCCGGCAAAATTCAACCAACTCATTCGGGTTATCGTTCATAACCCCACACCCCTATTTTCATGACGAAAGTTAAGCTGATCGAAATAATTTCCCGTAGAACAGGGCTAACCAAGCGGGAAACAGAAGCCGTATTATCTGGATTTACAGAGACGGTCAAAGAAGCTTTGTCCGAAGGTGAATCTGTGAATATTCGAGGCTTTGGATCGTTCCGTGTTCAGGAGCGATCTGCCCGTAATGCGCGTAACCTAGCAACCGGAGAAATAATGCGTATAAAAGCAAAAAGGGTTCCCACCTTTAAGCCCTCTCGGGAGTTGAAAGACCATGTACTTACCCGTGACAGTGAATGATTAAGACCTGTGCGGAATGTGGGGCACGACTCATTAAGGATGAGGAACGATGTGGTTTATGCGGGTGGCCGGTAGATGAAGAAACTAATGAAGAAGTTGAAAGCACACTCACTGAGAGGGGTGGAGGTGGTAGTTACTGCAATGCGTGTGGTTGGAAGAATCCAACCGATTCCAATTTTTGCTCTCAGTGTGGAGCGAAGTTGCAACGTATAGTCACTAAACCCCGACAGCAATCAGTGACTCCCAAAAAACGTCCAGCAAACATTGAACGCGGGGTTGGTCTGCAGGTCTTTGTGCTTATCGGATTGGGGATATTGTTGGTGATCGCCTTGTTTGTTGCAACCACAGTGAGCAAGCGAGCATCATCGCCCGAGCCTTCACTTCCTACAGTAACTTCGACTGATGACACTTCCCTACGGACTCCACTATCTGGTGAATTGGCTGATCGAATTGCTGAGTTGGATGCAGCCATTGCAAGTGATACAAGCGCCATCTCTCTCCTCCTTATGCGCGAAAAAATATATGTCTTAGCGGAGGGTGGAAGACTGGATATGGCAGCTGATGTCCAATCAGAAATAGCTGAGGAGACTGACCTTGCCGAGGATTGGAAAACAGCAGGGGATCTGTATTATGAATGGATGGCCAATGAGACTCAGCCTCCTGAGCGTAGCAGAGCTGCCGCGTTGGCAGTGAACGCCTATCAAAAAACACTCGCGGACGACCCCGACAACCTTGATGTACGCACAGATATGGCAACAGCATACCTGAATACCGGTAGCCCAATGTTGGGTGTCACGGAAATTAAAAAAGTACTTGAAGTGGATCCGGATCACTTAAACGCCAACTTTAACTACGGATTGATGCTCGCACGCATCAATCGTACGGAAGAGGCGATTGCACAGCTCGAACGGGTACGCACCTTGGCATCTGATTCCACTTCGGTACACCACCAGCGCGCATCTGCATTGATTACCTCCATCCGCGAACAGACTAACTTATGATGCGGCTGATTCTGGTCGCAGTATTCCTGGCTGCGGGATGCAGTTCAAGCTCTGATTCGCAGAAGACTTCGATGACTGTCTTTGCAGCGGCATCTCTTACAGATGCCCTCAACGAATTAGTTATGTTGTTTGAATTACAGCACCCGGAAATAACCGTCTACACCCACGTTGGACCGACCTCACTTCTTGCAAGACAAATTCAACAGGGAGCTCCCGCTGATGTGTTCATGGCCGCAAGTCCAGACTGGATTGACTATCTGCGGGAGCATTCACTGACTAGTGGGCCAGAGATTACATTTGCGGGTAACACCTTAGTCGTTATTGGTTCGCACGCGGCAGATCCAATAAATAGCCTCTCGGAGCTTATAAACGTGCGTCGTCTTGCAATGGCTGATCCTTCACATGTACCGGCTGGAGTCTATGGCAAACAGGCGTTGCAGTGCGCAGGAATATGGGATGTCGTTGAACCAGCGGTGATCCCGACACTGGATGTTAGGGTAGCACTTACAGCGGTATCCAGCGGCGCGGCCGAGCTTGCCGTAGTATATCACTCCGATGCTGCATTAGTAAAGGGGTTAAAACCAATGCTCCAATTACCGCATTCCTGTACTCCGAATATCAGGTACGTGGCTACTACCTTAAGTAAAGCAGCTAATCCAGAGGCCGCCACTGCTTTTGTTGCTTTTGTCGGAGATTCTACACAGTTAGCCCTGTGGGCTAGATTTGGATTTAATTCTTAACCCCAACATGCCTATTCTGCCACAGGAATGGACGATTATCGCACTATCGGCTCGCGTTGCCGCGGTGGCAGTTGCGTTGATGCTAATACCAGGGATCCTGACTGCGTGGTATCTGGCTCGACGAAAATCTCCTTTAACTTTTGTAGTTGAGAATCTTGTTCAACTCCCCTTAGTTCTTCCGCCTGTAGTTACCGGGTTATTGTTATTAACATTCTTGGGACCAAACGGAACAGGGGGGCGCATTTTGGATAAATTCCTGGGCATAGATTTGGCATTCACGGCTTGGGGGGCAGCTCTAGCTGCCGGGATCATGGCTTTCCCTTTACTCGTGCAAACCTTTCGTGTAGCTATAGAGCAAATCGACCCGGAATGGGAAGAGGCGATATCTGTATATGGGGGAGGGCGCTGGGCGGCATTTCGGTGGGTCACCTTGCCCTTGGCTGCAAGGGGGGTAATTGCCGGCATAGTACTTGGCTTTGCCCGAGCTATTGGTGAGTTTGGGGCAACGATAGTTTTTGCGGGTAACATACCCGGTCGAACCCAAACAATCCCACTTGCCGTATTCACGAGGCTGGGACAAGTTGGCGGAGAGGCATCGCTGATAAGATTAGTGCTTGTAGCTGTAGGTTTGAGTGTACTTAGTTTATCTATCCATGCTTATCTATCAACACGCCTAATACGACTCTAAACCTAATCCTATGTAATCTCATGAAAGCAATCCTGACCGAGGCTGAGCTGGCGCGCATCAAGGAAGCAGTATCTGTCGCTGAAACACGTACATCGGGGGAGATCGTTCCCTACATTGTGGCACAGAGTGATAAGCATGAAGTCGCTCTTTGGCGTGGAGCCGGTCTATTTGCTCTTTTTGCCTATGCTGTGATTCTGGGGATTCGCTGGCTTCCCGGCTGGGGAGGTCCACAATGGGTTGATGGAATCGTACCAGTCCTTCTGATTGCAGTGATGGGAGGGATAGGAGCTGTTCTTACACATTTGATGCCGGCATTAAAACGTTGTTTTGCAGGGCGAAATCGGCTTGTAGTTACAACCCACCGACGAGCAGTGCAGGCCTTTTTAGAGAAAGAGGTTTTTCTAACCCGGGAACGCACTGGTATTCTCTTGTTTGTGTCGCTGCTTGAACACAGAATAGAAGTTATTGGTGATACGGGTATCAATGCTAAAGTTGATGCGGATGATTGGGTCAAAGTCGTAGCCACGATCCAAAAAAATATCAAGATGGGAAAACTGGCTGACGGTCTCGTAGAGGGAATTACCCAATGTGGCGAGCTCCTTGAAAAAGCCGGAGTTGCGATCAGGTCAGATGATACCAATGAACTAGCGGACGACGTTAGTTTTGGCAGTTAAGCAGGATCAGAAACGCCCTTGGATTACCCACCTCAGTAGCTTACTATGCATTTGTTGCCTGTGTGTACCGTTATGGTCTCCACACGCACTTGCGCAAAATGCGGACGCTTGGGCAGACACCTTGACGGGGGAGCAACCCTTTGTACTGCGCCCCTTCATTGTACCCGGCACTTTGACTGTCGAGGTACAAGGTGCAACATTGGACTCCAGTGATTATCGTTTAGATGCCCGGTTCGGCCGTCTATGGATACCATTGATTGCCCCGAATGACACGGCAATTGCAACCTATCAGATTTGGGATTTAGGTCTGCCGGATCGATACACCAGAATCCTTGAGCCTCAGGTAGAAGTGGATTCATCCACTGTAGTTGAGCCAGCTAAACCAGAGGCCGCGCAGGAACCGCTTCGAATAAGGCGAAGCGGATCTATTACACGAGGGATACTTGCCGGCAACAATCGTGATGCAACTATCGAGTCAGGTCTGCGCTTGCAGATGTCGGGGCAACTGGCACCGGACATAAACTTGAGAGCGGCCTTGACTGATGAGAATACGCCCATTCTTCCCGAAGGCACAACACAACGACTCAGCGAACTTGATCGCGTATTTATTGAAATCGATACGCCGTTCAGTTCAGCCCAACTGGGCGATTTTGAATTGCAACTTAACAGCGGTATCTTCGCACAACTCAACCGGAAGATTCAAGGCGTTGGAATCACAACACCTTCTCCGTCCAGAGTCTTGGGGGGAACATTGCGCATGGCCGCAGCGACCTCCCGCGGACTGTTCAAAACACAGGATATCAAAATCCAGAACGGCGTCCAGGGACCCTACCGGCTTCAGGGGAACGCCAATGAACCATTTATTCTCGTAATCCCAGGATCTGAATCTGTTTATCTGGACGGCAGTCTTTTAACCCGTGGAGAGTCTCAGGACTACGTGATTGACTATGCCACAGGTGAAGTAACCTTCACCGCGAACCGGTTGATGAGATACCATCACCGTGTGGTGGTGGAATTTCAGTATAGAACCACGGAATTCACCCGTACGCTTATAGCAACTGAAGCAGAATTTTTTGCAGGAGAGCGTGTTTCAGGACCGACCTTTGCAACATTCGGTGTTACATTTATCAGGGAAGCCGACGGTAAATCATTTGACCAGGAGTTTGGACTTACAACCGCCGACAGGGATCTTCTAACAACACTGGGAGATCAGGAGGCTTCACGCAGTGGGGCAATACCTGTGACATATGATCCTGAGGCACCATGGGTGCACTATGAACTTCGGGATACTACAATATCGGGTAGCCCTTACCGTATCTATATTCCCATCACACAGGCATCACAGGGGGAGGTGTTCAGGGTTGAGTTCACTCGGGTAGGCCCCGGAGCGGGAGATTACGTGAGACAGGGACAGACCACAAATGGAATCGCTTACAGTTACCGTGGACCGGGGCAAGGTGAATATTTACCCATTCGCATCCTACCGAAGCCCAGACAGCAGCGGATGCTTGATCTGCGTGGAAGTATTGCACCGATACGTTATATTGAGCTATCTGGAGAATGGGCCCAGTCATTCCGTGACGAAAACCGATTCTCCTCCCTCGATGCAGCAGACGATCTGGCCCATAGTTACTATGGCCGCTTACGAGTTGTAGATTTACCGGTTGGGTTAGGCACGACGACCGTTGTTCTTGACCGACGCCATACCGGTGAAAATTTCGCCACATTTGGTCGCGTTCAACCCGTTGAGTTTGTACGTTCCTGGAATCTCCCGCTTAACCGCAATCTTGTACGAACAAATCGGGAATTCATTGATGAGGCGAGTGTTACTTGGCAATTCTCCGACGAATCTTCGGTAACCGGCACACTTGGTCGACTTCATCAGGCCGGGGTATTCAATGGCAACAGACGAGTACTGGAAGCAACAATCAATGAGCTTCGCTTACCCCGTCTCAACTACTCTTTTACAGCCATTGAGAGCGAATTAGAGTCGATACAGGGTAGTTGGGTTCGCCATAAGGTGCAACTGCAGAAATCATTGATTAATGGACGTATCACCTTAGGTACGGGATTCCAGACTAGTGACCGCCAACATCATGTAAGTCAAGGATTACGACAGGACTCAGAAAAATATTGGCACATATCTACTGACGCCAAATGGATCAGTAATTGGGGTACACTCTCACCAAGCTTTGACTGGCGTGACGAACACTTGTGGGCCGATCATCAATTGCTGCCCGGCGGCAGAGGGAAAGCTACGGCCAGTCTGCAATACACCGCAAACAGCAGACCTTCTTTTCGAAGCGAGGGACGAGTAGGTTGGCAACACATTAAGTATTCGAATTTCTTTCAAACCACACAGGGACTGACTAATGAGCGATCATTGGTACTCCATTGGAATGGACGCATACAGCCATGGGAGAGATTGTTCAGGCTAAGCTGGTTCTATGAAGCGCTCTCCGAACAAACCCCCGTACTTCAGGAAATCTATATTCGCACGGGCCCCGAACTTGGTGAATATGTTTGGGAGGACTCCAACGGCAATGGAATTGTTGAGATTGACGAATTCATTCCCGAAGTAACGCAAGACGAGGGAAACTATGCACGCACTCTGATACCATCGGATTCGTTGCAATCTGTTACCGGTCTAAAGGCCCGATTTAATATCCAATTTGATAACAGACAGCGTTGGCAAGACGCACCGGAAAAATGGAAAAGGTGGTTAAGCCAAGTTGCGCTGCGGACCGCAGTGGAGGTGAACGAAAAGAATCAAACACCTCACCCGGTAGATATTTATCTTCTGAGACAACAGAATTTTCGGCATCCTCAGTATTCTATCCGCGGAGTGCTCAACCTCACGCAGGATCTTTGGTTGTTTCGTGATAACCCTCAGTATGGTCTTAATGCTTCCTGGCGAAGAATTCGCTCAGCTAGCAAGCTTGCTGCCGGTGCAGAGACGAGAAGCATCGATGACTTTCGCATTCAAGTGCGATGGCGACTCGGAGAGGCATGGGCCTTCAAGTCTGGGGGTACCTTTTCGAACAAAATTAACAGGAGCGACACCTTCTCTTCGAGGGAATTCGATATTCAGACACGATCGTTCACACAAGAGATTCAATTAGGAATAACGCAGGATTTCAGGTTATCTGTTAACCCGGACTACTCACGGAAGGATGGCACAACGGGAACTTCGGCTTCAATTGTAAAATTACCCATACGAGGCTCATGGAGCAGGGCGGGGCGAGCAAATGTTAATGCTACCATCGAGCTTGCGAATGTGGACCTAAAAGATACTCAGGATTCGGCCGGGCTTGCGTTATTCGAGCTTACGGACGGCAGGGGGAGAGGAAATTCGCTCCTGTGGCGCTTAAGTGGATGGCTTCAATTAAACAGTGTTTTGCGTGCGACTGTATCCTATTCAGGACGAAGCCCACAGGATGCACCCCAGATCCATACTGTACGCATGCAGCTTTCAGCCGCCTTTTGAGTGGCATTGTCATGATTTTTTTGTACCTTTCGAGTTGTCCAAATAGAACTATGCATGACTGAGCATCTCAATAGATTCGTGTGTATCCTATTGATTGGCATGTGCGCCGCGGGCTCGGCGATCTCTCAGGATACTGAAGACCTAGAATCACTCTACTGGGCACGTAAGGATAGTGCACTTGCACGTTTTTCCCAAGCGGACGTTGACTTTATGACCGGCATGATAGGACACCATGCCCAGGCTTTGATTATGTCGTCATTTGCCGAAAGCAATAACGCAAGCCCCATTATTCAAACATTGGCTGCCCGTATCATTAACGCACAGAACGACGAGATACGCATTATGCAGGACTGGCTGCGCAAGCGTGATCAACCAGTCCCTCATGTGATGATAGAAGACAGTTCTCTTATGATTCATGGCACTGACGACCATCACGCGTTGCATATGCCGGGTATGCTTTCTCAAGAACAGCTTGACGAACTCGAAGCAGCCAAAAGAGCTGACTTTGATCAGTTGTTCTTGGAGTACATGATTATGCACCACGAAGGAGCTGTTTATATGGTTAGAGAACTCCTTAAGGTAGACGGAGCGGTCACAGGCGACGATACCTACAAGCTAGCTACGGACATTCATGTCGACCAGGTCACAGAGATCAATCGCATGAACTTGATGCTAGATCGTCTCAAACTCTCACAATAGTAGCCATACCACCACCCTAATCCCAACACGATGAAACCACTATACCTGCTGATTGCCGCATTCCTGGTGTCTGTTATAGTCAGACCAGAGGTGAGCACGGCGCAAGAATTCACACCCCAGGAGATGGTCATGGAGGATCCACGCATAGGTCTTGAAGCCGGACTTTTTGATGCGGGGGAAGCCATCTGGAATTTGCGTATGGTCGCAACAGTTATGCCCCCGGAAAACTATGTCGGTGTCACCAACAGTGACTTGGCCTTCAAGGACCAGTATGTATTTCAGGGCAACTATAACGGCATTCAGATCTGGGATGTATCAAACCCCAGTAGTCCTGTGCTGGCGAAAGATTACCTGTGTCCAGCTTCACAGAGTGACGTTTCGGTGTACGGTAACCTGCTTTTTGTTTCAGGTGAAGGTACAGGCGGTCGACTTGATTGCGGTACTGAGGGAGTACAGGAGAGCGTCAGTCATGAACGACTGAGGGGAATCCGGATCTTCGACATCACTGATGTACTCGACCCGCAGTACATCCATAATGTCCAGACCTGTCGAGGCTCACACACGCACTCGCTGCTTAAAGATCCTGAAGACGACGAAAACATCTACATTTACGTTTCTGGATCAGCCCCGGTGAGGCCAGCGGAAGAATTGCCCGGATGCTCAGGCATGTCTCCAAGTGAGGATCCCGAATCTGCACTCTTCAGGATTGAAGTTATCCAGGTTCCCTTGGATAACCCTACGGAGGCAGCAATCGTGAGTTCACCCAGGATTTTTGAAGACCTGGCCGCTCCACCGGAGCATGGTCCTACGGATGCAGAGAGAACCGAAATTGAGGAGGCGAAGGCCCGTGGAGCGTTTGTTGTTTCAATTGGTGGTTCTCCTTTCGTACTGCCGGATAACTATGTGGCCATGATGAGTGCGTCCTACTTTGAGCAGGAGGGAATCACTGAACCGACTGCCGAGGATACGAGTGCATTTCGCGAAGCACTACCAGATATAATTGCTCAGATGATGGGCGGTGGTGACGGAGATGATGAAGATCGGGGGCCCAATCAGTGCCATGATATAACCCTCTACCCTGAAATTGGCTTGGCTGGGGGGGCTTGCGGAGGATACGGACTCCTTCTCGATATTTCTGATCCGGTTAATCCTTATCGTGTTGACGCGGTTGCGGACAGCAACTTCTCATATTGGCACTCGGCAACCTTCAGCAATGACGGCTCCAAAATTCTGTTCACTGATGAATGGGGAGGCGGAGGAGGACCGAAATGCCGCGAGACAGATCCGATGGAGTGGGGAGCAAATGCATACTTCACGATTGACGAGGATAAGAAGATGCATTTCAAGAGCTACTACAAGTTACCCGTACCTCAGACGAATGAGGAGAATTGCGTAGCACACAACGGATCTCTGATTCCTGTACCTGGTCGGGAGATCTTTGTGCAATCCTGGTATCAGGGTGGTATTTCGATTACCGACTGGACCGACCCGTCCAATGTGATAGAGATCGCATATCATGATCGCGGGCCAGTGAGTGATGAGCAGATGGAGATGGGGGGGAGTTGGTCAGTCTACTGGTACAACGGCTACATATATAACAGTGAGATTGCTCGCGGTTTGGACATCTTCGAGCTTGTTCCTAGCGAGTTCCTAACCGCCAATGAAATTGCCGCTGCGAATACTGTACAGTTGGATTACCTGAATGCTCAGGGACAGCCAACATACAAATGGCCTCCGTCCTTTGCGCTTGCCCGTGCACAGGTTGATCAGTTGGAACGCAACCAGGGAGCAAGTGCAGAAGAAATTGCTGCACTGCGTGCAGGGATTGATCAAGCAGAGCAACAGAGCAGCGAGAGAGTTCTAACTCGCATACAGCGTATGATAGAGTCTGCAAATTAGTCGGGAACCAATAATTTAAGTCTGGTTTTGGTTTTCGCCCGAGTAGGTTAGCTTAATGTCCATATTTGCGGGCAATAGTTAATCCTATTTACTTGAACGCCGTGCGATCAGAGACCAGTTGCACGGCGTTCTCTTTTACAGTTAACCAATTGGAGTTTAACATGAATGTAGGACTTGTTGCCCGCCTCAGTTTAATGATGTTTGTCCAGTATTTCATTTGGGGGGCTTGGGCACCCACGCTGGGCAATTATATGAGCCTCATCGGTGCAGGAGAATGGATTCCCCTCGCCTATGCGCTTGGACCGATCGCTTGCATGATCGGACCATTTTTCCTTGGCATGGTAGCTGATCGCTTCTTTGATTCAGAAAAGCTGCTGGGGGTACTTATGCTTATTGCTGGAGCAGCAATGTGTGCCATGCCATTTGCTGCCGGCACAGACCTGTTTCTCCCTCTTTTGGGACTGCACGCTTTGTGCTACTTCCCAACGCTCGGCTTAACAGCTTCACTGGCGTTCCATCACTTAAAAAACCAGGAAAAAGAGTTTCCCGTGGTACGTGTCTTCGGGACTATTGGATGGGCTGCAATCGGTCTGTTTATGGGTTATGTACTTCAGGCAGATGGCACAGCAACACCCCTATACATTGGTGGGGGCGCTGCGTTGTTTCTCGGTCTGTACAGTTTCACGTTACCCTATACCCCTCCGCCATCGAAGGGACAATCGACCACATGGAAGCAGATTGCCGGCATTGATGCCTTCAATGCTTTGAAGAGTAAGTCTTTTGTGGTATTTCTGGCGGCAGCGATGCTGATCTTTATCGCTTTTGGGACCTATTTCCCGTACGCACCGCTCTATTTCACAGCTATTCATGAAAATTTCTTTGATGGGACAACCCTGTTTGCCAATCCCAGCGGGGAGATGGCTTTCGGGCAGGTGAGCGAAATATTCTTCATGCTCTTGATCCCTTTCTTTTTCCGAAGGCTGGGTGTAAAGTGGATGCTGCTTCTTGGGATGCTCGCATGGGTTGCTCGCTTTGCAATCTTTGCAGTAGGAGCAAGTGTAGGGATGTACTATTTCATATTGATTGGCATTCTCATTCACGGGATCTGCTACGACTTCTTTTTCGTTACAGGACAGATCTACATCGATAAGAAAACTGCGCCAGAGGTCAGAGGTCAAGTGCAAGGTTTGCTCGTGCTTCTTACCCAGGGAATTGGATTTTTCTTAGGTACTCAGTTAAGCGGTCTTTTTGTGAACACCTATGGAACGGACGGACAATTAGATCTCGGTGGTTGGGCCACCTTTTGGTATATTTTTGCCGGAGCCACGTTCTTGTTTTCAGTGGCATTTGTGATGCTCTTTAACGACCGGGTTGCAGATCACAGCGAACCCGCAGAGGCTTAACAGGACCAAACCTCCCAACTTTTATAATTTGACAAAAAAACCAGAGCCTTACGGTTATGCGATTATGTCTGGCAGCTACATTTGCTGTGACAGTGTTTACAGGTTGCCAATCTGCCTCGGAGGATGCAACTCCCGCGGAAATGGATGACGAGGAGCCGATTATGTCCGAAGAAATGTCTTGGCAAACGTTTGGGGCTGACCAGTGGAGACGATATGGAGGTGAGGGGATTCTTGAGGCATGGCAGGTAAGCGATGACGGAATATTGCAGGACTTGCACCCGCTACACTTTGCCAGTTAGCCTGGCGCACGGAAATTTGGATCTCAATATCCAGTCGCACGCTCAAGACTGCGAAATGCCATACTGAAATGGTTAAATCATGGAACTCTAACGCCGATTAACCCAGTACCCTGCATTTCCAAGGCGGGTTTTTCCTGTGAGAGTTTAGCCGGGAATCTGGTCTTTATAGTCCTCAAAGTGCCCTTTTCGTACCTGATTTAGTACTAGATATTCATCACTATATAGTCGTATAGTGATACTATACCAATATATTACATGATTTATGCTACCATCATATAACTGCAATTATAAGGCTATTTAGCCCCATTTGCTGGCTATTGAGAATGTTTCAGGCCATGTTTGCATTTTATAGTATCTTTATAATATATTGGTGTATTATCACTATTCACCCTCTTTTTAATGACAGACCTCAAAGAACTATTCCTGAAGCCTACCTCCACCGCCCACATACGGTATGAAGTGCTGCGGGCCTACTTCGTGGAGGGCCTCTCGTATGAGGCCATCGCCGATCGCTTCGGGTACACCAGGGGCCATGTCGCCAACC
>MPNB01000086.1 GCA_002238805.1 Rhodothermaceae bacterium bin80 | reverse complement strand
CCCCAATTTACGGCAAATCAGGGGATTTACGCCCAAATCATCCCCGAATTACCCAGATGCAGCGCAACATTCGCCAGAATAAGCTCCGAGGTTAAGAGGGCCCCCAGACGCCAAAAACAGGCCATATAGGCCGAAATATGGCCAAAAGTCACCAAAAACCCCTATAGAAACACGCTAAACCAACCAAGAGTTGTATTTTCGGGCAAGCACTAGATACAGGATTGCCTGCCTCCGAATGGTAGCCGCTGCTTCGAACCCAATAATGCCACCTAGCCTGTTTAGAGCAGTCCAGATATTCTTTGCTGAAATCTCACACATTTTTTGAGGAAGAAAGGAAATTTGATAGTATCCTTAAGCAAAGCGTTGTATCAGTGCCGTGGAAATGGATAGCGTATCTCCTGCACCTCTTCATGAAGTTACCGAAACAAGGTACCTGAGCTATGCTCTGTCGGTAATCACCAGTAGGGCATTGCCGGACATTCGTGATGGATTGAAACCGGTTCAGCGACGAATCCTGTTTGCCATGTTCACCGGGCTTCGTCTGTATCCCAATGCTCGTTACAGGAAAAGTGCAACGATTGTCGGGGATACCATGGGCAAGTATCATCCGCACGGTGATAGCGCCATCTACGACGCAATGGCGCGAATGGCGCAATCGTTTGCATTGCGCGATCCGCTGGTAGATGGACATGGCAACTTTGGGTCGATCGATGGTGATAAGCCAGCTGCCATGCGGTACACAGAGGCGAAGCTGCTTCCATTAGCGATGACATTATTGGAAGAATTACGCCAAAACACCGTTCCTTTCAGACCAAATTTTGACGGTACACTCTCAGAACCGGTAGTACTTCCTGCACGCGTACCCAATTTACTGATCAACGGTGCAACGGGTATAGCGGTCGGAATGGCTACCAATATCCCGCCTCACAATCTTGGTGAGGTGGTGAGTGGGGCAATATATATGGTTGAAAGCCTGCTCAGGCGCTCGGATCATTCCTGGCCAGATAATGCGTTGGACCGGTTACTTAACCGATATATCCTGGGACCGGATTTTCCGACCGGGGGCAGGATGATGAATTCTAAGGAGGAGCTTCGCAAAATATACAAGAAAGGGGAGGGGACGATTGTGCTTCGAGGGACTTACCACGTCGAAGACAAGTCAAAAGTGGTTATCACTTCCATTCCCTATGCGATCAATAAGAGCGATCTGGTCGAGAAGATCGCAAGTCATATTGCAGACGAACGTCTGCCACAACTAACGGATATTCGCGACGAGTCCACTGAGGATATTCGGATTGTAATGGATCTGAAGCGTGGGGCTAGTGCCAAAGTAGCCATGGGATACTTATTTAAGTATACGTCCATGCAATCCCGCTTCCATGTCAATATGACATGCCTACTCCCCACTAAGAACCCACAGGTTTGTGAACCAAAGCGGGTTAACCTGCAGACTGCCTTGGAGCATTTTTTGCTCTTCAGAATGGAGGTGGTTACACGCCGACTGCGACATGAGCTGAAGCAGTTGGAGGACCGAATTCACATTCTAGAAGGATTTGAGATCATTTTTGATGAGCTGGACGAAGCGATCAAGATCATTCGGGCGTCGAGAAACAAAGCTGATGGGGCGCAACGGTTGCGACACCGATTTATACTCAGTGAAGTTCAGGCAAATGCTATCCTTGAAACACGTCTGTACAAACTGTCACAGCTGGAAATAAATGCCGTACGGGAGGAACTTGAAACCAAGCGGGCACGAGCACAGGAAATCCGTGATTTACTCGCAAATGAATTGGCCCGATGGAAAATAGTCCGCAGCGAGTTAAAACAGGTGCAACGGGATTTTTCCACCGAGCGACGCACGATACTTGCACCTGATGATGAGGCAGATTATGAATATTCCGAAGCAGATTTTATCGTTAACGAGGACGCTGTAGTTATTGTCACGCGTGCAGGCTGGATTAAAAGACAACGCTCGTACACTGACGTTCATTCCATCCGTGTGCGGGAGGGGGATGAGGTTGGGTGGGCGCTGGGAACAGGAACCCGCGCCAGTATAGTGCTCTGGACTAATTTTGGAAAGGCCTATACGATAAGAGCTAACGATATTGTGAGTACAACAGGCCATGGCATCCCGCTGCAGAAGCTATTTGATTTTAGCGATAAGGAGTGCATTGTCGGGGCAACTTCATGTGATTCGCGGATACTGAGATCATCAAGGTTGGCAAAGGATGATGATGATGATGCGCCACTGGGGTACATGGTGGCAATTACATTGAAGGGCATGGCTGTTCGACGACCACTGGAGGCGCTGGCCGAGGTCTCCACACGCAAGGGAAGATTGTGTGTACGGTTGGCCGAAGGGGACGAAGTAATTGGTGCATGGCCTGCTGTAGGAGATGAATTTGTTTGCGTAGCTTCCCGGAGTGGGCATGCATTAATATTTCCGGTTGAAGAAATTTCTCTCATCTCAGGTCCGGGAAAGGGGGTTATCGCTATGCGTATGGAATCTGGGGATACTCTAATTGGAGCGGCCTTGAGTGTAAATAAGCGGGAAGGACTTGCTGTAAAAACATCAAGGGGCCGTGAAGACATCGTTCGCCGAACCAAGTACAAACCCGCTCGCAGGGCCGGCAAAGGCTATCTGGTTATCCTGCATGGAGAGCTGGTCGATGTTCCTCCTGAACCTGTCGAGGTCCCCCTACCATGAGTTCTTATTCAGGGAGTGATATTGTTGTCCTGGAAGGCCTTGAAGCGGTACGCAAGCGTCCGGGTATGTATATCGGAGGTACGGGTAAGCCTGGTCTCCACCACCTGCTCTGGGAAATCGTTGATAACAGCGTAGACGAAACTGTAAACGGGTATGCGGACTGTATTGAAGTAACGCTCCACAAGGACGGTGCGAGCGCAACCGTTACCGATAATGGACGCGGCATCCCCGTAGATATACATCCAAAGAAGAAAATTCCTGCTCTGGAAGTCATCCTAACGACATTACATTCCGGTGGCAAGTTTGAAGGTGATCAATATGTGACATCTGGTGGACTACATGGAGTAGGGGCCTCAGTCGTCAATGCATTGTCCAAAGAGCTGATAGCCAGAGTCAGGCGTGACGGGAAACTCTTTGAACAGCGGTTTGCGCGTGGGCGCAGAACAAGTAAGCTACTGGATCTGGGAAAACGTACACGCGAGACGGGTACGAGCATCTATTTTACTCCCGATCCGAAAATTTTTGACTCAGTTAAGTTTGATGCTGTGCTCATATGTGAGCAGCTCGAGATTAAAACCTATCTGAACCGAGGCCTGCGAATAATTTTTCGTGATGAGAGCACGGATAAAGAGGTTGAATTTGTGCATGAAGGAGGGATCACCGAGTATCTGACCAACCTGATAAAAGCAGGAGATTCACCTGCGGTACACTCGGATGTCTTTTCCATATTTCAGGACACGCTGGAGAATGGTCTACGTCTGGAACTTGCCCTTCAGTGGACAGAATCAACCAGCGAGTGTTTGCGCTCATATGTAAACGGTATTCCTACACGTGATGGTGGCACACATGAGCAGGGATACAAGGATGCCGTTCGAACGGCAGTTCGTGCCTGGATGGATACGCACAATGCTATTCCCCGGGGATTGGACGCTACTCCTGATGACATACGTGAGGGGCTTTTTGGTGTTATCAACATGTTCATGTCTGATCCTCAGTTCCAGGGGCAGACCAAGGATAAACTGAATAACCCTTCTGCACGCTCACTCGTAGCTGGTACCGTCCGTATAGCGCTTGAACAATTTCTGAATACGCATCCAACAGCCAGCGATGCTATTGGTGCTCGCGTACTTCAGTCAGCACGGGCACGTCGGGCAAGTCGCGCGGCCGCACGGTCTGTGCGCTCAAAGACGCGTCAGCACCGACGACTAACTCTGCCGGGAAAATTGGCGGATTGCTCTTCTATGGACCCCACTGAGGGGGAACTCTTTATTGTTGAAGGGGATTCAGCGGGTGGTTCGGCCAAGCAAGGCAGGGATCGTAGAACCCAGGCAGTGCTTCCGCTACGTGGTAAAGTGCTGAATGCAGAGCAGGCAACAACGAAAAAATTGCTCGCTAATGCAGAGTTATCCAATGTGGTTCAGGCACTTGGCTGCGGCTTGGGAAAAACGCTTGAACTGGATAAACTGCGCTATCATAAGGTGATCCTACTTATGGATGCGGATTCAGATGGACATCACATAGCTACGCTGTTACTGACGTTCCTCTATCGATATATGCGTCCGCTTATTGATCAAGGTCATGTATTTGTTGCAGAACCTCCTCTGTATCGATTGGATGCCGGTAAAGAAACTCACTGGGCCTTGGATGAAACTGAGAGGCATCAGATCGAGCAACACTTGCGACGAAAAAATCCCCGTATTAATATTGATGTGCAACGGTTCAAGGGACTGGGCGAAATGATGCCGAAAACCCTCAAGGAAACGACCTTGGACCCGGCCCGCCGTCGCCTCTTGAAGATCACAATTCCCGAGAAGACACGAGCGGAAACCACCATTTCTGGGCTAATGGGGCGTGATGCATCCGTACGCTACAACTTCATCATGGAAAATGCGTATTTAGCGGAAGATATAGACGTGTAGGAGACTAACGTCGGCTGGCTGCTGTAATACTGCCTCCGGCAACCAGGATCATACCAATCACGGATAGCACATTCGGGTAGTTACCGAAGATCAGTATTCCCCAACCCGCAGCAAACAGAATCTGAACATAGCTAATACCCATTGCTTTTGATGTCTGCTCCCGATGCAGACTGCGGGTGAGAAAGACCTGAGCAATATGTGTAGCCACTCCTACACCGATTAATACCAGCCATTCAAGAGAAGAAGGAGCGGCTGCGTCGACGACTACAAACGGAATACAGGCAAATATGGATACGAAGGAAAAATAGAAGACGATAACCGAGGCATGGTCCGTTTGACGCAGCTTACGAACGCTCACAAAGGCAAGCGCAGCTAAAAGCGCACCCAAGAGCCCTACTGCAACGGATGGGAGATGCTGCTCGTGAGCAACACCGCTGAAGATAAATTCGGGTTGTACCACACATATGACGCCTATTATGCAAGCGAGCAATCCGGTGATTGTATATATCGACAAAGATTCCCGAAGAAGGATGGCTGCAATCACAGCTGCAAGACAGGGGGACGTGTAAAATAGTACCGTTGCTTCTGCCAGAGGCAGGGTAATGAGCGTCCAGAAGAAGCACATCAGTGCCCCAAAACCTGTAAGCCCCCGAATTATTAATAATTTTTTGTTGATACCCCACAGAGGAATACCAACCATGCGTACCCACCAGTAGCCCAGTATCGCCCCGACTCCACTCCTGAACAGAACAATCTGTCCCGTTGGGATCGTAGAGGCAACGAGCTTTGCCATCAACGACATGAGGCTGAAGAAAAATACAGCCACGATCATGTATCGCAGCCCAACAGGGATCCAGATGAACCGCCGGATGGACAGCCCCTTGATTGATCGCATATTATAGCGATAAAGATGTAGACCACACAGATTGCCTGAAATAGGTCAATTCTCGTGTGCGAGCAGTCACATTTACCCGGTTAGTCATCGTTATCGCTGCTGATCTTCACCGTGATTGAGTTATGCTTCCGGTATTCTTCGGTGCATATGAGAAGCCCACAGAGCTTTCTACGCTCTCACACAGTGATCGTATCAAGTAGCCGATCAACTAGATCGGTAACCGTGATACCGTCGGCCTCAGCGTTAAAATTGGCAATAACTCGATGACGGAGCACTGCGACAGCCAATGCCTGGACGTCGCTAACCAAGGGGGTCAACCTGCCATCCATCGCAGCCAATGCTTTTGCTCCCAGGATCAGATACTGCGAAGCCCTGGGACCCGCTCCGTAGGCGATGTAATTATCAACAAAATCTAGTGCACCTTCACGATTGGGACGAGTACTGGCGGCCAGACGCACGGCATACTCGATCACATTATTAGCAGCCGGAAGCTGGCGAACAAGGCCTTGGTAGCTGAGCAACTCAGATTGGGATATGGCTGGCCCAACAACAGCCGTTTGTGCTGTTGTTGTTGAGCGAACCACTTCCACTTCCTGGTCAAAGGAGGGGTAGTCGAGCCAAAGGTTCAGCATAAACCGATCCAGTTGTGCCTCAGGCAGTGGATACGTGCCTTCTTGTTCGATGGGATTCTGTGTGGCCAGAACAAAGAATGGTTCATCCAGCGAGAAGGTGGTTCCACCAGCGGTTACGCGGTGCTCTTGCATGGCTTCTAAGAGAGCAGCCTGTGTTTTTGGGGGCGTTCGGTTCACCTCGTCTGCCAAAACAACATTGGCAAAAATAGGCCCCTTAACAAATCGAAATGCACGCTTGCCTGTTCGGCGATCTTCCTCGATGATCTCTGTGCCAGTGATATCGCTGGGCATCAGGTCAGGTGTAAACTGAATCCTTGTAAAATCCAGTTCTAGTGCCTTTGCCAGTGTGCGGATAAGGAGTGTCTTCGCAAGCCCCGGTACACCTATGAGTAGAACATGTCCTTGTGCCAAAAGGCATACCAAGACATTGCGTATGATCTCTTTCTGGCCGACAATAACCTTCGAAATCTCTTTCTCCAGACGCTTACACGCCACCGGTAAGGCTTCTGCAAGAGCAGGGTAGATTTCTTCCGGTTGCGGGTCCCTGCTGCTGACTATTCTTGACATGAACTGTTAGTTACCGGCTGTAGCACTATCAAATGTTGAACTCATGTTAGAGGCAATACCACGCAGCTCAACAAAGACATCCTCCCTCAAGAAATCTAACCAACGACGCATTTCTTCTGCGCGCTTGGTATCCAATGCTAGGCTCTCAATACGGGAATAATCGGTCTCAATGTCAACGCGATGTGTGGGGACCTTGCGCTGGAGAAGTACGATATGCCAAGCCTGATTTCCATCCAGAAGCGTAACCTCTGTCGGTTGACTGATCTCTCCAATATCCAAGGTGTCGGTGGTAGCTTTCCAGTCAGGGCCGAGCGCGTCAACGAAAAGGTCGCGTTCTCCTGTGGAAGGATCCACTACACGTCCACCAATCTCGGCAGAAATCTCCTCCTCCGAATGCCGCCTTGCAACGAGTTCAAACGGAATATCGAATGTTAGAATCGAATCACGAAGCATTGTAAGCTCTGAGATAGCGTTAGATGGATCTGATCTAGACCGGTCAATATTAATAAGAACATGACTGAAATCAACCACATCGCCTACTCGCTCATTGACTCGAAGTATATGATAGCCGAAGGGACTTTTGAATGGTTGGGAGAGTTCTCCCGGATCAATTCGCGCGGCAATGGCAGCAAATTCCGGTACTAGATCACCCAATGCCATGCTCTCGTATCGTCCACCGGTCTGAGCAGATCCAATATCCTCTGAGTACTGTCGAGCCAAGTCTTCGAGTGTACTTACGCCGGCAACGATCGAATCTCGTATTGCACCGATAATTTCAAGTGCTTCCAGCTCTGCCTCAGGCAGAATATCGGGGTACTTCACTACATGCGAAACACGCACGATAGGGGGTAGCACCGGTAAAGAATCGGTCGGGAATTGAGCGAACCACTCTCTAACCTCAGTTGGGGTAATTCGAAGGCTCCGAATTTTTGTGCCTTGGAACTGTTCGGCAAGAATCTGATCTCGAATCTGATCCCGTAGATCGGCCCGGATCTGAACGAGACTTTTGCCATAAAGCTCCTCCAGCCTGACTTGGCTACCCAGTTGTTGAATCATGGCGTCGGTGCGCTGATTCAGCGCTTGATCTACCTGATCTTCGGTGATGACAATATTTGTATCCCGTCGTGCATGTTCGGTGAGTACGGACTGATCTATCACTTGCTGGAGGGTTTGATACCAAACCTCATCGCTGTATTCTAATCCCTGCTGCTGTACAACGCTGGTCACAATGCCGTCAATCTCTGATTTCAGGATAATCTTGTTCTCTCCGACAATGGCAACAATCTCATCTACAATGCTCTCTTGTGCCAGACCTTGATAATGGGGCACGAGAAATAAGATAATCAAGGCGATTAGTCGCTCGTACCTAATGTTTTGAGGCATGCGAAGGGCTGCAATGGAGGTTATACAGGGGATTCTGCTAGAACGGATGGCATGCAACAATTAGTGGGTACCGACGGACGCTTGGCACAGCCAACTTGACGCTAACGGACTTTTGCCTCCATAGTAGGGCAATGCGTTAATCATTTCCGTATTGCTTCTTTTGGCTTTCGATAAGTATTCGCCTGTACTCCCGTTTGTGCTGTTTTAGCTGTTGCGCTGGACTACATGTCCAGCATAACCAAAGGAATGGCCCAACGATAACTCCGACTATGAGTAGTAACAACAAGATCATCTGTTCACCTCTTTTTGTTTTCTTGATTCGGGACTCATCCCATGAATTGCGCTACCGCATTTTGGCCGGCCAGGATATTCCGCGCGTAATGCGCAGGCATCGACTGTGAGCGCCACCGGCCTACCGTCTGTACGGCCAACAGAGACGCCCCACGCTCAACCAGATCGTTAACCATCCCCACGCGACAGCTATGGCCACTATATCCCTCCTCTCCCAGCACAGACGCCGTGAGACGCTTTATGCGCCTACGTAGCGTACATGTGGATTTGGGAAAGATGCGCCCACACTCTTGGACACCGTATGCCACCAGAGCGTCCACGGTCTGTTTACGCAGGAACACCACGTGTCCCTTGCCTTCTTGGTCCGTCTTTGATCGGCGGATCAACAGACATCCAGTGCCGTCCGCCATAACGGACAGATCCGTCCACTGCACGGCCGCTACCTCGCTGATTCGCAGAAGCCCGTCACGTTGGACTTGGAGCAGCGCAGCTTCCATGAGCGTAGCCGTTTCCAGCAATAGGAGTATTTTATCCTCTGTCAACGGTTTGGCCTGCTTGGACGTGGATCGATTCACTTTGTTCAGTCCGCTCATCACACGTATAACATCCCGGTGCTTTGCCGGCGACGTCGAATGAAGAATTGTGTCCTCACCTAACTACCTGATTTCTATATCCTCGCGGGACTCTGCCTCCGCACGCAGAGACTGAACTCTGCGGGCATAGTTCTGTTTCCTAACATTGATGATTAACTGCCGCTGAACGAGATCTTGGATCCAGGATAATTCTGGAATCGTGCCCGCAGGTACTCGATCCACCACCTGCAGAAAATGATACTCTTCATCGATTCTCCGTATTCTGGGCTGCGTTCCTTCTGGGGTTTGCTGCAATAGTTCTCGAACCTCAGGTTGATTGGAAAAGAGTCTGGCTTCTGGAAAATAATTCTGATTCAGAGTATACTGGTCGGACTCGTCAGTTGGTGAAGTGTTGAATCGATTGATCAGAACGGTGAAAACAGAATCTGTATTTGCATTCGAAGTCTGCAACAGGATACGTCTGGCTAGCCTGAGAGAGTCTAGACTCGGATTGACGAGGTAACGGACATGCACGAATGGTTCAAGCAGGCGCAAATATTCCTTGTTACGCTCATAGTAATTCGCAATGTCGATCTGGGAGACTCCACCGGCAACCTGCTCGTGGTACTCAGAGATGAGTCCTTCAATGAGGACGGCACGTGCACTCTCATTCAAACGGTGTTCTATATCCGTTCGGGCAGACAATTGCAATCGTAGGGCTTCCTGATACAGGAGTTCATTAGTGATCCATTGATCAATGATCAATTGACGTGCTTTACTGGTATCCGAACCAATGGTCAGGCTGGCAAGATGGGCGTTGATATCCGCTTGTAAGAGATAAGCGTCACCTACTCTGGCAACAAAGTCATCGGGCGGATCCAATTGTTGGCATGCAACAGCGGTAAACAACAGCAGGATGCAAGCCCTAAGCCGGTTTCCCATCAATACTGGTATGCCGTAGCTAAACGATCAGGGAAAGTTTTAACGCGATATTTCAAGCGCAACCTCCTGTGAAGGTTTTGCTCAAGTTCAACCTGAACATCTGCCATGACTTCTGTACGGGCTTCCTCAAATGTCTTGGGGCGTGCAGCCTCGCCCCCGTCCATGTACAGCACAAGCCTGCGACTGCGTGCGGAGAGTACTTCTGTATGCTCCCCCGCAGACAGATTCAAGGCCCGATCATAAACACTATTGGTATACCCAGGAACAAGTACCGTATCCAATTGCAGACTCCAGGTTGAATCAGAGGCGATTTTCTCGGCCAAATCCGCCCATGTCCTACCTTGGTCCAACCAGTCAACAGCTTCGATTAGCACCGAGTCAACTGCCCCGGACATTTCCAAAAGCCGATATCGATCCGGCCACTGATAACGCTCAGGGTTGGCGTTGTAGTAATTTAGCAGACGCAGGGTATCCTCTGAGGATGCGTTCCAGACCGAATCTTCCATGATCTTGAAGATGGTAAGCCCTTCTTTAAAGTTCTGCATGATTTCTCTGAACTCCTGGTCAGAGTTCTCGAGTTCAAACGCGCGGTACAAAAGGGCTTTATCGTCAAGAAACGCGTCCACATAAATCAAGGACTGCATAACTGCTGTTGGACCATAACCAGCAGTGTTCGTCTGGCGAGCTGCAAAGTTCGAAAATTGTTGGAGCGTATATGACGAATCTGCAAGCATAATTAGAGGTATGGCTCCCACAGAGTCAATTGCTGCTAATTCCTCCAGATATTGCTGTACAGAGTCTCTCTGAATTCCGCCCAGCAGTCTGGATAGCAAAAGTGTATCAACGGATATTGTGTAGAGTTCTCTCGATGATTTCGCTAACGCTTTCTCGGCTTCCTGCATACGAGGAAGATTACGGGCCAGACGCGCCAACTCATCGTACATTTCGTCCAGTGTTCCCAACGAATCCACGTCATCTAGCCTAATGATGTGCAGTCCAAACTGACTTTCAACAACATCGGATATCTGTCCAATATCTTTCAGAGTAAATGCGGCATCATGGAAGGCCTTGTCAAGGTTCGGTGTTTGATATCGGATTGCTCCCTGGAGGGATCCTCCATGTGAAGCACTGTTGGGATCCTCCGAGTGCGCCCTTGCCAGATCATCGAATGATGCTCCTTCATCAATCAGTGTCTTCAGGCTATCTATTTTGGCATGAACTCCGGCTGAATCAGCGGGGGTATCACCGAGAAACCGGATCATTATGTGCGATACATGATAATCCGGTTTGGTATCCTCACGGTCATGGACTTTGATGAGGTGATAACCATAAGCACTTCTGACCACGTCCGATATCTCTCCGATTGGAGTGCTGTAAGCGGCATCTTCGAATGGTTTGATCATTTCGCCGCCACTGAATAACCCTAGGTCTCCCCGGAATCCTCGTCTTGACCCTTCGCTGGAAGCTGCCCGATCCTCCGATTGTCGGAGTGCGAGGTCACCAAAAGCCACGCCCTGAAGAAGTGAGTCTCGCAACGCTATAATCTTGTTCCACGCCCTCAAGGTATCTACAGGCGAAGCCCCTTGGGGTATAACCGTCATTATGTGGCTTGCGTGAACGAATTCTTTACGCTTTTCGTAGAGGTCCTCTACAAGGGGAGTAACAATCTCATTGTCTATCAGGTAGGGTTTAGCAAAGGACGTACGATATTCGTTGATTTCGGACTGAATACCTGGATCATCAAAATAACCAGCGGAACTTGCCTCTTTGATTTTAATGAGGAAGTTGACGTAACGTCTTAAAAAATCAGTGTATTCCGGCAATGAATCTTGACTTGCAACCTCTGCGTTTCCGACAGCTTTGGCGTATTCGCGCTCGAAATCTGCTAAGGTAAAGGCCTCGCCATCAATTTCTGCTACTACAACGTCCTGTGCAAAGGAAATTGAAGCTGAGAGCATTGCTGCAATCAAGGCAATGCAGCGTGCTATTTTCATAGGTATATTCGGAGTTTAGAAGAAAAACCGGTTGCACCACAGTTAATCTCAACGGTTCCCTATGAATCCATTGTGGGTTCTCGTGGGTTGTAGCGGGTTATTTCATTGTATATACCGAGAATGTCTACCGTTCGCATAAGGTTTGCCCCAAGCCCCACAGGCTATTTGCACATTGGCGGACTCAGGACCGCCCTTTACTGTTATCTCTTTGCACGCAGTCAGGGTGGAAATATAGTCTTGCGCATTGAGGATACTGATCGCACTAGATTCGTCGAAGATGCGGAGGATGATATTGTTCAAGCCCTGGAATGGTGTGGATTAGAGGTCGATGAAAGCCCGATGTTGGGAGGGCCTTACGCTCCTTACCGCCAATCAGAGCGTCAGGACTTATATCGTAAACACGCAGAGTCATTGGTGGACTCAGGGCATGCGTACTACGCTTTTGATACGTCAAGCTCCATTGCAGAACTGCGAAAAAACAATGAAGCCTACAATGCTAGCACCCGATTACAAATGGATAATAGCCTGACCCATTCGGAAGAAGTAGTCAGGATGCGGCTGGAGTCGGGGGAGGAGCATGTTATAAGGTTGCGTGTACCCGAGAACGTAACCGTTCAGTTTAATGACTTGATTAAGGGATCGGTTAGCGTGGACTCTGCAAATATTGATGACCAGGTTCTGGTCAAGTCAGACGGTATGCCGACTTATCATCTGGCAAACGTGGTTGATGACCAACACATGGCCATCACTCACGTAATCCGGGGCGATGAATGGATTCCTTCTACGCCCAAGCATATTCTGCTTTATCAGGCGTTTGGCTGGCAGCCTCCTGCAATGGCACATCTGCCATTAATCCTGAGTCCGACGGGGGGGAAACTTTCCAAAAGAAGTGCACAGCGGCAAGGTATTCCGATCAATGTACGTGATTATCGAGCAAAAGGGTTTGAACCGCAAGCTGTAATAAATTTTCTTGCCTTTCTGGGATGGAATCCTGGGACAGAGGATGAAGTGTTTGAACTTGAAGAGTTGACATCGGTGTTTTCTCTTGAACGGGTTGGTTCTGCACCGGCAAAATTTGATCTAGATAAATTGGGTTGGTTCAACGCCCAACATCTTCGACGTCTGGATATAGAGGTGTTACTGGAACGGGTCAGGCCGTTTCTGGAGAAGCATGGAATGATTGTGGAGGATGACTACTTACGTGATGTCTGTTTCCTTGTCCATGATCGATTGCAGCAGGCTCAGGATTTGGTTACCCATTTCTCTTATTGCTTCGTGGATCCCGTCACTTTTGATCCAGTAGGCATCAGGAAACGATGGAAATCGGATGCCGCCAGTCTGGTAGATGACTACGCCGCTCGTTTGGATGTTCTCAGATCGTTTAACGAAGAAACCCTGGAATTCAAACTTCGGGATTTAGCTGCGAGTCGTAAGGTTGGGGCAGGGCGCATTATTCATCCGGTTCGACTTGCTGTGAGCGGCACAACCGCAGGTCCCGGATTATTTGCGCTACTTCGTGTACTGGGGCGGCGCACATCTGTGCGCCGACTCCGGAACGCGGTAACGAGGCTTGGGTAATGGTGCTTATAGAATATCCCGAATCCTATGCTATAGTTCGTCTTTCGCCCGAGGACGAGGTGCCTGCTTGGGCTATACACGGTCGCTTTACCTCAATCACGCGAACTCCTGAAGAACTCTCAGTGATATGTCCTGAACATTCCGTTCCTTCGATTCAACGTGCCGAGCGCGGGTGGTATCTATTCGGCTGCAAAGGCCCATTCAGCTTTGATACTGTGGGGGTTCTGTCTGAACTGACAACTATTTTGTCTGATGCAAATATTCCTATGCTTGCTGTGGCCACGTACGATACCGACTATATTTTGATGCGTAACCAAGCTGCAGCGCGTAGAGCGTTCCAAAAGGCCGGACACGAGATAATTTTCGTGAATTCCTCCCAAGGGGACTGTACCGAAAAATAGTCGCTAAGGACTATGTCGGCGGAACTAGCATTTCTGCATCCCGTTGAATGGCAACGGCTAAGACGATAGAGATTTTGACCGAAACAGGTGGAAAGATTCACCGCGACACGTTCAGCGACGCCGTGGGTAAGAACAATAACAATGCCCATGTTGAGTTCAGGGGCGTCAGCAAGAGCTACGACGGTCGCACTATGGTCGTCAAGGATCTTGATCTTAGCATACGCACCGGCGAGTTTGTGACACTGTTGGGTCCGTCGGGATCCGGCAAAACCACCATTCTGATGATGCTTGCCGGTTTCCAGGCACCTACAGCGGGCGAGATTCTGCTTGATGGGCGACCTATCCATGACCTGCCGGCACGCAAGCGTGGGATTGGGATGGTCTTCCAGAACTACGCACTTTTTCCCCATATGACAGTTGGCGCTAACCTCGCGTTTCCATTGGAGGTGCGTCGCATGGGCGTGGAGGAACGTAGGGAGCGGATTGAGCGGGTTTTGCGCTTGGTCCGTCTTGAAGGTTTTGCCGATCGCCGCCCAAGCCAGCTTTCTGGCGGTCAGCAACAGCGGGTAGCGATTGCGCGGGCCCTAGTCTTTGAGCCCACCTTGGTGCTGATGGATGAGCCTTTGGGTGCACTTGACCGTAGTCTGCGCGACGAAATGCAATATGAGATACGACGCATCCACCGTACCTTGGCAGTGACCGTGGTATATGTTACACACGATCAGCAGGAAGCTATGGTCATGTCGGACCGGATCGCAGTCCTACGCGAAGGTGTCATTGAGCAGATTGCGGTGCCCGAAGGGCTATACGAAGAACCCACATGCAGCTTTGTCGCCAGCTTCATTGGTGAGAGTAACCAACTCCACGGACGTATTTTGGGAACGTCAGAAGAGGATAATGTCTACGAGGTAGATACAGGTGGTGAGATAGTTCACGCACTAAAAGTGGCACCGTGCAAGGTGGGAGACAACGTAACCCTCTCTATTCGACCTGAGCGCGTCAAGATTAATCCAGAGGCAGGTCGCTACAGGAACGAAGTGAATGCTACGGTAGAGGATTTGACGTTCCTAGGCAATCAATTGCGCGTACGTCTGGCCACATGTGGTCGAGAGGATTTTGTTGCCACAATTCCAAATATCGTGGGGCATGGAGGATGGGTCACAGGCGATTCCGTTCGCCTTGGATGGACGACCGTTGACTGCCGCGCGCTCAACCACGAATGATTCTAAAAGACTAAAGTCATGAATTATCGCACTAGATCATTTGGCTTGTTGTTCCTGCTCCTCTCGTTTGTTGCTGCGTGTGGAACGGATGAGCCGCGCTCAATCACGGCAGTATCCTGGGGGGGGTCATACGGGCGAGCCGTTGATGAGGGCGTGAATATTCCCTTCACCGAGGAGAGTGATATTCGCGTTGCGGTTGAAGACTACAACGGAGGTCTTGCTCAGATCCGTGCGCAGGTGGAAATCGGGGATATTCACTGGGATGTAGTGGATCTGGAGATAGCCGATGCAGTACGGGGGTGTGACGAAGGGCTTCTGGAACCATTGGACATCAACCTACTACCGCCTAGTCCCGACGGAACCCCAGCTGCTGAAGATTTCTCGGCCGAAAGCTGGAGCGACTGTGGAATAGGCAATCTCTACTGGTCGACGGTGTACGCCTACAACGAGGAGAATATCCTTTCTACTACCAAGCCCAGCACGATGGCTGACTTTTTTGACCTAGAGACCTTCCCCGGTCGTCGAGGAATGAGGCGCGTCCCACAGGTAAATATAGAGTTTGCATTAATCGCCGACGGAGTGCCCCTGGATCAGGTGTACGCTACGATGAGCACACCCGAAGGGCTTGATCGTGCCTTTGCTAAACTTGATATGATCAAAGACGAGGTGGTTTGGTGGGAAGCAGGTGCCCAGCCGCCGCAAATGCTAGCAGACGGGGAAGTGATTATGTCTACTGCGTATAACGGCCGCATTTTCAATGCGCAGGTTCTTGAGAATCAGCCGTTCGTAATTGTGTGGGATGGACAGCTACTTTCCATTGGACAGATCTCGATTGTTGCAGGCACCCCCCGGCTTGAAGATGCTTTGAAATACATCATGTTTGCAACCAGCGCTGAATCATTGTCGCGAATCTCTAATCGGATATCGTATTCCCCTGCACGTAAGTCGGGGGCACCACTCGTGACGACCCATGTAACGGCCGGTGTAGACATGGAGCCACACATGCCGGCCAGCCCCGCCAACGCAGCGCACGCTTTACACTATGACTGGACTTGGTGGGCCGATCATCAGGACGAAATGAACGAGCGGTTTAGCGCATGGCTGGCCCTCTAAAATTGTCTGGTGGTCCAGGATACCGTGCACGGTTGCGAGCCCTTGGTCTTGTTGCTCCGCTTTTGATCTTCATTGTGGTGACCTTCGTTGCCCCTTTAGGGACGATGTTGCTACGTAGTGTCTACGACCCTGTGGTCGCCGATATACTACCTGAAACGTTGGAGTTACTTGAAGATTGGGATGGGAGAGAACTTCCGCCAGAAGCCGTATATGCTGCCGCGGCTAAGGAAATTGAGCGCGCGGGAACAGAGCGCACGCTCGGTCAGGTGGCAAGCAGGATCAACCGGGTGCAGGGAGGACTTCGAAGTGTGATAACACGCACCGGACGAGAGTTGCGAGACATCGAGCAGGGTCCTTGGCGCGAGTCAATGACGGCCATTGATTCCATCTGGGCCGATCCTGCAACTTGGTATGCAGTCCAAGCCACAGGAGAGCGTTTCACAGCGCGCCATTACTGGAATGCCCTGGACCTGCAACGTCTGTCCGACGGTTCGGTGGCCAGACAGCCCGAAGAACGGCGTATCTATCTACGGCTGTTCGGGCGGACTTTGATGATTAGCGGCCTTATTACACTTCTATGTCTGATATTGGGCTATCCGATCGCACATCTGATTGCCTGTTCGACACCCAGTCGTTCGAATTTGCTGTTGATCTTGGTACTGGTCCCATTCTGGACCTCACTCCTGGTGCGCACAACCGCATGGATCGTGTTGCTGCAGACACAGGGAGTTGTGAACGAGTTTTTGGTTACGGTTGGATTGATAAGCAATGACGGGCGTTTGGCCATGATCTACAACATGACTGGAACTATCGTGGCCATGACCCATGTGCTCCTGCCCTTCATGGTTTTGCCTCTCTACTCGGTGATGCGCGGAATCCCCAAAACCCAGATGAACGCAGCAGCTTCGCTTGGTGCAACTCCTAGGCAGGCATTTCTGCGCGTCTACTGGCCGCAGTCGCTCCCGGGAGTGGGGGCCGGTGCTCTTCTCGTCTTTATCTTGGCGATCGGATACTATATTACGCCCGCGCTGGTAGGGGGAAGTGATGGGCAGTTAATTTCCAATATGATTGCCTATCACATGCAAACCTCACTCAACTGGGGTCTGGCTGCTGCACTGGGAGGTGTGCTGTTGTTGGTCGTACTAGTCCTCTACGCTGTGTACGAACGGCTGTTGGGGGTTGAAAGGATAGGATTGGGATGATGACGGGCATCATGCGACTAAATCTGGGTCGAATCGCTTATTTGGGATTTTGCACACTTGTGTTTGTGTTCCTGGTAGCGCCCATCATCGTAATCGTTCCTCTCAGCTTCAATGCCGAGCCTTACTTCACATTCACCGAGGAGATGCTACGTCTTGATGCAGACGCCTGGTCGCTGAGGTGGTACCGCGAGATCATTCATAGTGAGGCTTGGGTGAGGAGTTTAGTAAACAGTCTAGTCATTGGCGTTAGCGCGACGATACTGGCCACGTTCCTTGGTACTATGGCGGCACTCGGGCTCGCAAGCTCAGCCATGCCTGCACGACGGGCAATCATGGGGGTTATTATTTCGCCGATGGTCACCCCCGTGATTATTGCTGCAGCCGGAATGTTTTTCTTCTATTCGGAACTTGGATTAGGTCAGACATATCTGAGTATTATCTTGGCTCATGCGGCGTTAGGTGTCCCCTTTGTCGTCGTTACGGTCACTGCAACACTGGCCGGCTACGATCCTAATTTCAATAATGCGGCAGCGAGCTTAGGGGCGGCTCCATGGACTATTTTCCGGCGCGTGCAATTTCCATTGATTGCTCCTGGAGTAATCTCAGGTGCTCTGTTTGCTTTCGCCGTGTCGTTTGATGAAGTTGTTGTAGTTCTGTTCATGGCCGGTGTTGAGCAACGCACGATCCCACGCCAGATGTGGTCGGGGATTAGAGAGCAGATCAGCCCGGCGATTTTGGCTATTGCAACGTTTTTGATTGTGTTTGCGGTGCTTTTGCTGCTGACGGTAGGCTGGTTGAGGCGCAGAGAAGGAAGTCGGGCTTAATTCAAGGGCTTAACCAAAGCATCCCACAGATACAGTACAGTAATTGGATGATCAACCCGGGAGTAGTCTACTGGATATTTGGTCACAATTTGAATAGAATCGACTGAGTTGGTAGCTAGTGTCTGCCAGAAAACACCTATTTCGGCTGAGTTAAGGGCGTCATGGCCCTGGTTTGCGTACGTCTGAGGTATCAATTCGAGGGGGTGGTGGCTTGGTCACGTCGTAT
>MPNB01000085.1 GCA_002238805.1 Rhodothermaceae bacterium bin80 | reverse complement strand
CAGGGGATTTACGCCCAAATCATCCCCGAATTACCCAGATGCAGCGCAACATTCGCCAGAATAAGCTCCGAGGTTAAGAGGGCCCCCAGACGCCAAAAACAGGCCATATGGGCCGAAATACGGCCAAAAATCACCAAAAACCCCTATAGAAACACGCTAAACCAACCAAGAGTTATATTTTCGGGCAAGCACTAGCTATTCAGCCTGACTTCTGATCATTGAATAAGCGTCGGAATGTTCCAGAATAGCGTAAATTGTAGACAGATCAGGTATAATCTCATCTCCTGTCTTTCTTGCGGTTGCGGGCTCGTGGTTAGCGCGTGTGTACCGAGGAGGCAATCGGCCCGAGGCGACGGCCGAGACTCTGATGTTGACGGAGACTTATCGAAATATGCGCTCGAGCCTTTAAGACTGGAATTGATCCCCACAAAAGCCCGATCAGGTTCGAAATAGGGGTAACTTCAGCATCATGGTCGCGACACGTCAATCCAGGCTGCCCCAGGTCAGCGGGATCGGCAGGTCGAGGATTATGCCCGCGTTGTCAGAGATCGACCTGCGTCAAACAATTCAGGTCGCTGGGTGAACCAAACATTCTGAGGATACAATGTAGCGCTGCCTGAGGCCTTCATTCCTCAAGGGTCACGGCGAAGCCTATCGACCGATGCCAGTCGCGTAGAGCGGCATATGCCATGGTGAGGCCAATGGGGGTGGCTGCCAACTGAAGTTCCTCAATGGCGTGCCTCACATCATCTGACTCTGGGAACGAAAACGCGATGATGGTCAATGCTTCAATGCTGACGTATGCATGTCCTATGGCTGGAATTCTGAGTGCAGTTGCCAGAGCGCCTGCATGGTCTCCCAGCCATGCTTGCTCCGTAACGATGCAGGTGAACATTCGGCCTCCCGTGTAGCCCTCGGGGCCTAGACGGTTGGCCGCCGTCAGAGCCCCTCCACATCGCCGGCTTCGATGCGGGCCTCCACAAGCCTCACGAACGAGGCAAGAGCCCCATAAAAGCTGTCGAACCATCCCGGTTCATTCCGTTCCGCCGCACGTTGTTTTGACTCCACCAGGGTCACTAGAATCTCAAGGGCTTCGTCCAGATCGCCTTCGGCGGCCAAGGCCCTGGCGATCGGTGGCAGGCCCGTCTTTCGTTGCTTAACCAGAAAACGGAGACTTGTGAGATTCAATTAATCGCCAAATTTAGGGGTTTTGCAGGAGGCTTTATCCTGTAGCGCAACAAAACTCGGGAAGTTTGATAGACGCTATTATATCGGAAAAATATCTTGTACTTCGGATTAATCAAGTTCAGTATGATGGAATTTCGATCACTATCGTAGAGCTGTCTATGGACGATTCTTCAACTGGGGTGGAACCTTCATGATGAAAGCGCTCGTCAAGGAAAAGTCTGACGTTGGTCTATGGCTGATGGATGTGCCCGAGCCTGAACTCGGCATCAATGACGTCCTTATCAAAGTGAAACGTGCTGCGATCTGCGGCACCGACATGCATATCTACAACTGGGACGACTGGGCCCAGAAAACAATTTCCGTTCCCATGGTGGTTGGCCACGAGTTCGTCGGTGAGATTGTCGAAATTAGTTCCAACGTCATTGATTTTCACCCCGGCCAGATCGTCTCAGGTGAAGGTCATGTGGTTTGCGGCCGCTGCCGCAACTGTATGGCGGGCCACAGACATCTGTGTGCACACACCAGTGGAATCGGTGTGAACTGGCCAGGCGCCTTCGCGGAATATGTAGCACTTCCGATGTCCAACGTGTGGGAACACCGCCCCGGTATTGACCTTGATGTGGCCTCGCTTTTTGACCCGCTAGGCAATGCCGTTCACACTGCCCTTCAATGGGATCTACTTGGTGAAGATGTGCTGATCACCGGTGCCGGGCCAATTGGCGCGATGGCTGCCGCTGTTTGTCGCCATGCTGGCGCGCGCCATGTAGTGATCACCGACGTGATCCCGGAACGGCTGGAGATCGCAAAAAAACTTGGGGCCACTCATACAGTTGATGCCCGTAGCCAAAACCTTAAGGATGTGCAGGCTGAACTCGGAATGATCGAGGGCTTTGATGTAGGACTTGAGATGTCCGGCAACAGCACGGCCTTCAGCGACCTGATCGAAAATATGTGCCACGGCGGCAAGGTGTCTATCCTTGGTATTCCGGTCAAAGGCGCTGAGATCAATTGGGAAACCGTCATCTTCAACATGTTGACGATTAAGGGCATTTATGGCCGTGAGATGTATGAAACCTGGTATAAAATGTCGGCTATGATTGAAAACGGGCTGGATATTACGCCGGTGATCACTCACCGGTTACCGTATCAGGAATTTCAGAAGGGGTTTGACCTGATGAATGCGGGTGAAGCCAGCAAAGTTGTTTTAAACTGGGAAACGTGAGGATACGCCATGCATAGAGATTTTAAAAATCATTTGAACGTCAAGCTGGACGGTATCAGGGACGCGGGCCTTTACAAAAACGAACGCCAGATCACCACACCACAGGGCGCGAGGGTTGGCATCTCTGACGGCAGCGAAGTTATCAACCTGTGTTCCAACAATTATCTGGGCCTCGCCCAGCACCTGGAAGTGAACGCTGCTGCGATGCAGGGTCTGAAAGACTGGGGTTACGGCATGGCATCCGTGCGCTTCATCTGTGGCACACAAACCCTGCACAAGCAGCTTGAAGATGTATTGAGTGACTTCCTAGGCACTGAGGACACCATTCTTTACCCAAGCTGCTTTGACGCCAATGGTGGCTTGTTTGAAACCATCCTTGGCCCGGAAGACGCGGTGATCTCGGATGAGCTCAATCACGCCAGTATCATTGATGGGATTCGACTCTCGAAAGCAAAACGCTACCGTTACAAAAACAACAATATGGAGGACCTTGAAGCCAAGCTGAAGGAAGCCGACGCTGCTGGTGCATGCTATAAGCTGATTACTACCGACGGCGTCTTCTCCATGGACGGTTATATCGCCCAGCTTGACAAGGTCTGTGATCTTGCTGAAAAATACAATGCGCTTGTGCATTTTGATGACTGCCATGCAACCGGCTTTATCGGTGCGGGCGGCAAGGGCACGCATGAGCATTGCGGCGTAATCGATCGGATTGATATTATTACCAGCACGCTTGGCAAAGCACTGGGCGGCGCAAGCGGTGGCTACACCAGTGGCCGCAAGGAAATCATTGAGCTGCTGCGCCAGCGTTCACGGCCTTACCTCTTCTCAAACACAGTCGCTCCACCAGTTGTGGCAGGTGCGCTCAAGGCTATTGAGCTTGTGACCCGGTCCAATGGTCTGCGCGAACAGCTCGCAGACAATACAGCCTACTTTCGGCAAGGCATGGAGGCACTTGGCTTCGATCTGCTGCCCGGCGTGCACCCGATTGTGCCCGTGATGCTATATGATGCAGCGTTGGCTGCCAAGTTTGCTGACGAGATGCTGAAACACGGCATCTATGTGGTTGCTTTCTCTTATCCCGTAGTACCAAACGGTAAGGCCCGCATTCGCACGCAGATGTCAGCCGCTCTCACCCGTGAGGAACTGGACAAAGCTATCACCGCTTTTGGTGATGTGAAACACCAGTTGGGCATCTAAGTGGCAGGATGTGTCTGTCTATCAGGATAAAAGATGGGAATTATAAAGCAAGGTGCAACCACATGGGTGCAACCTTGCTTTCAATTTCACGGGTCATAGGGGTCACTAACGTGAACGCCCCTCGCCGCGCAGATGCCCCAATCCCGGAGGCCTCGATCTATTTGCAGACATGTTTGGTCTGCATTATCCGCATGGATACAAACCATGCACTTGAATTTTCTCAAGTCCTGCGATCCGTACTACACAACGTGGTAGAAGGTTTCCCATGATTCACCTTGCTTTATAAATCCCTAAAAGATCGTTCCACTTCGGGGAAGCGGCCATAGTTTGTGCCGGCGAAACTGCGACCGTCTCAATCAACGGGAACACCATGATGGATGCAGCGGCTTCGTTGGACAACGTCGGCAGGCATTTCTGCGTGTCTACCGGCCGCAGTCGCTCCCAGGAATGGGGGCCGGTGCTCTTCTCGTCTTTATCTTGGCGATCGGATACCATATTACGCCCGCACTGGTAGGGGGAAGTGATGGGCAATTAATTTCCAATATGATTGCCTATCACATGCAAACCTCACTCAACTGGGGTCTGGCTGCTGCACTGGGAGGTGTGCTGTTGTTGGTCGTACTAGTCCTCTACGCTGTGTACGAACGGCTTTTGAGGGTTGAAAGGATAGGATTGGGATGATGACGGGCATCATGCGACTAAATCTGGGTCGAATCGCTTATTTGGGATTTTGCACAACTGAGGGAGCCGATGTCGACCCGCATCACGTAGCACTTCCTGCGAGTTCTTCCTTAACCAGTGCTTTAACCTGCCTTGGGTCAGCTTTTCCATTGGTCCGTTTCATAACCTGTCCCACGAAGAAGCCAAGCAGACCGGTTTTTCCCGCAATGTAAGCCTGAACACGGTCTTCATGGTCGCTCAGTACGTTTCCAATAATGTCTCTGAGAACCTCGGAGTCACTTACGGTCGAGGCCTGCACACTGGTTAGAAGTTTTGTCGGTGTTCGCTCGCCCGCCAACATGAGCTTTAGCACAGCTCGGGCTTCGTGAGTACTTGCTTTCCCGTTATCTGCTAACCGAACCAGTTCTGCAAACTCAGAGGGGCCAAATGGCAAACTTGATAGAGGCGCTCCTTTCAGTGCAGGCAAAAGCTGGTTCGCCATCCAGTTCCCAACCGATACTCGTGAAACGTACTCTGAGGCGGCCTCAAGGAACTCTGGTGCTGCAGGTATACCATAAATAGCCAAGCCTGTCGCAGCATTCAATCCACTTTGGTTCAACCAGTGCTCTTCATCAGCACTCAGGGGGCGTTGTTTGCTCTTGGGTTCGCTCTTCGCAGGAGTAGTCGTTTTGGGTTGCGGTTTTGATTGGGAATCGCGAGGAAGTACAGCTCCGACGGGCCGCCCAACGCCTAACGTATGCTGACTATATTTAGTCTGACCCTGAATAGCTTGGCGAAGAGTAACAATGCAATTAAATACAGGGGGATGGCTGTTTATAAGCTCTGGATCACGCCAGTAGAACCCCAGTCTGGTAAACTGATATCTCTTTTCTGGCGGGTCGTCAGCAATACTTGGCTCAATACGTGCCTCCTTGTACTCAATAAGGGATGAGGGATTAAGGGCTTCTAAAAAATCATCTCCCGGTACAGGTTGAGCAAATAATCGGTCATATGCTCGGACGATAACCGGTAGCGACCGCTTTGCATCCACCCAATGAATAGTACCCTTGGGTTTGAGCGCAGTGTTGGATCCACTTCGTGTTCCTTCGATCCACTCACAATGCAACCGAACCAGATTGCCCCTCTCATCTTTCTCGACATGGTTACAGCGGATGATGTAGGCATGTCGTAAGCGCACTATTCCTCCAGGCGTCAGTCTACGGAATCCCTTTGGAGGATCTTCGGAAAAATCACTCCTCTCAATCAACAACTCCTTGGAAAATGGGACTGAGCGAACGCCATCACGCGGGACATCGTGAGGCCAGTAGGGCGCAGAGATGATCTCTTCGTGATCCTCTGGCCAATTTGTAAGTGTTATCGGCAAAGGGTCCTGCACACAGAGCACACGTGGCGCACGATGATTCAGGTCATCCCTGACGCAGTGTTCTAGTAATCCGGGATCGTGAATGCTGTCGACCTTGGTAGTTCCAATAGAATTACAGAAAGTCTTGATTGCCCGTGGGCGCACGCCACGGCGCCTGAGGCCGGCGAGAGTTGGCATCCGTGGATCATCCCAACCGTCCACGATGCCTTCCTGCACCAAGTGAAGTAGTTTCCGCTTGGATGTGATTGTGTATTCAAGATTTAATCTTGCAAACTCGTACTGGTGTGGGCGGGGGGCAATTTCGAGTGCGTCAAGATACCAGTCATATAAGACTCGGTTAGTGGCGAACTCGAGCGTACAGATTGAATGTGTTACGCCCTCTATGGCATCAGATTGCCCATGTGCCCAATCATAAAAGGGGTAGATACACCATGCACCTCCTTGACGATAGTGCGTGGCATGGCGAATCCGATACATGAGCGGATCCCGCATCTTCATGTTTGGATGTCCCATGTCAATCTTGGCCCTAAGCACCCGTGATCCATCTGCAAACACGCCTGCGCGCATGGCCTCGAACAGCTCAAGGTTCTCCTCCGGTGCTCGGTTACGATAGGGACTTTCCGTGCCTGGGGTTGTAACCGTCCCCCGCATACCCCGAATTACGTCCTCAGGGGAATCGTCAACGTAGGCTAGCCCCTTCAAGATGAGCTTGCATGCCCAATCGAACAGTGTTCCGAAGTAATCCGAAGCATAATATTCGTGTTCACCCCAGGCAAACCCCATCCATTGTAGATCACGCTTGATGGCATCTACGTATCTCTGATCTTCCGTGGCAGGGTTGGTATCATCAAAACGAAGGTGGCATTGCCCCTGATACTCGGCTGCCAACCCAAAATTGAGCGTGCTGCTCTTGGCGTGACCAATATGCGGAAACCCATTGGGCTCCGGCGGAAATCGGACAATCACACGTTCGACAGCCCCAGATGCAAGATCTCGATCAATAATGGTTCTTATAAAATCAGCTGCAGCTGGTTGCCGTGCCATTGGGTTTATTGGTCAGGATGATCCTTCAACGTTCAGATCGGTTTTTGAATCCATATTGCGATAGATACGAACGAGCTCATGTGCCGCATCGGTCACTGTACGCGTCCCTCGGGTGACTTGCTGCTGAAATTTTTCTACCGCCTCATCAATGATTTTGGATTCGCCAAATTCAGACAAAAGGAGTGTCTTCGCGGTTTCGAGCATTGCAGTTTTAATTTGTGTATTACGCTGCGTCTCAAAATATCCATCTTCACGCGTTGCGCGCTCGACATCCTTTATAGCTTCCCAGATTGCAGGAATCCCTGTGTTTTCGAGTGCACTAATCGCCATAACCTTGACGGCCCGGGAACGTCCAGGATATAAATGCAGTGCGCGCCTGTATGTATTGGCAGTAAGGCGTGCTTGGTCTATCATGGTCCCGTCTGCTTTCGAGACTGCTATCAGGTCTGCGATTTCCAGGATACCCCGCTTGATTCCCTGTAACTCATCGCCCGCGTTCGGCAATACCATAAGGAGAACTATATCGACGATTTGACGCACGAGGGTATCTCCTTGGCCTGTACCGACGGTTTCGATCAGGATTACGTCATATCCTGCGGCCTCACACAGGAGCATTGCGCGACGTGTAGTGTTAGCAATGCCGCCGGGGACGTTTCCTGAGGGGGATGGGCGAATGAATGCGTTCGCATGTCTTGCAAGCTCGGGCATGCGCGTTTTGTCCCCCATAATGCTTCCGCCCGTGTGAGGGCTTGACGGATCCACTGAGAGCACGGCTACGCGGTAACCTGACTGTACAAGGTGCATCCCAAGTGCCTCAATCAGTGTACTTTTTCCCACACCTGGGGCACCAGTAACGGCTACACGCAGCGCTTGACCAGTCTTGACAAGGATTCCATTAAGCAGACGTTCGGCATCGCTGATATCGGCGGGCCGTGTACTCTCTACAAGCGTAATCCCGCGGCTTAGACTGCTGCGATCACCTGAGAGGATGTTTTGCACATCAGGAACTCTGCTCATGAATGGTCCAGAAGGTCGTGCAGAATAGATATGGCCGCTTCGGCGATTACTGTACCAGGCCCGAAAACAGATTTAACCCCTGCGTCATAGAGCAATGAATAATCCTCTGATGGAATTATACCACCTACAACCACCAATATGTCTTCCCGCTGATCGCGGGATAAGGCTTTCGTGAGCTCCGGCACCAATGTTCGATGGGCACCGGCAAGGCTGGAGATACCTACTATGTGGACATCGTTTTCTAGGGCCTGACGGGCAACCTCTTCCGGAGACTGGAATAATGGACCTACATCAACATCAAATCCCAGGTCGGCAAATGCTGTTGCAATCACGCGTGCGCCGCGATCATGGCCATCCAGTCCGAGTTTGGCCACCAGAATCCGGGGGCGGCGTCCGGTTTGGTGCGCAAATTTGTCTGAGAGCAACCGCGCACGATGTGTAGGTTTGTCTGTTTGCATGACGGCAGAGTAAATACCGGTTGCGGTTTCGTTGCGGGCAGTATGGCGGCCAAATACGGTCTCCAATGCACTGGTAATCTCCCCCAGTGTTGCGCGTGCACGCGTGGATTCTAGTGCAACGTCCAAGAGATTTGATCCTTCCTGTGCCGCCGTACGCAGGCTTGCCAAGGAGCTTTTTACCCGGTGATCATCACGTGATTTTTTGAGCTCATCGAGTCGAGTTGATTGATTCGAGAGTACCTTTTCGTTGTTTACTCTAAGGAGCGGTATTTTGCTCGCAGATTCTGACTGGAAGGCATTGACTCCCACAATAATTTCTTCGCCTTTATCTATGCGTGCCTGCCTGATGGCGGCGGCTTGTTCGATTCGCATCTTTGGCAGGCCATTCGCTATGGCTTTGGTCATTCCTCCCATGGATTCAATTTCCTGGATATGCTTCCACACCTTGTTGATTAACGAATGTGTCAGGTGCTCAACCACATAGGAACCACCCCATGGATCAATAGCATGAGTCAATTTCGACTCTTCCCGAAGCACGAGTTGGGTATTACGGGCAATTCTGGCGGCATTGGGAGACGGAAGCGCAAGTGCTTCATCCAACGCGTTGGTATGCAGGGACTGCGTCTGTCCACAAACGGCAGACAATGCTTCAAGCGTAGTGCGGGCTACATTATTGTAGGGCTTCTGTGCAGTTAGACTGTAGCCTGACGTTTGGCAATGCATGCGCAGGGCCATAGACTTGGGGTTCTTGGGAGCAAATGGCTTTATGAGCCGGGCCCAGAGCAGCCGGGCCGCCCTGAGCTTGGCAATTTCGACCAGATGATCCATGCCAATCCCAAAGAAAAATGAAAGCCTCGGTGCAAAAGTATCGATACCCAGACCCCGGCTTAGGCCGGTACGTACATATTCCAGCCCATTGGCGAGCGTATACGCAAGCTCCAGATCAGCGGGAGCGCCTGCCTCGTGCATGTGATAACCGCTGACTGATACAGTATTGAACCGAGGCATATTGTGGGCACACCATTCAATGATATCCCCTGTAATGCGCATTGATGGGGCAGGAGGATAGATGTATGTATTACGCACCATGAACTCTTTCAGAATATCATTCTGAATGGTACCACTGAGCTGCTGAGGGCTTACCCCGGACGTCTCTGCTGCTACGATAAAGAATGCCATGACCGGGAGCACAGCTCCGTTCATGGTCATGGACACACTCATCTTCGAGAGGGGAATACCCGCGAAAAGCACTTTCATATCCTCTACGCTGTCAATCGCAACGCCGGCCTGTCCTACATCCCCACGAGCTATTGGATGATCGGAGTCATAACCTCTATGTGTTGGAAGATCGAAAGCCACCGATAGTCCACGTTGTCCGGCTTCGAGTGCTTTTCTGTAGAATGCGTTTGAGTCTTCTGCAGTGGAGAATCCAGCATATTGTCTGATCGTCCACGGACGGCCGGCATACATCGATGCATAAGGTCCACGCAGGAATGGCGGCAGGCCTGCCGCATAATCCAGGTGTTCACATGCTTCAAGATCAGCAGCATCGCAAGTACGAGTTCCATCCTGATCCTTGCGATCAATTGCAACGGAGACACCGGATCTCCTGTACGGAATGGAAGAAAAATCAGGCCGCATCACTGCTAAATAGTCGTAATAATTGATCCGCCGATAGATGTAGTGGATCGCCGGAGGTGAGCGAAACCTGTTCACCTCGGGTATTTTGAGCTATGAATCCCGTTGGAGTTTTTGTTATTACCACGTTCGCTGGTCCATTTTGAGTATCACAGGCACATAAACTCAAAAGGCGGCGAAGCCATGGATCGTGTTCGCCCTGAACCTCAACACGCGGTTTTGTCGTGAGCGTTTTTGCACGCAGTCGTATGGCTTCCAAGGGAGTTGCAAGGCTATTGGGGGGGAGCACAACCTCGGGTATTTCAGGGGAGAGATATGTATTAACTCCTACAACTACATCGGCTCCTGAAAGCACAGCAGCACTTCGCTGATTGCTTGCGTGCTGGATTTTCTTTTCTATCCAATGCCATGACTGATCCAATCCTCCTGTTTTTTCGATCTGTTGGAAGAACTGCCATGAAGAAGCTCCGAGAGCATCCGTCAGATGCTCTATCATCCAGGCTCCTGCAGCAGCGTCTGCGGCAACCCCGAGCTGCCCCTCGTAGCGCATAAGCTGTTGTATTTGGAGCCCCAAATCCATGTTGGGGGCTGCGATTACATTGCAGCCTCCTAGTATGGCGGCAACACACTGCAGTGCCTGTCGGATTAGGTGTGTTTCTGGATCCAGAGCTGATTCGTAACGTCGGCTTGGAACTCCAACTATATTTACTTTCCGCTGTTGGACTTTATATGCGCGGAGAACCTCAGCAGCGCCCAGGCGCAATGCACGGAGACGGGCAATATCCAAGAGATAACGTTCACCAATGGGCACACTGAAGTACAGGTGTTCAGTGGCAAAGCCGGGACCTGTTTTTGCCAAAAGATCTGACAGGTGTGCTAGTGCACAAGCCAGCTCCTGAACATAGGTGGCACCTTGTTCATGCCAAGGCTCAAGGTCAATACGCAGCGTCCACAGCCGAGTATCTTTCGCCATGTCCAGGGCCTGACAAGCTGGATACTCAGGAGAGATATCGACAGCACCACGAAGCTCCTCTGGAGCATATCCTCTACTAGCTGCACGTGTGCGAAGTATTTCGAGCAACGCGGGGGTTGCTCCCCTGCCATGAAAAAAAAGCGGGAGCGTACCGATAGGTAAATCTTCCGATAGTTTGACGTTTTCTTCTGAGATGTTGAACCCCAGAGCCTCAGCACCTGCAAGTTGTGCGCGCGCCACATCCTTCATCTCCACATCTGCACGAATAAGCCATTTGCTGTGATTAAAAACGTGCTTTGGTGGATACTTGCTGCGTCGATAGTAAGGGCGAACTGTTATCCCTTCAATGGGATGCCAGTTCAGATCCTCCGGGATCAGTCTTTCCCAATCCTCATCGATAATCGATGGGAAGTGGCTAAGCAAGTCCAAGGGTTCTCTCATTGCAAATGCGTTACAATATGCCTCGTAGATGCCTGACTAGATCGAAGACGGCAATTCCGTACGCTACTGCTACGTTCATGGACTGTTTTGCACCGTACTGTTGAATCTCCAACGCATAGTCCGCTTTGGCTATAAGACCCTCACTAACGCCTGAGAGTTCATTACCCACCACCAGGCAAAGAGGAAATTCTGCCCGGGTAATGGCGGTCGTCGGTGTCGGAGTGTCGGTAAGCTCCAGGACGGCAACTGTATATCCTAATTCGCGTAAGTTATTGATTGAGTTTACGGCGTTTTGTTTGTATTCCCATGGTACAGTATCCTGAGCACCTAATGCAGTCTTGTGCATCTGGGGATTTTCTGGGGTTGCTGTAATTCCAGTGAGTATTATACGTTCAATGAGGGCAGCATCGGAAGTGCGAAAAATGGATCCCACATTATGCACCGAACGCACGTTATCCAGTACAACGGTGATCGGGTGGCGAGGAACCAATCGGATGGTACTGGCAGACACCCGACTAATTTCTTCATGACGAAGCTTTCGCATCTGAGTTTAAGTGATTATAGCCATTGACGGTCCAGCAGCGTCTGGCAAGAGCAGTACTGCACGCGGCGTTGCCGCAGCTGCGGGATTTGTATTTATGGACTCTGGTCTTATCTATAGGGGCGTAGCATTGGGGTTCCTGGAAGCTGGACTGGAAAGTACCGCAGACAACGCTGAGATCAGCTTGCAGCGATTCCAGATCGAGATCACCTGCATCGACCGTCACATGCATGTACACATAGATGGAGTAGATGTAACGACAGAATTGCATACGCCCCAAATTACCAAAATGGCCAGTCAGGTTGCTACGCTCCCAAGTGTTCGGAAGCGACTTTTTGGTCTTCAGCGTAGGTTTGGTGACCGTTATGGTGCTAACCCCGGTATTGTGGTAGTAGGTCGTGATATGGGCACGGTGGTATTTCCGCATGCTGATTTGAAGTTCTTTATAACTGCCTCACTTGAGGTGCGGGCACAGCGTCGGCTCACTGAGTTCCATCAAGTGGGAGAAACCCCCTCGTTTGAATCTGTGCTTGGGGCGATAGCCGAACGGGACCGCCAGGATTCAGAACGAAAGATTGCTCCACTGAAAAGAGCCTTGGACGCAGTTTTGGTTGAGACGGACAAGTTAACGCTTGCAGAGCAGATTGACATAATATTCAGGCATGTTATAGAACAATCAGCATTGAAGAGGGTTTGAGCTTCGCTTGTATGGTACATGTGTACGTCTGGTGCCTGGTTTCCTGCACGTTGTGCCCACTCAAAATTTTAAACCTCCGTCCGGTGTCTGCTGCAGGGAAGCCGCAGAGCATATCTAACATCGGGCATAGGCGCACTTGGTGCACACAATATGTCTGAACAACAATTAGCAGCAGCAACTCCACCCGAAGAACTAAACGAGAACCTTGCCCCAGCCTCCGTTGTCTCTGAAACTGATACCCCTGAGGTAACCGAAGATATTCCTGCTGATCCACCGAGCTCTGAAGCCGATAAAGCCCCGGAAGCAGCGACAACTGAACCGGAGGCGGAAGCATCTGAGGTGAGCGAGAGCAGCCCTGCTGATCCATCAAATTCTGAAGCCGATCAAGCCCCGGAAGCAGCAACAACCGAACCGGAGGCGGAAGCATCTGAGGTGAGCGAGAGCAGCCCTGCTAATCCATCAAACGCTGAAGCCGATCAAGCCCCGGAAGCAGCAACAACCGAACCGGAGGCGGAAGTAGCTGAAGTGGGCGAGAGCAGCCCTGCTGATCCATCAAATTCTGAAGCCGATCAAGCCCCGGAAGCAACGACAGCTGAACCGGAGGCATCTCAACCAGAAGATGAACTACAGGCGCCTGCAGACCCCGAAGATTCCGGCGAAGAGGTGGAGCGAATCGGATACACCGGTGATATCCTGGGAGAGACCATTGCGCTTTCTGAGCTGAATGAACAACAGGAGGCGAGTGAATCAGAGCAGATGCGGACCGAGGAGCTGACACAGCTCATTGATGCCTCCCTCCACGAGGTTCTAAAAGATGAGATTATCACCGGGCATATTATTTCAGTCAGTGATAAGGATGTCGTTATTGATATCGGATTTAAGAGTGACGGCATCATCTCTAGGAATGAATTCGAAGGTGAGGTCAATCCGGGAGACACGCTCGAAGTGTATGTCGAACGGCTCGAAAATTACCATGGTCAGCTCCAACTCAGCAAAGAGAGAGCAGAAAAAGTTCGTCGTTGGGAACGAATTGAACATGCATTCGAGAATGGAACAGTACTGGAGGGAACGATAATCCGCCGTATCAAGGGGGGAATGATTGTTGATCTCATTGACGGCTTGGAGGCATTTTTACCAGGATCCCAAATCGATATGCGACCTGTACGTGATTTTGATGCCTATCTCGATCGCAGAATGGAATTCAAGATCGTCAAGATAAATGCAGACAATGAGAACGTAGTTGTTTCACATAAAGCGCTCATTGAACGCGACCTTGCCTCACAGCGTGAGAGCATTCTTTCCACTATGGAAACCGGACAGGTCCTGGAGGGAATGGCCAAGAACATCACGGACTTTGGCGTATTTGTTGATCTGGGTGGTGTGGATGGTCTGCTCCATATAACAGATCTCACTTGGGGACGGGTATCCCATCCGACAGAGGTGGTGTCTCTTGATGAAAATCTGAAGGTCGTTGTGCTTGACTATGATAAGGAGCGTCAGCGCATTTCGCTGGGACTGAAACAGCTCCAGCCACATCCCTGGGAAAATATTGAAGACCGCTACAAACCAGGGGATGTCGTGGAAGGCAAGGTGGTTTCCATTACAGACTACGGTGCCTTCCTTGAGATAGAGCAGGGCATCGAGGGTCTCGTGCATGTTTCAGAAATGAGTTGGACAGGCCACATCCGCCATCCATCGCAACGTGTTTCACTCGGTCAGATCGTGAAAGTATCAGTGCTGAGTATTGATCATAGCACGAAAAAGATCTCTCTCGGCATGAAGCAATTCGAGACAAACCCATGGGAGGGCATTGCGATGCGCTATCCTCCAGGCACGGTGCTTCGTGGTCATGTGCGGAATATCACCCATTTTGGCGTTTTTGTTGAGATCGAACCGGGAATTGACGGCCTGGTGCACATATCCGATCTGTCCTGGACCAAAACGGTTCGCCACCCCAGCGAGCTCGTTAAGAAAAGACAGGAAATATCGGTCGTTGTGCTTGACGTTGATGAGAAACGTCAGCGGATTGCGCTCGGTCACAAACAGATTGAAACGAACCCGTGGACAAACCTCGCAACGGTCTATGAGTCAGGCACAGATCATAAAGCTAAAATTGTGCGGGTTGAGCGCAAAGGGTTGACGGTAGAATTACCCCTTGAGGTTGAGGCTTTCGTACCCATTCGTGAGCTCAAGAACAAGTCAAACACGGGCTTCCCTCCGTACCAAGAGGGAGATGAACTCGAGCTGCGGGTGATCCGGCTGGATGCGAACCAGAAAGAGATCGTGATGAGCGAAACCGCCAAGCAGCGGCAGGAAAAGGCTCAAATCCAGCAGAGTGAACGCGACGCTAAGCGCGTAGTACGCCGTGAAGAGGAGAAGGCTGTTCGTAAGCACAGCAAGCGTGAACAGGCTACAAGCGGCCCAACTACAATTGGAGAGTTAAGTGGACTTGAGTCGCTCAAAAAGCTTAGGGACGAAACAAGCTAACACCTCCCCAAGCTGGGGAGTAAAAAATCATAGGCAACACTGCTCAATTCGCGGTCCTATTATTTTGATGAGTACTGAAGCGCATAATAAATATCCGTACCCGGCGGCATAGGAAACCATGCGTAAAAAGAATTCCATATGCAAGTTTGAGGGTTGCCATGTTCCTATTCGAGCCAGAGGTTTCTACCAAGGACATTACCAGCAGTATAAACGGAAGAAAGAGCTGACTCCTATCAAGGCAAGCCACGTCGTAACCCCGTATTCTAGAGATTTTTACATGGCCTAAGAGACAGATCTGCCAAATAACGAAGAGGAGATCACCTGGTGTCTCTTACTCTGTTTGCCGCGGCTTTGAGAATAATGCGAGCGAGACTATGAAACTGCCCTCATTCCTGCATCTCATATTCCGTCTATATAAATCTTGTTTAAGTGTCAATACACTGAGATGAACACACACTCTCTTCTTGATTCTCTTGGAATATCGGGCCGAGGGCCCGGATTGGCAATAGGTGAATCTATACATTCAGGCGGTGCGCCTCCTATGGATGTTTGCAGCCCAATTGATGGGAGTCTAATTCAGCAGGTCGGTACCGCTACTCCGGCGGAGGTGGAAGCTGGTTGTCAGGCCGCACACGAGGCGTTTCTTCTCTGGAGGAATGTCCCGGCCCCTCGCCGCGGAGAACTTGTCCGACAATTCGGTCAGGTGTTGCGTGAATACAAGGAAGAATTGGGGGCATTGATAACCTTGGAAGCAGGTAAAATTCGATCAGAAGCAGAAGGAGAGGTGCAGGAGATGATCGATGTCTGCGATTTTGCTACCGGATTGAGCCGCCAACTTTATGGCCTGACGATTCAAAGCGAACGTCCACAACACCGGCTAATGGAGCAGTGGCATCCATTGGGAGCGGTGGGTGTGATCTCGGCATTCAACTTCCCCGTTGCTGTGTGGTCATGGAATGCTGCTCTCGCATTGGTCTGTGGAGACCCAGTCGTTTGGAAACCCTCCGAGAAAACCCCACTCTGCGCGCTGGCATGTCATAATCTGCTTATGAAGGTCATCCGTGACTTTGAAGATGCCCCGGATGCCCTGAGTGTAGTGGTAAATGGTGGGCGGGTTGTGGGTGAGGCCCTAGTCGATTCCCCCAAGCTGCCGCTCATTTCGGCAACTGGATCAATAGCAATGGGCCGGGCTGTAGGTCAGCGTGTAGCCAGACGGCTTGGCCGGTCACTATTGGAGTTAGGTGGCAATAATGCACTGATCGTTGCATCCAGTGCAGACCTTGACCTTGCTGTAAAAGCCATCACCTTTGCTGCAGTCGGTACGGCGGGGCAGCGGTGTACTACACTGCGCCGCCTTATTGTTCACAAGAGTATTAAGGGTAAGTTGGTTTCACGCCTGCTTAGCGCGTGGGCATCAATACGTATAGGGGATCCACGTGATGCCGGGGTATTGGTTGGACCTCTCATTGATGACGATGCCGCAATTGCAATGGACACAGCACTGGCTCTGGCTATCGAACAGGAGGGGAAAGTTCATGGTGGTGGACGCGTAACCGCAGGGGTGCCTGCAGGCGGGACTTATGTACACCCTGCTCTGGTCGAGATCCCTTCCGATGCTCGTATTGTTCAAACAGAAACATTTGCACCGATCTGTTACGTACACGAATACGACCAGTTGGAGGAGGCAATTGATATCCAGAATGGAGTGCCCCAAGGTCTTGCCAGTGCGATATTTACGGACAATGTTTTGGAGGCAGAAATTTTCTGTGGCCCGTCCGGCAGCGATTGTGGTATAGCCAACGTGAACATTGGTACCAGCGGGGCGGAAATCGGTGGAGCATTCGGAGGTGAGAAAGAAACGGGAGGTGGACGCGAAAGTGGCTCAGATGCATGGAAGAACTACATGCGCCGTGCCACGAACACTATTAATTACGGCAAAAATCTCCCCTTGGCACAGGGGGTTGAATTCGTCTAAAATACCCTAAGGATGCTTGCCAAACATATCCAGTCAGTTCCTCCCAGCGGGATTCGCCGCTTCTTTGACATTGCGGCTACGATGGAAGACGTGATTTCGCTGGGGATAGGCGAGCCTGACTTTGTGACACCACATGCAGCTATTGATGCAGCGGTTGCCTCGTTAGCGGCAGGCAAGACGGGTTACACCTCCAATGCCGGACTGCTCGAGCTTCGTGAAGCAATTGCAGCGCATCTCAATGGTCTGTATGGATATCCTGTAGAAGCGGATCAGGTTTTGATCACGGTCGGTGTCAGCGAGGCTATGGAGTTAGCCATGCTGGCTTTACTTAATCCCGGGGATGAAGTACTGATACCGGAGCCATGCTTTGTGTCTTATGGCCCTCTCGCCAGGTTTGCACATGGTCGAGTAGTACATGTACCGACCAGTGCAGAAAAGAACTTCGAAGTTACAGCTGAAGATATTGCCAGCAGGATAACTCCACATACCCGGATGATTTTTATAGGTTATCCGAATAATCCTACGGGGGCTGTCCTGAAACGGGAAACACTTGAGGAAATCGCTGCCTTAGCGGAAGCACACGACCTTATACTGCTTTCGGATGAGATTTATGATCAACTCATTTACGGTGAAGCGAAGTTGACCGGACATGCCAGTGCATGGGCGATTGAATCCCTACGTGAACGGAGTATTATTTTGGGAGGCTTTTCGAAAGCATATGCCATGACCGGCTGGCGACTAGGTTATGCTGTTGCACCACGCTCAATCTATACTGGGCTCTATAAGGTGCATCAGTATATGGTCATGAGTGCACCAACCATGGCCCAGTACGGTGCACTCGCTGCGATTCAGGAATGCGGCCCTGACGTTGAGCGTATGCGCCAGGCATACGATGGCCGCAGGCGGGTACTTGTGGATGGTTTACGGGCAGCTGGACTCAGTACGTTTGAGCCGGAGGGAGCTTTTTACTGTTTCCCTGATATTCGATCAACGGGTCTGAGCTCGGAGGACTTTGCACAGGGTTTGATTCATGAGGAGTCTGTAGCTGTGGTACCAGGCGATGCTTTTGGTCCAAGCGGTGAAGGATTCGTACGTTGTTCTTATGCCACGGCCGATGATAAGGTAGCCGAAGCAAGTCGCCGCATTGCCAGGTTTGCTCAAAAGTGTAGGGACGCATGACTCTAAGGCTTCTGCTGGGTACCGTAATAGCTCTTGCATTCCACCTGATGTTTGGATGGACTTGGAGTATCGCTGGGGGTATCATAGCGGGGGTTCTTGGTAGTAAGAGAGGATGGCTTGCCGGAGGGATTGCTGTAGGACTATCCTGGGGGTTGTCTGTAGCACATGCATTTATTGTGGCATCGGCTCCAACTCAACGCCTGCTACATCTCATCGGAGGGCTTTTCGGGGGCATTCCGAGTGTACTGATCCCTGTTATTACTGTGTTGATTGGCGTGCTGCTCGGAATAGCGGGTGGATCATTAGGCTCCTCAGCTCGTCCTTTGGTTGCTCCCCCTTTTGTCAAGTCAATGCTTCACCTTTTTCGCTGGATTGTTCAATTCTTCGAATTCATGGAAGGAAAACTGATGAGGCGACCGCCTCGCACCGCCCCGTCTATTCTTCAAGATGCACAGAACCCAAGTTCGCCATTTCATAGTGCTCTGGAAGTACGGAATTTCCCCATTCCCGTTTTCGGTCGATTTTTTTTTCGGGGATATGGACTACTGAGATTTACTGAATCAGTCTGGGGTAATTTAGG